>JAYVNM010000017.1:0-20832 GCA_043758445.1 Akkermansiaceae bacterium | reverse complement strand
CCGTGGCGGTGCCTGAGCCGAGGGTGCTGTAAATGGATCCCGTGCCCGCGATATTCAACGTGCCGGCGCTAACGGTGGTGCTGCCCGTGTAGGTGTTCACGCCGGAGAGGGTGAGCGTGCCGGTGCCGCTCTTGGTGAGGGTGCCCGTGCCCGCGATGCCGATGTTACCGCTGACGTTGCTGACGGTATAATTGACGTTCGTGTTGTTGAAAGTGGTCGAGCTAGGGGAGACGCCCGCAGCTTGCACGACGACAGCCAAGCTGGGAGCAGCCACGTTGCCAGCGGTGACTGTATTGGTATCCTGGAAGGTGATGGCGTTGCCGTTGACAAACCCGACCGGCGTGGTTCCCAATGCAAAGTTGGTGGAGCCGGTGGTGTTCCAACTGGCATCGGTTACGCCGTTACCCGCTGTCTGGCCTGTCCAGGTTATGGCCGAGGCCGAGGCCGCACCGACGGTGACGGATTCAATGTTCGCGGAATTGTTCAGGGTCAGTAGGTAGTTACTCGCGCCAAAAGTCCCCACGCTTGTGACGTTGCCGTTGGCGAACCTGAACGTGCCACCCGTGGACAGACCACCAGCGGCAGCGGCGGTGGTGATGAGATTGTAAGTGCCTGCGGTGAGTGCGGCGAGGGGCGTGAGGTTGATGGTGTTGGTGCCGGTGACCGAGGCGGTCGAGGTGGCGCCGGTCACGGCCAGTTTGTCGGCGGTGGCGCCGCTCAATTCAAAGTTCAAGGTGGCCGTGTTGAGCGTCAGCGCGGTGCCAAAGGTTGCCCCCTGCACCAAGTTCGTCGTTCCGATGGCGGCGTCCACCATGCTGAAGACCGTGCCGATGCCGAGGTTCAAGGTGGCTCCGAGAGAAGCGCCCGCAGTGTTGTTGCCGAGATTGACCGTGCCGGAGCCTGCGTTGACCGCGAAGGTGGCGACGGCGTTGGCAACGGTGCTGATGGCGGTGTTGCCCAGTGATCCCGTGCTGCCGATGGTCAGGAGGCCCGAGGAGATGGTGGTTGTTCCCGTATAAGTGTTCAGGCCCGAGAATGTCTGAGTCGCCGTGCCGCTCTTGTTGATCTTGATAGTTCCGGTCCCGATGGTGTTATCGGCTATGACGCCAAAATAGTTGCCGCTGCCCGTGTTACCGAAAATGTTCATGGTGCTGGCGATCCCGCTGACATTATTGACCACGGTGCCGCCCGTCCCATTTAGGACGCCGATTTGCTCGCCTTTTCCATTGAAGTCCACGGTGCCCCCCGTATTCACGGTAAGCACGTTTTGTTGGGCCCCGAAGGCGGTGGTAGCCCGGCCAGCTTGCAATATCCCCGCGTTCACGGTTGTCCCGCCGGTATAGGTGTTCACGCCGGTGAGGGTCAGCGTGCCATTGCCAGTTTTGGTGATGCCGAAGCCCACGCCACTGATGGCGTTGTTAGCAGTCAAGCCACCCAAGCCGATGTTCCACGTCTGGCTGGCACCCAGTGCGATGAGGACTCCCAGATTCGCTGTGACGGAACCGATGGTCACCGCGCCCGATCCGGTAGTCAGCCCGTTTTGGAGAGTCAGTGTCTTGTCCGTTCCGCTGGTATCGCCCAACGTGACAGCGGAAGTATCCGTGAAGTTGATGGTGTTCGCAAAAGCGGCGGCATTGATGTTGATCGTAAGAGCGCCAGCTACGTTGGCAGGACCAAGAATGGTCAAGTCATCCGCAGTCGTCGGAGCCGCATTCGGATTCCAACCCAAATCCCAAGTCGTGTTTGTCGCGCCCGTCCAGCTGCGCGTGACCGCCTGCGCGGTAGATAGGCCCAAAAGTGCCAGCAAGAAAAAGGCGGTGAGGAGGCGGAGGGATGCGGTTTTCATGGGATTTTGGCAGGGAGTGACAGAAGATATTGTGACAGTAAACGGAGGATACAAGGGTGAACTTTGAGGCGTGAACTTGGAACTTTCAACTTGGAACTTGGTAGTGGCGTGGTGGGACGGTGATAAAGGTCACATGCTCATGTGGCCGACGGGGTCGCTCCAGTCGGTGGAGCCGGTGCTGCCGCCAATGGCGCGGACTTCGACGGTGTAGCTGGTGCCGGGGGTGAGGCCGTTCACCGGGATGGCGCGGGAATTACTGAAGAGGCCGCCGTTCTGCCACGGGCCGGTGACGCCGCCTGCAAGGATGGCGGCGTAGCGCACTTCGTAGCATTTGGCGTTGGGCACGGGGGTGACGCGGATGAGGAGCTGGCCGGAGTTCCCATTATCCAAGGAGCGGATGATGGGGTTGGCAAGGGGGCTGGAGGCGTTATGGGTGTTGACGGCTTCAAAGCCGCTGGAGAGGAGGGTGGCGAGGTCGTTGTTGCAAGCGACCTGCACGTAGCCGGCGAGCTGGCGGAGCATGGCGATGAGGGCGTCGCGCTGGAAGTTTTTCGCGGCGGTCGCGGCGGTGCCGCCCTGCATCTGGGCGGCGATGGCGTCGGTGAAGGCGGTGATCTGCGCCTGGAGGGTGCCCTGCATCACGGGCGGGGTGGGAAAGGCGGGTTTGCCGAAGAGATTGTCGTGGACGGACCCGGCGAGTTCCTCAAGGGAATGGTCGGGGGCATTGGTTAAGCCAAGGAGGACGCGGAGGTGGGCCATAGTGGGGGTGGTGAAGGGGGTGAAACTAGAGCGACAGAAGGGCTTTGGGGGCGCGGAAGCGGTTGCCTGCGGTGCGGAACCGGTTGCTTCCGGCCTGGAACCGGTTGCTTTCGGCTTGGAACCGGTTGCTTTCGGCCTGGAACCGGTTGCTTCCGGCCTGGAACCGGTTGCTTCCAGCTTGGAACCGGTTGCTTCCGGCCTGGAACCGGTTGCTTCCGGCCTGGAACCGGTTGCTTCCGGCTTGGAACCGGTTGCTTCCGGCCTGGAACCGGTTGCTTCCGTCGGTCGAAAAATCGCTGCGTGCGGGAGAACGGTCGCTGCGGAGCGCAGACCAGTCACTGGCTGCGTCCGCACAGGGGCTGGCCGTGGTGGAGCCGTCTTGTTGACTCAAAAGTAAATGACTCCTCCGGAGGAGGTCATGTGACGGGGAGTCTGCGATTGGCAGTCCGCACGACGATGAGCGCGAATTTTTGCCGAAGCGAATGGGGGAATTCACGGGATCAGCTTCGCATGGTTCACGGAGTTGTGAATGAGACTTCGCGCATTTCGCTTAAGGTTTTACGAAACCTCGAATCCCTCTCCCGCCTTCCTCACTGCCGCCCAAGCCGGTCTATTTTGTCAGCGCCGGATTTGTGCCCGGGCCGACGGTCGTTCCTGCGCACGATACACGCTCGGTGACAGGCCGGTTTTCTTTTTGAAGATCGCGCTCAGATACTCGACATGGGTGAAGCCTGCGCGCTCCGCGATTTCAGAAAGGGAAAGACTGGTCTGGAGTAATTCCTTCACCCGCTCGAGCTGCACGTGCATGATTTCCTCGTGAGGAGTGCGTCCGAGAATGGCCTTGAAGCGCATCTCCAGCAGGCGGCGCGAAAGGCCGGCGTGACGGGCCACTGCCTCCACATTCGTCCCTTTGCATGAGTGCTCGCGAATGAACTGCAACGCGCGGGCCATCTGCGGGTCGTCCACAGAGAGCGTGTCAGTGCTCTGCCGCGTGACGATGCCCACGGGCGGGATGCGAAGCACCTCCGGCACGACCTTCTCGCCCGCCATCAGTTTCGCCAGCAGCTCGGCCGCCAGCCAGCCGGTGCGCTGCGGATTTAGCTTCACGCTGGAAAGCGGCGGCGGCGAGAGCGCGCAGAGCAGTTCGTCGTTGTCCACGCCGAGCACCGCAACCTGTTCCGGGACGGAAAGCCCGGCGCGGCGGCAGGCGTTGAGCACTTGCTGGCCGCGCGCGTCGTAGCAGGCCAACACTGCGACCGGCAGCGGGAGGCTCCCCAGCCAGCGGGCGATGGCGTCGGTTTCCGGATCGCTGCTGCTTTCGTCCTTGGTGTTTTCCGGGTAATGGTCGCAAACGAATCCCGCCGAGCGGGTCTGATCATCGAACTGCCTGCCGCGTGCCACCGACCACGCGAACCGGGAGTCTCCGCAGAAGGCAAAGCGCCGGAATCCGCGTTCCGTGAAGTGCTGCAAGGCCAGCCGCGCAATGGCTTCGTTGTCCGTCGTCACTACCGGGATTTCCGGCAGCAAGTGGTAGGAACTCACATCCACCATAGGCAGGCGCATTGAGGCAAGCGCCCGGGCGATTTCCTGGTTCTCGATGCGCGCCAGAATTCCGTCGCCGTCCCATTCCGCCAGCCAGGGCGGAACCAAATCTCCGCGTCCGCGCTCGGCGAGATAGACATTCCACGGCCCGTTGATGCTGATGTAATCCTCAACTCCTCCTAAAATCCCACGTGCGTAGGCATTCGACGTCTCGACGAGCAGCGCGACCTTGGGAGGACGAGTGCGGGGGCGCCTTGGCTCAGTTGGGGAGCGGGTCTTCACGCAAAAAAAGATCCGTATTCTGTCCGGCACATAGAGAGAGTTGTTTCGGTCCGTCGAAAACTCTATGCGTGAGAGTGAAGGTTGGCAGTGGAGCAAGGAAAACTCCCTGGCTGCGTCCAGCACAGGAGCTGGCCGTGGTAAAGCCGTCCACAAGGGAATGTTGCGGTTTATTGCGGCTGTTATTCATTGGCGTTAGAAGTAAGAGCAGGGCCGTAACAAAACCGCAAACATTATTGCGTTGGCACCCCGCCGGATTTCCCCCAAGCGCAGGCGGCGGATCATGCCGAATGCGATCAATCGCGGAGCTCCACAACTTCGAATTGGACTCCTGGTCTGGGATAAGGCGGACGACAGTGGGGCAGGCCACGCGCCAAGCAAAACCCCTTAGCGTGATTTTCCGAATGCCCGATTATTGGGGAATCTCATTGAGGGTGTAGTAGGCCTCGGGGTGCCAGAGGGCTTGGTCGGTGGCGGAGGTGACGCCTTTGGGGTCGAGGTGGTGGACGTTGCCACGGACGAGGCCGGCGACGGTGAGGCGGACGGATTTTTTATCTGGGGAGACGGTGGCGGCCGTGATTTTGGGGGTGGAGACATCGACGACGGGGCTGCCGTAGGTGTGCTGGAGGATGTAGGTGAAGGCGTCCATGGTGTAGCTGGCGGGGTTGCCAGCGGTGGCGGGATTTACGGGTTGGGTGAAATTGAGGGTGAAGCCGTCGTGATTGGCGGTCATGGTGAGGATCTCGAAGGGGGTTTTTCCGGTCCAGGTGCAGCGCTCGAAGGTGAAGCGCTTGGTGCCGCGTGAGGCCCAGCCGCGATTGGAGCCGCCGGTGAAGATGACGCCTGCATCCTGGTCCATGCGGACGGGGATGAGGCCGGCTTCAAAGCCTTCGAGGAAATGGAAGACGGCACCTTGGTAGATGCCGTTGACTTTCTCTAGGCAGACGCGCTGGATTTGGGAGTGGGTTTGCTCACCGACGTAGAGCTGGTTTTCCCATGGGCCGAATTTCCCGTGGGTGAGGTCGCAGGCAATGCCGGTGGGGGATTGGCCGACGATGCTGTGGGGGAAGACGACGGCGGGGGGGATGAAGTCGGGGAACTTGAGGCGCTCGGTGAGGATGCGTGAGGGTTCGCTGGGTTCGGGCGGGGCGGGGAGCTTGGCGAGGGTATGGTATTTGTTGCCGACGGGGTTGCCTTGGAAGGAGCCGGGCTTGAGCCACTTGAGGGAGGATGAGCCATTCCAGAGACCTTGGTTGTCGGTCATGAAGGTGTCGCCTGCTGCATTGAAGCCGATGCCGCCGGGAGAGCGGACGCCGGAGCAGGTGGGGATCATTTTGCCCTCGGGGGTGATTCTCATGGCCCAACCGCGCCAGTTGGACTCGGCGGAGGCGGAGCCGGTGAGGCAGAGGGCGAGCCAGACGTCGCCATTTTTATCGGGCGGGGTGCTGAAGGCGAATTCGTGGTAGTCGCCATTGATGCCCCAGTCGGCGCAGATGGTTTCAAAGGTATCGGCAGTGCCTTTGCCGGTGGAGTCTTGGATGCGGGTGAATTCGTCGCGCTGGCTGAGGTAGAGGGAACCGTCTTTGTAATACATGCCGAGCGGCTCGTGGAGACCGCTGGTGAATTTTTTCCAAGTGACTTTCGAGAGGTCGCTGCCGTAGGCACCGGAGCAGATCCAGAGGTCGCCGCGGCGGGTGGCGACGGCGACTTTTTGGTCGGGCATGAGGGCGATGGAGCTGAGTTCCATGACCTCGCCGGGCGGGAGTGGGATTTCCTCGCGGTGATAGTAGTCGGATTGGCGTTCAGTCTGGGTGGTCGGGGGGGCGGGCTTGGCGGCGTGGCCGAGAGTGGCGGTGAGGAGGAGGGTGGGAAGGATGCGCATATAGGAAAGAGGACGGGGGTGCAGGTGGAATGGAATTTGCCGGAAAATAAGCGGGTCTATTTCCACTGGTAAGTGAGGGTGGCGGGCTTGCCGGGGGCGAGGGTGATGGTGGACTTGCCGCTGGTGGTCTGCATTTCAGCGCCGCTTGCGAGGAGGGTGAGTTTGTCTGCGAAGCTGAGGGTCTGGCCTTGTTGCGTGGCATTTTCCCCAATGAGTAGGGTGAGCGGGGCGCCGCTGGCGGTGAGGGTGCGGATGAGGGTTTTGGCGCTGGGTTTCCAGGAGTCGAGGAGGGATTGGTCGCCAATTTTGACGGAGAAGGTAGGATTGCCGACGGCGTCGAGTTTGTAGCCTGTGAAGCGGGCGGTGTCAGGCAGGGCGGGGGCGGTGGAGAGTTTCACGACGTTGTCACCGGCGGGTGGCTCATTGCCGATGCCGCGGTCGGTCCAGTGGTGGCCGGCATCCATGAAGGCACCGGTCCAGACGATTTCCGGGGCGAAGTGGTCTGCGGAGTAGGCAAGATTGACGCCGCCGGGGAAGCCGAAGCCGATGGCGCGGGCGGAGACGCCGGTGATGAAGTTCCGGTAGAAAATGGCGTGGTCCGGAGTGGGGATGAGGGGGATGGTGGGGTGCGTGGGGCCAGCGGTTTTCGCCTGCCCCGTCTCTTCACTGAGCCATTTCCAATCTTGGGCGGTCGGGCCTTTCCAGCCGAGGGTGAGGCCTTTGTTGTTGCCGAGTTGGAAATACTCGATGCGGATGGGGTGGGGGCCTTTGGTGAGCTTGACTTTGCCTTGCTTGGCGCGGGTGCCGTTCATCGGGCCGAGGCTGTCGATTTCGGTGACGGTCTGGTTGTTGAGGATGAGGCGTGCGCCGTCATCGGCATCGAGGGTGAAGGTGTAATTGCCATCGGCAGGGGCGTCGAAGCTGGCGGTCCAGACGATGCCGAAGTTGATGGGTTTGGTGTTCTTACGGACGGTGATGACGCCGGTTTGTTCTTCCTCGATGCTGTCAGGCTTGAGCTTGGAGAAGTCTGGGAGTTTCTGCCAAGCGCCGGAATAATAGCTGGAGACGACGTGGCTAAGGGCGGTGGCTTCGAGGGGGAGCGGGTGGAGTTTGAGGATTTCCTCGGCACTCCATGGGGTGGCGCGGCTGGCGGTGGCGGCGCGGGTGGCCTTGACATGGGCGGGAGTGATGGCGCTGCCGGCATTTCCCCACGAACTGCGGACGTAGGTGAGGATGGCGGCGAGGTTTTCATCGCTGATGGCGGCACCTTGGGGCGGCATGGCGAGGTTGAAGGTTTTACCGAGGACGTTGACGGGGCCTTCGAGGCCGTGGAGGGTGATTTTGATGGCGCGCTGGCCGTCGCCTAACAGCCATGGACTACCGGCAAGTGGGGGGAAGGTGCCGCCGGTGGCACCCTTACCATCCAAGCCGTGGCAGGCGGAGCAGGAGGCGGTGAAAAGTTGGCCGCCGTCTTGGGCGGCGGCGGCGGCTGTTAGTGCGCAGAGGAGAGGAAGGAGGCGGCGGTGGAGCATCGGGTGTAGGAGACGTGGTGAGGGGTGGGGCTTTATCGGAATTTTTTCGCGGACGATGAATGATTTCAGGGTTTGCGGAGGGCGGCATAGTGGTTTGATAGGCCGGTAGCGACGGCGTCTGCGTATTCGCGGAAAATGGAAGGCCGCAGGGTTCCGGCGATTTCCCGGAGTCCATCGTAATCGCCGGCTTGGATGCGGGCGTAGTCCGTGGTGGAGTTCATGACGTAGGGTTCCATGAAAATGACCGGGCAGTCGTAGAGACGATTCGCGAGGAGATTGCGGGCCCAGAGGTAGGGATTTCCTTGGATTTGGCGGACGTTGGATGATTCCGGGGGGTATTGATAGGGAGTCAGGCCGGTGAGGGCGACAAAGCTCTTGGCGAGACTGGCGCTGATGGCGACTTCCTCCTCTAGGCTGCGTTGGAGGAGCTTGTGCAAGAGGGCGAAACGCTGATCGGCGAGGGCGACCTCGTCATCATCGTAAGCGCCATTTACGAGGAAGTGCAGGTGGGTGTGTTCAATCAGGGTTGGATTGTTAGGGTTGCCCCAACCCTCGGCATTGAAGTGGAGGCAGAGCACGAGATCGGGCTTGAGGATCTGGTTGACGAGATCGGCGCGGGCACGGATTTCCGCCGTGCGGTAGAACAGGCGCTCGGCGAATTTCTCAGCGGATTCTGATGTGGCAGAATCCGCGGCGAGCGAGAGCAGAGAGGCCGGACGGAGCGGGGTGATGGGAGCGTTTTTTTCTCTAACGAGCGAGACGGTGGCACCGAGGGCTTCGAGGCTGGGCTTCAGTAGATTCGCGACTTGGAGCGTCATGTCGCCCTCGCAAACCGGCGTGCCAGAACCCAGTACGAACCAGCGTTCTTCCATCTTTGCCCACTCTCCGCCGATGTGGCCGGGGTCGATGGCGATGCGGATTCCCGTCAGCGGTTTCGCCAGGGTGCTGGGTGGCAACTCGGCTGCCGTCCGCCATTGCCGTGGCGCGGGGGTGACGGCTGCGGGCGGCGAGAAGCGGAGGCGGAAAACCTCATTCGAGGTGTCCGCGCCTGTCTTAATGCGGGCCTCGGTCACGGTGATTTCGATGAAATTTTTCCATTTTCCGCCGGTCGTGAAAACGGTGGTGATGAGGCGCTCGAAGTCCTCGCGGGAGATCGTGTTTTGAAACTGTTCTAGGACTGACCAGTCGGGCGGGGCGGCGAGCATGGAGAGGTTTCGTGGTACGCCAGGAGCTGTGCTGGAGGGCGCAGGTTTAGTGCGAAAAAATGCCGCCATGTAGGCGATCCCAGCGATGCTGAGAATAAGCAGCAAGGTGACCGCGCGTTTGGAGTTTTTGGACATTCGGGAAATAGGATTGTCGGGAGGGTGGGGAAGTTGGAGCATCGCGGGGAGGCGGATTCACCGCTCATTTTCCTGCCATGTCTGTGATTCGTATTTTATTCCTCGGTGATGTTGTGGGCGAGCCTGGACGCAAAGCTGTCATCGAACAACTGCCATTGCTAAAACAATCGGAGGGCCTGGATTTTTGCATTGTGAATGGGGAAAATGCGGCGGGCGGGAAGGGGATCACCCCACGGATCGCCATTGACCTGCTGCGGGCGGGAGCGGCAGTCATCACGACCGGTGATCACGTCTGGGATCAACAGGAAATTGTCGATTATTTCCCCACTGAGCCACGGTTATTGAGGCCGCTGAATTACCCAGAAGGCACGCCGGGCAGTGGCAGCGTGGTTCTGGAAACCGCGAAGGGCCGGATCGGGGTGATCCAAGTGCAAGGCCGCTCGTTCATTCAGCCGCCCTTGGAAAATCCATTTCTCGCGGTGGAAAAGGAAGTGGCGCAGCTGCGGGATGCAGGGGTGACGGTTCTGGTGGTGGACATTCACGCGGAGACGACCAGCGAGAAAATCGCATTGGGGCGGATGCTCGACGGAAAAGTATCCTTGGTCGTCGGCACCCACACCCATGTGCAGACGGCCGATGAGAGCATTTTCCCCGGAGGCACGGGCTATCTAACCGACGCTGGGATGTGCGGCCCGGACGAGTCCGTGCTGGGGCGAAGCATCGAATCCGTGGTGTGGCGGTTCAAAACGGGCATGCCCACTCGTTTTCCCATCGCCAAGGGACCGGTCAGGTTGTGCGGCGTGATCGTTGACGTGGATGCTGAAACGGGCCGCTGTGTGGCCATCAGCAGGTTCTCTCTGCTGCTGCCGGATGAGGCGCAGTAAACCTCATGATTGGACTTGGAAAAATCCCTGAATTGGCACAATGCGGCGGTCCGCGGCCTAAAGCTGATTTTTCATTCCTCCGCCGGTGTCATTTTACTTGGCGCAATGCGGTCGCCGACATCATCGGAAAATTGAGTGGAAAATTGGGTTGACATCGAGCAGAGTTTTCTTAAGAGAATACCTAGCTTATCATTTAAAAAGTAGAGCCGTATTCAAAAATACTACCACCAAGTGCAATGAATATTCCGATCAATCCCCTTCCGGCATTTCTTATTTCCAGAGCGTGTGCGAACATTCGCTCGGGCTCTTCATTTTTCTTGGGCTTGGTCGTCACTTTGCTGGCAAGCACCGACCTGCAAGCGGAAGGCGAGTCCGAGGCGCGACCCGCTGTAGTGGCTCGGTTTGGCGAAATGCCGCTGCGGTTCGAGCAAAATGTAGGTCAGACGTCCGAGCGCTTTGATTCGCTGGCACGCGGACCGGGATATGCCGTTTATGTTGCCGGTGGCGAAATGCGGATCGCCCTGCGGACGGCTGCGGCACGTGGTGATTCGCCGGTGCGTGGAGCTGGGAATACACAGCGCAAAAAGGCGCGGGGCGAGGGGGAGGGGATGTCCGCCACGATGCTTCAATTCACGCTGCGGGGAGCCAACGCGAAGGCGGAAAAGCAATTTTCCGTGCCGCTGGAGGGCGCGACGAATTATATGCAAGGTCGCGATCCGGCTGGCTGGCATCTCAATGTGCCAAGTTATGCCAAACTGGAATATCGGGCGATCTATCCGGGGGTGGACGTGATCTATCATGGGGACCGGCGGCAATTGGAGCATGATTTTGTCATCGCTCCCGGATCTGATCCGAAAGTCATCGAGTGGGCGGTCAGCGGCTTAGACAAAATGGAAGTTAATACTGCGGGTGATCTCAATTTACTAACAAAAGCTGGTCTGCTGCGGATGCCGAAAGCCATCGCCTATCAGAATCTGCCTTCGGGTCGCAAGGAGGTGACGGTGGATTATGAATTGCGTGGAACGAACCGCGTGGGCTTCACGCTCGGGATCTATGACTCCAGTGTTCCGCTAGTGATTGATCCGGTGCTCTATTATTCAACGTTTCTCGGCGGCAGTGATTATGACGAGGCTTATGGAGTTGCCGTGGATGGGACTGGCAATGCTTATGTCACCGGCGTCACGTTTTCTACCAATTTCCCGACCGCTGCCGCACTGCGGCCCGGCAAGAGCGCGGATGGCGATGCCTTCGTTGCGAAACTCAACCCTGCCGGCAGCGCACTGGTGTATTGCACTTACCTTGGCGGCAACGGCTATGATGAGGGCGGTGCCATCGCCGTTGATGGAACCGGTGCCGCTTATGTCGCGGGTCTGACCTACTCCACCAACTTCCCCCTCCAGAGCGCGGCGCAGAATTTCAATGCCGGGGGCGGCGATGCCTTCCTGACGAAAATCGCTTCTAACGGGGCGTCACTTGTTTACTCCACTTACCTCGGCGACACCGGCTACGATGCGGCGTCTGCCGTCGCAGTCAGCAGCGCAGGGATCGCCATCATCGGCGGCACGCGGGAAATTCCTACCCATCCTGACTCGGACGGCTTCGTCGCCAAGTTCACCACCGCCGGCAGCGCTATAACATATAACAAAACCGTCGGCGGCACTGGAGCGGATGCGGTTTATGGGGTGGCCATGGATACCGCAGGAAACGCCTATTTGACGGGCGAAACCGAGTCGCGGGATTTCCCGCTAACTGCCGGTGCCTATGACGTCACCTACAATGGCGCGGGGGATGCCTTCATCGCCAAACTAAACTCAAGCGGCACAACCTATCAGTATTCCACCTTCCTCGGCGGCAGCCGGGCGGAGAAGGCTTACGCCATCGCCGTGGACACGGCGGGCAATGCCTACGTCACCGGCGAAACCGAATCCAGTGATTTCCCGCTGGTGAGTGCTTATCAATCAGCCCTCCACACGGGCGGCGATGCCTTTGTGACCAAGCTCAATACCACGGGCACCGCGCTGGTTTACTCCACCTGTTTCGGCGGCGCCAATCTCGATTTCGGCACCGGCATTGCCGTGGATGCGGGAAATGCCGCGCACGTCACCGGCTACACCGCCTCGCTGGATTTTCCCTCAGTCCGATCATCGCAAGCTGCCAATGGCGGTGGCGGTGATGCTTTCGTAGCGCGGTTTGTTGCGGCGGGAAACACATTGATTTACTCGACTTTCGTCGGTGGCACCGACACTGACTACGCGAATGCGATCGCGGTTGATTCCAGTCAAGTTTCCTATATCGCCGGTTATACCGTTTCCGCAGATTATCCGCGCTATCTACCGTTGCAAAATATTTATGGCGGCGTGGCGGATGCTTTTGTAACCAAAATCGGTAACCCGGTGGTGACGATCACCGCCAGCGATCCGAATGCCTCAGAGCCGGGAAGCAATACCGGCACTTTCACCATCTCCCGCACCGGTAATCCTGCGAAATCCCTCGTCGTCTATCTCACCACCAGCGGGACTGCGACCAACGGCGTCGATTTCAATCAAACTCCCCTCTCTATCACAATTCCAGCCAACAGCGTCAGCACCACCGTCACGATAACTCCTATCGACGATTTGGTCTGGGAAGGTGACGAAACCGTGGTCATGACTGTCGCTGCGACTTCTTACTACTACACGGTGGGTTCACCGAACACCGCCACCGTGACCATCGTTGATAACGAGATCAAACCCGCCGTGACGATCCAAGCGGTGGACGCGAACGCTTCAGAGCCCGGCACCGACACCGGGAAATTCAGAGTCACCCGGAACACCAGCACCCTCGGTCCGCTGACGGTGCATTTCACGGTTGGTGGAACTGCGACCAGCGGTGCGGATTATGTGGCAATCGGCACCTCCGTGACGATTCCGGCCGGAAGTACCACCGTGGATATTATAGTATCACCTGTGGATGATACTTTTTATGACGGTGGAGAGACAGTCATCGCGACTTTGGTCACCAGTTCACTCTATAGCCTTGGCAGTCCTTCAACGGCCACGGTAACGATTACAGATAATGAAATCGCACCTGTGGTGACTGTCCTCGCGCAGGATTCCAGCGGGTCGGAACCCGGCACCGATACCGCTAGATTCCGCTTCACACGGACCGGCAGCACCGCGCTGACCCTAACCGTAAGTTATAGCATTGCCGGCACGGCAACCAATGGCGTGGATTACACGACTGTGGGTGGTTCCATCACTTTCGCGGCAGGCAGTGCAACTGTGGACCGGGTGATCTATCCCTTGGATGACACGCTAGCGGAGGGAAATGAAACCGTGGCGGTCACTCTGGTGGTCAGCAATACCTACGCTATTGGAAATCCAAACAACGCCACCGTCACCATCGTCGATAATGAACCACCTAGCGGACCCACTGTGACGGTTCAAGCCACCGACTCATCCGCCTCCGAGGCGGGTCCACAAACGGGCACTTTCACCTTCACTCGGACCGGCAGCACGACCAGTTCGCTTTTCGTTAGTTACACCATTTCTGGCACCGCCTCTAGTGGCTTGGATTATTCCGGACTTGGCAGCTACTTCACGATCCCTGCCGGCAGTAGCACGGCAGTCGCCACCGTCACTCCCTATGACGACCTGATCATTGAGGGCAGTGAAACGGCAACTTTAACCCTGGTCGCCGACGCCTCCTACACCATTGGCGTGGCCAAGACCGCCACCGTTACTATTGCCGATGATGACACGGTGAAACCCACTGTTACGGTGGTTGCGACCGATGCCGCAGCGGCGGAAACCGCGCAGAACCCCGGCACCTTCACCTTCACCCGCAACGGCGGCAGCCTTAATGTGGCGCTCTACGTCTCATTCAATGTGAGCGGCACTGCATCATCCGGCAGTGATTACTCCGGCATTGGCAGCTATGTAAATATTCCTGCGGGTGCCACCACCGCCACCGCTACCCTAACCCCCGCTGATGACCTCAGCATCGAGGGTACGGAAACTGTGATCGTTACTCTTGCTCCAGATTCTATCTACCTCATAGGCACGCCGAATACCGCCACGGTCTCCATCGCCGACAATGACGGCGTCAAACCCACCGTCACCGTAGTGGCAAGTGACCCGGATGCCTCCGAGCCCGGAACCAACCTCGGTTCCTACACCTTTACCCGCTCGGGTGGCGACACCTCCATCGCCCTTAGCATCACCTATTCTATGTCCGGCACCGCTACTAATTTCAGTGATTACAGCGGGGTTTACTCCAGCATTACCATCCCTGCTGGCAGCCTATCTGCGACCGCCACACTCACCCCTTACGACGACCTCATCATCGAAGGCCCGGAAACCGCCATCCTGACCCTTGGCACGGACTCGCTTTACAACCTCGGAAGTCCGAGTGTCGCCACGGTCACCATCGCGGACAACGACAGCGTGAAACCCGTCGTCACCGTCGCTGCCACCGATAACAATGCTTCGGAATCTAACACTAGCACCGGGACTTTCACCTTCACCCGCACTGGCGGCGACTTGTCGGTCTCCCTCTACGTCACCTACGCCACCACCGGCACCGCCAGTAACTTCAGTGACTTCAGCGGCGCTTATAGCAGCATCACCATCCCTGCTGGTAGCACCACCGCCATTGCTACCGTCACCCCCTATGACGACCTCATCATCGAATCCACGGAAACCGTCATCGTCACCCTCAGCACCGACCCCGACAACCTTTACACGGTCGGCAGCCCCGCCACCGCCACGGTGTACATCGCGGATGACGACACTGTGAAACCTTCCGTCACCGTCGTCGCCACCGATCAGAGCGCCGCCGAGGCTGGCACCAGCACTGGCACCTTCACCTTCACCCGCACCGGCGGTAGTCTCAATGTGCCCTTGTACATTACCTACGCCACCACCGGCACCGCCAGTAACTTCAATGACTTCAGCGGCGTTTATAGCAGCATTACCATCCCTGCCGGCAGCACCACCGCCATTGCTACCGTCACCCCCTATGACGACCTCATCATCGAATCCACGGAAACCGTTATCGTCACCCTCAGCACCGACCCCGACAATATCTACATTGTTGGCAGCCCCGCCAACGCCACTGTTTACCTTGCGGACGACGATACCGTGAAACCTACCGTCACCGTCGCCGCCACGGACCCAACCGCCGTCGAGCCGGGCAGCACCGTGAACACCGGAACCTTCACCTTCACCCGCAACGGCGGCAGCCTGAATGTGCCGCTCTACGTCACCTGCGCAGTCGGCGGCACCGCCACCCAATTCAGCGACTACACCGGTGCCTCCAGCAGCGTCACCATTCCGGCGGGCAGCACCACGGCCACCATGGTTATTACTCCCTATGCGGACACCCTGGTTGAGGGCAGTGAATCGGTCATCGTCACCGTCCAGCCGGATAGCTCAAGCATCTATTTGGTTGGCACACCGACGACAGCGACAGTCACAATTTCGGACTAACCTTTCGTCCCGACGTCATGCTAGTACAAAAAATTGCGGCACGACTTTGACAGCCGTGCCGCGCTTAGTGAAACCGGTTATTTTTTCGAGAAATCGCGGATCTTGATGTTTTTGTAGAACACTTGATTGCCATGTTCCTGAAGCAGGATGTGGCCGGCGGGCATTTCGCCGAAGTTGGGCCAGACCTTGTATTTGCTTTTCGCTACGAGTTCGCGCCACTCCTTCGAGCCGCGTTCATATTCCACCGTCTTCTCACCATTCAGCCAGTAGGTGACGTGCTTGCCCTCCGAGAGGATGCGCGCGTTGTTCCACTCGCCGACCGGCTTGACCTTTTTTGTCTTTGGCGCGGGAATCATGTCATAAAGCGAGCCAATGGTGCGGTTGCCATTTTCGCCCAGCTTCGCATCCGGGTGGCGCTCGTCGTCGAGAATTTGAAACTCAGGCCCGATGGACGAACCGGCTCCCTTGTTCAAATCCGGATCGACAAACAACTTGATGCCGCTGTTTGCACCGGGCGTGATTTTGAAATCCACGCTTAACTCGAATTCCGAATAAACCTCCTTGGTGATGATGTCGCCCGCCGACGCCGACTCGCCGCCACCGGTTTCCTTGATGCTGAGAATTCCCTCGTGCATCGCCCAGCCCTCTTTGGGGAACTCCAGATGATGCGCGCTACGCCAGCCTTCGCTAGTTTTTCCATCCCACAACAAGCGCCATCCTGCGGCCTTCTCCGCGTCTGTCAGCGTGTTGGGAGTGGCTTCCGCTTCGGTAGAAATCGAGATTTGCTTGGCCGCGCCGACTTCCTTGAGGCGCAGGTTCCGCCAGCGGACTTGCGAACCAGCCTTGTCTTTTTCATTGGCGATGGCGTGGACTTGTAAGGCGATGAATCCCGAGGGCGTCAGCGAATCCTTGATCTCCGCACAGGGCGTACCGTTGAGCGTGGTCTTGATCGAATCTCCCACCGCCTCCACATGCACCTTGTTCCAGTCACCTTGCTTGAAAATTTTCCGCCCTTGGTCGCCGAAAATCTTGCCATCGCCGCCCAAGGCGCCGGGGAAAAGCCAGCCGCGGCGGCCTTCATCATAGATCCCGGCGCTCCACCAGCGGTCCTTTTTCGGATCGGGATCGATCTCGATTTGATAGCCATGCACGCGGTCCGCAGCAATCGCGATCTTCTTGCCCTGCCAAGTGATCTCAGCCGGTGCGGAGAGACTCTGACTACGGATTTGCACGCCGGAATTTAATCGGGGATCGACCTTGAATTCATAATCGAGAATGAAATCCCCGTAATCATGGCCGGTGCAGAGAAAGCTGTTAGGCGTGCCGATGGCCGAAGTTCCGACGATGCAGCCGTCCTCGACCGAATAAACGGCCTTGCCTCCGCGCTGGACCCAGCCGTCGAGGTTCTTGCCATTGAAGAGAGCGGATCCTTCATCTGCAGCCATGACGGAGCCACATGCAGAAATCATCACTAGGGTGGAGCGGAGATAGTTCATATTAGGTTTGGTTTTTCAAATTCAAGCGGGCCAGCGTTACGTAAAGATTCACAGAATCTTGCGTGACGGTATGGCTTAAGTGGAAAATGAATCTGTCGATCCGTGCTGTAAAGGCGGCAGGGAGGGAGCTAGCCGCCGAGATAGCTCATCTCGGCCTTGGGTCGGACCAGCCGCCCGCGTTCTTCCGAGTAGTTGTCCCGGCGTGACTGCCAGACGTTCCGCACGCTTTCCGCTAACTCGTTTTCATCCGCTCCATCGCGCAGAATCCGCCGCACATCATGCCCTTCCGCCGCGAACAGGCAGGTGAAGATTTTTCCGTCCGCCGAGAGTCGCAAGCGTTGGCAATCTCCGCAGAAAGGCACCGTTACCGAGCGGATGAGGCCCACCTCGGCCGTCCCGTCCACATGCCGCCAGTGCGCCGCTACCTCCCCGCGATACGCCGGTTCCCGAGCCACCAAGACGAACTCCCGTTGCAGCAGCGATAAAATTTCCGCCCCACTCACCACCTCCGGCATCCGCCAGCCGTTCGTCTCCCCGACATCCATGTATTCTATGTAACGCAGATCCACCCCGACCGCCTTTGCCCAACGGGCCAGGGGCAGGATTTCCGCATCATTGACCCCGCGTTGAATGACCGCATTCACCTTCACGGGTAGCCCGAAGGTTTGCGCTGCCTGAATTCCCGCCAGCACTCGCTCCACCTTGGCCCCTACGCCATTCATCTTTGCGAAAATTTCCCCATCCAGCGCATCCAAGCTCACCGTCACCCGGTTCAGGCCTGCAAGGGCCAGCGCCTCCGCGTGGTGGGCTAACAGCACTCCGTTAGTCGTGAGCGCGATGTCATGCACCCCCACCACCGCTGCCAGCATGGCGACCAGATCCTCCAGTCCTCGGCGCAACAACGGTTCGCCGCCGGTCAGCCGGATTTTACCAATGCCCAATGGCACAAGCGCTCTAACCAAAGTTATGATTTCCTCAAACCTCAGCAGTTCCTCGCGTGCCATGAACGCATATCCCGGCCCGAACACCTCTGCTGGCATGCAATACCGACAGCGGAAATTGCACCGATCCGTCACCGAAATCCGCAAATCCCGCAGCCCTCTGCCCCTCTGGTCCACCGGCAATTCCATTCCCGCCACCATGCACCATCCCGCCCCCGCTGCAATCCCCGCGTGAAATTACCTGCAAGCCTATCACCTCGCCACTTCCCCGATCGCCGCCATCGACGGCTCCCGATCTAGGAAAACCTCACGCGCGGCGGCTTGCACGTCGGCATCGGTGACGGCCATGATCTTGGCCCGCCATTCCGCGGGTGAGGGGATGTGACCGTGGTCGAGCAGACCCTCCCCGGCCCATGCAGCGTGTGAGCCGGTGGTTTCAAAAGCCAGTTTGCTCTGCGCGATCGTCAGGCGTTTCGCTCGATCCAACTCACCAGCGCGCGGCCCATTTTGGACGAGGTCGGCGATTTCCCGGTGGATGCAGGCCAGCGCTTCCTCGCGCGATTCCGGGTCCAATCCGGCGCTGATTTCGAAGGCTCCGGTCTCCTCGAAAAACGTCACGTCACTGCTGATCTGATAGCATAACCCACGTTCCTCGCGGAGTTCGAGAAACAATCGCGAGCTCGCAGTTTCGCCTAACATCATACTTAACATCCGCAGGGCGTGGCGCGATTCCGCATGGCGACCGGGCGTATGCCAAGCGAGCGCGAGCTGGAGCTGGTCGGTCTCCCGCGTGTCGGTCACGGACCCCGCCCGCGCTTGGGTGCGGTCGAACGGCAGCGCCTGCCTGCCCGCATGGAAGCCGGACGGTAGGTGAGGCTGAACCATTGTTAGGATTTCCTCCAACGTGAATGGACCCGCCGCCGCGATCACGACATCACTGCGGAAATGGTGGCGGCCCCGGAATTCTAACAACGTGTCCCGCTGGATCGCCGCGATGGATTCCAGCGAACCGGAAATCGGATTGCCTAACGGATGATCCGCCCACAGTGCGCCGGATATCAGATCGCCGATGTGATCCGCCGGCGACTCTTTATACATGGTGATTTCCTCGCCGATCACCTCGCGTTCCAGGCTGATCTCGCTCTCGGGAAACGTCGCGTGCCAGACCATATCCGCCAGCACATCCGCCAGTACCGGCATCAGATCCGCCTCGCCCCGGCCTTCGTAAACCGTTTGATCTTCCGAGGTGCAGGCATTGAGTTGGCCGCCCGCATTCTCGATCTCAAAGCTCAGGTCGCGCACACTCCTGCGCGCCGTGCCCTTGAACACCATGTGCTCGACGAAATGCGCCAGCCCCATCGGGAAATCCACCTCATCCCGACTGCCCGCCGGGATATAGATCGACAGCGCTGCGCACTCGGAATCCGCCAGCGTGGCGACCGCCAGACGCGGGCCGTTAGCAAGCTGCCGCCATTCGTAAATTGCCTTGCTCATGATCGGTGGGAACCGCAAATGGTAAAACTAACAGACATCATTATATACTTGCTCTTATTCGCGTCCATACGCGTCCATTCGTGGTTGAAGTAATTCTAACACCGCTGCCGCGAGTGCGAGATCCGCCGGGGTCGTGATCTTCAAATTTGGCCCTGTGGACGCGATGAATTTCACCTTCACCCCGATGACCTCCAGCGCCGAAACCTCGTCAGTTACCGCCAATCCGCGCGCCGCCACCGCCGCGTAGGCCTCGCGCAGCAGAGGAATTTCAAAAACCTGCGGCGTTTCCATGAACCACAATTGCTCGCGGGAAATGGCCTCCGCGCTGAAATTTTCCGCATCGGAGCGCTTCAACGTTTCCGTCACCCGCCGCGCCAAGGCTGCCGCCCCGTGCGCTCTGGCTGCCGCCACGCAGCGGTCGATATCCGCCGCTGAAACCAAAGGCCGGGCACCATCATGCACCGCCACGAAGCCAGCCCGCGCCGCCACCGCCGCCAGCCCGGCTACCACCGAATCCTGCCGCGTCGCCCCGCCATCCACGCGCTTCACCGGCTTGGAAAACCCATCCCCGCCCAGCAATTCCCAGCGCTCCGGCGGGCAGACGATCACTACCTCCGCGATGGAATCCGCCGTCATGAAAGCTGCCAGCGTTTGTCGCAACACCGGCATCCCGCCCAGCGGCGCGGCCAGTTTATCAAAGCCCATCCGCTGGCTCGATCCCGCCGCCACCAGGAGCGCCGCGCAAGTTCGGGTCAAATCATCAGCGGCCATGTGCCGACCATTAACGGACCGCGAAATTCATTTCGCCAGTCAAAAAATTCCCACCCGCTGGGGCCGCCAGGGCGGTTGCTCCGCAAGATCTTGAAGGTTTATGATAACGGGACATTCTGAATTTGGCTAAACATTCGCGCTAAAATCCGCAGATTAAGCGAGTCATGATAGCCACTCACAACTGTTCGCCACTCGACATTTAGTCGGTGCCCCCACCGTTAAAGCCATTTGGAAACGCGGTGCCGCCCTCAGCCAAGGCCAGCGTCGTGCCGTCGGACTCAACGTCCGCAATGAGCACGGACGGCTTGTCATGCCAAGCGACGACGCGCTCAACAACTTTATCAACGGCATCGATCCGGAAGCCCTCGCCAAAGAGCTCAATCAATGGCTCGCCGTCCATCAAGACAAGTTGCCCAAAAGTCTCGCGCTTGACGGCAAAGACCTCGGGCACGCCCTCGGAGCCATCGTCACCTTATGCCGGCATGAGGACGGGCGGCCCGTCGCCATGGCCAGTTACAGCGGGGCAAAGGACGATTGCGAGCTTCCCATTGCCCAAGAATTGCTCAGGAAAAGTGGCGACTTCCTCGAAAACGCAACC
>JAYVNM010000016.1:0-20982 GCA_043758445.1 Akkermansiaceae bacterium | reverse complement strand
TTCGGGCATGGGAGTCTTTTCGGACTTCCATGCCCACTTTTTTTAGCATCTAATACATTGTGCCTAAAGGACTCACGATGTCTGGGACAGGCTCTAAGGTAGTTCTATGTGGCCAGAGCCGAGCCAAGAAGACTGAATTCAGTTTCTGATCCGTTGGATAAGGATACCAAATCAGGGGTGACGCCCCACAATTCCAATCTCGAACTCGGTCACCCTCAAGATACTCACGGAACTCACCTACGATGCGATGAAGGTTTGGTTCATTTGAATTTCGCAGGAATACATCTTCTTCTGCAACTCTAACGGCGCGCCCGACAGGATTGTCGATCCGTGATTCTAAGCGTCCCGCATCCGCTTCAATTTGTGATTTTACTCCCGATGCACCACCTCCCTGAAGACTCCAGGGGTGTTTATGAAACTTCGCCCTCTCGGTATCCGCCGAACTAACAAAATTGCTCTCTGATCCAGCGTGATCGACCTGACTAATTATTGCGCTCCAGACTTTGCCCTTGGCCGGATCATCTGGTGTTCCCGGTTCACCTTTGATTCCCATCACGGTCCGGACGGTTCCGGTTTTTGGTTTAGCATTGCGTCCAAAGAGGATGACAGTGGGTGTGCCGTGGCCGGGGATGTAGGCTCCGCTGGTGTCGATAACATGACTAAGATCCCAGTTGCTGATAAACTGCTCAATGAGCTTCTTCCCAAACTCTCGCTTCATGAAGGAATTGGAGGTAATCTGGCCGCTGAAGCCGGCGGTTTCGTGACCTTCACCCGAGCCACTCACGGCGAGATCGAAGAAGCGCTCCATAAACGGAATGGAGAGTGCGTAGGTGCGATGGCAGGCATCATAGCGCGCCCGGTAGAGTTCATTAAGCGCCTTGTCCTTGACGGTGATGTAGGGCGGGTTGCCGACGACGGCGTGGTATTGCTGGCCGAGGATGCGGTGGAGTTCCTTGGCGTCCTCGATCTCGAAGTGGTGGGCGGTTTCGTCTTTGAAGACCAGCTCGTCGCCGCCGAAGAGGTTCTCGCGATGGACGACGTGGGGTTTCCCCTGCGAGTCGAAGCGCGCGCCGTGGAGCAGCGAGTCGCCGGTGGCGAGGTTCACCTTGAAGTCCGGGGCGTGTTTCAGGCGCTTCACGCCGCAATAGCGCCAGGCGGCCAGCAGCAGGCGGAAGCGGGCGATGGCGACGGCGAAGGGATTGATGTCCACGCCATAGACTCCCTCCAGCGCCTTGACGGCGACCTCGCGCTCGCTGAGATCCGGGCGTTCCTTTTCCCACAAGCGCAGCAAGCGCCGGAAGGCTCCGAGTAGAAAGTGCCCGGAGCCGCAGGTGGGATCGATCATGCGCACGACTTTCAGGCCAAAGACGTTGAGCGCGGGGTCGAGCGTGCGGTCGAGGATGAACTCCTCGACGAAGTCCGGCGTCTGCAAGAGGGCGAACTTCTTCCGCGCGGCCTCGGAGAGATCCTGGTAGAGATCGCCGAGGAAGCGGGTGGGGTCGGAAGAGGTTGAGAGTTGAGAGTTGAGAGTTGAGAGTTGAGGGTTGAGAGTTGAGAGAGAAGAGGTGCCTTCGGCGCTGAAGAAGGAGGGGTCGGAGAAGTCGTGCGCCATTTTCCCGGTGCCGGGGTCGATGCGCCGCCAGAACTCGATGAAGGCCTTGGCGGCATCCGGCGAGATAGGGGCGTTCCACAGGGCGTTGTGGCGGGCGTCCATGAGATCGGCCATGCCGGGGAGGGTGCCGACCTCGGCGATGGCGTGGGCGAGGTAGTCGTTGTCGGAGGCGGCACGGTTTTCCCTGAACCAGGCGGCGCGGGTGTCATCGGCGAGGTCGCGGTTTTCCCCGATGCCGGAGAGGTAGGTGCGCTCCAGCAAGCCGTTGTCCTCCAGGAAGCGGACGAAGACGCAGCTCAGCACCCAGCCGACGGCGGACTGGGTCAGCTCTCCATCCCGCCAGACGACGTAGGAGAAAGCGGTGCGCTTGGCGTCCTTGGCGAGCTGGTATTGCGCCTTGAGCCTGGCATCGAGCGCCGGGACGTCCTTGCACTGCTGGCGGAGATCGTCCTCAAAGCGGGTGACCCAGCGTTTGAGATCGGCGAGGAGGGTGGGGGCGTGGATCATGGGGTAAAAGCTGAGATGCTGAAAACTGAAATGCTGAAAGGGAGAGAAGTGCCGAGTGAGCAGTGATCAGAAGGAGAGAAGAAGTGAACCGCAATGGAGTGGAACGAGATGGACAGGAGCTAGAGGCGCTTGATCCAGCGTCCGGTATCCTGATCGTGGTAAACCTGATGCTCGGCTCCGCCCCGTTTTCCCTGAGCCTCCCAGCGGCTGAGGAAGTTGTCTTCGGCAATCACGTGGTCGTGATTTTCCGCCCATATTCTGAGGGACTTGCGACCGGCGCGGTCAACAGGTCCGAGACGACTCAGCTCCCGGAGCTGCTGCGCGAGCTGCGGGATTTCAGATAATCGGAACCCTTGAGCGCCTGCTCGGTAGTGAGCTTCGGCCTGCTCGAAACCGAGGCAGCCGTGGCCTTCCTGGCCGGGGAGTTCGGCGTCGGCACGGTGATACTGAAGAGCGGCTTCGATGGGGTGAAGTGCATGGCGATGTTGTGAACGTAACTGAAATGCCTGAAGGGTCAAGACCGGGAGCGCCTCTCCCATGCCTGCTCCACCGCCAAGCCGGCGGGGCGTGGGAGCAGGGCTGGGAATTTCGGGCGGGTGCATGGGGTGAAGGTTGGATGTGGGTAGATATGGGGATTTTATGGAGTCGCTCCATAAACGGTTCCATAAATTACGCTCCCATGGCGTGGAGTGCCGTTTTCAGTCATCGGCTGGAAAGAATTGCGGAGAGAATTGCTCGCGAGCAATAGGAATGCAATTATTGGCTCCAGACATGGCGTGCGCCGACACCGTGACCGGTGACAGATTTCGACTACTAGGCGGAAGGAGTCATCGACGCTACGTGCGACCCATTCCTTGAAATCGAGATCCTGATCTTCCAGCTCGTCCGCGATGACGCGGTCGAGCTGAGGGAGTAGCTCAAGGATCTGTTCGAGGGATCGCATGGGTGAATTTTTAGTGAGTGGGTTAACGGAAAAAGTGGGCTGTTTTTACGTCAGCCCAGAGAGGATGTGTGATCTTGTAATAATGGCTCGGATGTGGCTTCCATATTCGGTAGTGGCAAGGGATGAGTATGATAAGGTATGGACACGGGCTGTCTTCACCACTTCCTCGAATCATCGGACTATGCTCAGAGCAGCTACCGTTCGGTCAATTTTTTCCTGAACTTCGATAAGTTTCCCTTTGTCTTGGGTGATTACCTTCCTGAGTGAATTGAAGACAATGGATAGCATTGCGATATAATCACCAATCGGGTCGGCAACACATCCTGCTGATGAAGCGGGTAAGGTGTCGTTACCACCCATGAAATGAGCGGCCAGGGCTTTCTGCAAATCCTCGTCTGAGATCGACGGGTAAGTGTCTTTGACGTGCTTGGCGTATGACAGTATGTCTTCGTAGTTGGGCTGCATGAGGGGTTAAAATGGGGAGTAGCTATTCGAATTTCTGTTCATCGCGTGCCAGCACTGTGGCCAGAGTCCTCTTTGAGGAGGTCTCTGTTAGTGAGATAGTTGAAAACGTCCCAAGGGCGGTAATGATGCAGATAGCTCAAGGGGAGTTCATCGGTGCTATTGACCTCGAACTCATCAAGTTCGATTCCACTACAACCCTCCAACAGTTTCTTCAGTGTAACGGCAGCGGCCTCGGCTTTTTCCCGGCTTTTTTTGTCCTCCCAGACCTCGGGCCATACGGCGCAGACGCATTCCATTCCGTAGCCAGTGTCAGCGTCGAGTTCCTCGCTGGAGTTGAGATGCACGAGGATGCGCCAGAAGGCACCCCCTTCTTTCTTCATGAGCTTTTTGAGTGATGCATCTACGGCTTCAATCCGTTTCACGAACTCGTCGGGAAAACCGGTTCTGGTGTATCGGTCGGCAACCCATTGGATCATCCCTCGAAGAGTTCCGGTGTTGAACGATAGCGACGAATCGGGGGATGAGGTGGATAGTATCTCCCTACGGACGCGAGCTTGGTTCCACGGTTGTGCTTTGAAAAACCGTTTCTCGGTTCCTTCAGAGGCTTCGAGATGGAGGATCCGGGAACTCTTCCCGTCCTGAAGTCCCGCATTGATGGCATCCAAGGGGTGAAGAAACAGGATTTCGACGTATGGCTCGACATCCAGTTCATCATAGGTCACGTCGCAATCCTGAGAGATTACCACGGCGTGGCTGGCATTTTCGCAGCCATGTTCCGCTGCTAGGGAAATCGCCATGGCGGACGGCAGGAAACTTCCCTGCCGCCAACCATTGTCTTTCACCTGCTGCCCGGTCGCCATTTGGAAGAAAGGATGAAGATCACCAGTCGCTGAGGTTTCTCATGGATTGCTCCACGACTTCTTCTGGCAGCGGCTTCGCTCCCTTCGCTTTCATTCTTTCACGCATGGCAACGGCTTTATCTCTGAGGCGGGCGGACCGATCATTTTCATCGACTGCCAGTGTCTTGAGCGCTTCCTTTACTTTGGAAATATCCAGAGTGTCGGTGGAGAGGAGATCCATCGCCGATTGTCCTGATTCCAAAGGAACGAAGATTCGCCTGCTGAGGGGGTGCCGGGACAGCCCCTGCCAGTAGTCAGCCAGTTCCAACAACGCATGAATACGCTCCCAGCGTTTTGGTTGTGGCTGCCGTTCACCTCTGGCCCATCCGTAAACAGTGGGACGCTCGACGCCGAGCGCTGCGGCGAGATGTTTCATTCCGATACCTAGACGCGTTTTGATCGTGTCCAATTTTTGCGGCAGGGGATTACCATCCGCTAGATCCGCAGTGTTGTGCTCGATTGCGACAACCGTTCCGTTTTCCGAGACGTAATGCGCCACTTGGGTTTCGGCATCCTCCTCTTCCAAAACGATTTCGAGTTCGTAGCGATAGGCCTCATTCAGATCAGGGCGGCCCCATGGATCTTCTACAATCTGAACGATGGCGGGCGGTGAAGACAACCAACCGAACGGCCCCCACATGGAGGGATCGTCCCGGTGTATTGGTAATTCAGTTAGATCGAGGGCAATCATGGTTTATTTCCATTCGAGTTTGGCTTCTTCGGTCGTGGCTTTGCGGAACGCCTGATCCACTACATCGTGAAGTTCGCAGAGGTTTCCAATGACGCTGGTGGTGTCGTAATCTTCCGGTTCTGAGTATTCGGCGTAGTGATCGAGATCGAGCACTCCGAAAGGATGGGTCAGAGCATTGGGTTTGCGCAGCTTTAGCTGCAGGTTGAGGAGATCGGGAGGTATGACCAACCCCCCCGGGCGCTCGGAAGTGCGGACAACCAACTTCCGATTGGGAGATGTCTCCATCACGGTCTGTGAGAAACTTGTGATCCGCTTTCCCAACTCCTCCAGCGACAGGCCCAGGACGCACGATTCCAAAAAGTAGGAGAGAGGCTTCTCAGCCGTTGGCTCAATCAAATCCACGTAGCGTAATCCCAAGCGTTCGACACCACTGATTTTAACCACATCATGAACGAGCTGGAGGAGAGTCTCCATACGCCCGACGAAGTCCTCAAAAGTCATATATGCGCTCGTGACGAACGCCAGACTTTGTTCAGCAACAACGAGAGAGTAGTGACCGGATTTGTCGGCAAATACCCAATCGGTTGATTCCACGACGTCCACCTTGCCCATCGCATCATGCATGGTCGTTTTTGTTTTTCGCGTCAGGAGCCTCGGGTAATCACTGGCTCTCAAAAGATCCTGAAGTTTGGGGATGTAGCTTTCCAAACTCAGAATCGGCGTCATCCGCACTTGAGCCAAAGCCACGATCAGCGGTGATTTGGTAAATTCAAGAGTCGGGATGGTTCTGTGGACAATTTTCATGACGAGTTCTGGTATGAACGTTACACTTTATTTTACACAATGAAAATCGTTCTTCTTTCCAGATTTTGTCTGATTTTAGGTTTTTTGATCAGTTGATTGTATTGAGAAGCGGGCTTCATGCCACACCTCCCCGGTGGAAGTTTCGTGCCCACTGTGGCGTGAGTTGTTCGAATTGTGCTTCATTGGTGATCGGCACCGCTTCGCCGCAGAGGGTTGGTGTCAGTTGCGCTCCCTTTCCCGGCACCAGCAGCCAGAGGGAGTGCGGGCCGGACTGGGTGCCGGTGTCGTTGCGCAGGGCATCGAGTTCGTTCATGCGACCGTAACGGGCGAAAAGGCCAGCGTCGGTGAGGAAGATGTCTTCATTGGAGTTGCGCAGGGTTTCCAGAACACCGGGCATAGAACGGCGGACGAGTTCTTGAAGGCGAGTCCAGTCGGCACTGCCTTTATCCGCCGCGTCCGCTTCGATAACAACCTCCCATGGCACACCTAAATCAGCAGCCTTTTTCTTCATCGCGGAGACGAAGAGTTCGCTGGCGTTGAGGCGCTTGGCTCCGATGCGCTGCAACTGGTTGGCGGCGTCATCCAGATACTTCGGATCGATGGTGAGGACGAGGTAGGAGCCCTGTTTCCTTGCCCGGGTGAGCTTGTCCTCAAGGCGCTGGGCCTCCGCCACTTCTTCACTGACGGGTTGGCCGATAGGGGAATGGTCGATGGTCCGGGCGCGCGAGCCGACGGTGTAAGAATTTCCAGTACTGAATGCGACGTGCTTCGATTGATAGGCACCGGCACCATTGCCTGCGCGGTCGTCCCACTGCAAGGGGAAGCCAACCTGTTCCAGCAGGCGGTCGAGCTGGGGGCGACCAGGTAAGAGTTCGGCCATCGGGTAGCGGCTGGCGACCCGGCTGTGAATTTCTTCCAGCTTCAGTTCGCGGACACCAAAAAGGGCGCTGCGGGACAGCGCGAGGGCGCGCTCGGCGGAAAGGCCGGGCGGGTAGAGTTCGAGGCGGCTGTTGACGCAGACCTTGCCACTGACAGCTGCCGCGAGGTGAGCGCGCCGTGCCTGATCGGGCGGGCGCACGTTTTCGACTCCGGTTACGGGGAAGGGGATGGCACCAAGCGTCTCGATGACTCGGGACGCGGTGGGCAGTGGATCGCGAGTGGCCAAGTCCTCACCAGCATCACCAAGCTGCTGGGCGAAGTCCATGAATGCGGGATCCACGGAAATGAAGAGCACACCCTGACGACGGGACTCGATGAAGCGCGGCGACTGCAACTGCCGCTCCGCCTCCACGGCGGCGCGGGTGGCGATGGAAGCCATTCGCATGGAGTCAGGCTCGGAGAGTGTGGAGCCACGGAGCAACAACATCAGTCGGATCAACTCGATATGGGTGGTGACACCGCCCTGTGAGAGCAAGGTGGCGTGGATCGTCTCGCGAAGACGGGTGATGGACGGATTTTTGAGCCACTTTTCACGAGCACCGGTAACGACTTGGCCGACGCGGGCACGGGTCACCTGGACCTGTTCTCCCAGTTCTGTCTGGCTCGACCAGCGCAGGGCCGACGGGTCGTCATCGGGAGTTCTCCAACCGAGAAAACGTTCCTGAATCTCGCGCTCGCTGCTTTCCAGCCTGCCGGCTGCCATGATGAGACCGCGTGCGATGAGATCGACACTGGCAAGTTCAGGTTCCGACGATGGTGCATCCTTGGCAGCTTCGTCTACCCGCTCCCTTGCCTCGATATCGGGAAAGCGATCGTGGAGTTGTTGATAAAGTTCGACGGCTTCCTGGCTGGTCTTGTAACCGACACCGCGCATCCGCCGGATGCGGCCGATGGGATAGCGCAGCAAGTCTGCGATCGTGACGACTTCGAGACGGTCCAGCACGTTCATCAAACGAACGCTGCGACCAAGTAGCACGAGCTGCGTGTCCGGAGTGGCAGTCTTGAGGATCTCGGCGAGCGATGGCTGGTCAATGTTCTGATCATCCTCGGTGGTGGTGGGCGTGATCGAAGGTTGGTCGATTTTCTCGAAGATGTGCCGCCATGCCGTTAGCATCACCTCGGTATTATCGAAACGATCCTTCACTTGGCGGGCAAGGGCTTTGCGGAAGAACGCGACGAGTCGTTCACGGAGCGATTCGGGGAACAATTCCGGGCGCAGACTGACCTCAGCATTGATGAGGTGGGGGGCGCTACCATCATCACCCCAAGTCGGGAAAACGCCGGACCCGCAGGCCATCTCGTGCAGGGTCATCGCTGCGCCGTAGCGCTCAGCATGATGATCCCAGCGCGGAGACTTTCTCAGGGCAAGAAAAGGATCAAGGTAAGGCGGCGTGCCAAGCCGGATGTCCTCGGCCGGGGCAGTGCTCAGCGAGAAGTCGAACAGGACCAGTTGCAGCGGACCTTTCTTCACCGAACGGATGCCAAGATTATCCGGCTTGATGTCGCGGTGCGTAATGCCAAGGCGTTCCAGCTCATCAATAGTCTGGAGTAGCTCCACCCCGAATCTCTGGAGCAAGTCGAGATCGAGCGGTCCGTCTTCTTTCAGGCGGCGGGCCAGTGAAGACTCGCGGCCTTCGGTGTTGTCGGTCTTCTTGGATGAAAAGGCCGGCTCCATGGTGAAGCCGGTGAAGCCGTCGAAGTTGAGGCACTTGAAGACCCGGACGACGTTCGGGTGGCGGATTTTCTGGATGATTTGGAACTCACGCTCAAGGCGGCTGCTGTATTCCAGCTTGGAAGCGACTTTGAGCACTTGCCGCTCCCCATCGGGTGCATCGACCAGCAGAACCTTTGAGCAGGATCCGGTGCCCAGATCCCGAACGACCCGGTAGCCATGTTCCAGCAGTTCGCCCGACTTCGCGGTCCGGGGATCCACTGCCTCGACGGTCTCCGGGGCTGTCATTTCATCCCAGACTTCGTCGATCAGTTCGAGAACTTCCTCGGGGCTGTAGCGGAGGGAGCGGTCCGAGCATGCGGTATGTCGGATCAGGTTCTCAAGTGCTGGGACCACCCCGTTGTGCACGGCACAGAGGTCGAGATAGCTCTTGTGCCTGAGCTTCTGGTCGAGATCGAGCACGGAGTCGGCCGGCAGTTTTCCGCTGAAGAGGTAGTAGGCCAGCGCACCCAGTGAGAACGAGTCCAACTCCTCGCCCTCGATGTTCTGGCCCGAAACGGCTTCTGGCGCGAAGAAGACGGTGGCCTCGTCCTCGACGAACTGGCCGGCGTGAAGTGAGGTGGAGAACCGGGTGCGGGTGGCACCGCTCGATGTCCCGCCATCAATGAAGCCGAGATTCCAGCTGGAGATCTGCACCGTGGGCCCAGTGCCGGAATCACCTGGGATGACGATGATTGCTTGCGGTGACAGGCCGCGATGGATCACTTTCTTGCGATGAGCATAGGCAATGGCGTCGGTGATCTGACGCAGGATGTCGAGGGCTGCATCAGCGGCAAGCGGCTGCGCCAGTCCGGCGAGATAGTGGTCCAGACGCTGCGCACCCTCCTGCCAACGGAAGACTAGTGCGGGGCCGGACTCGGTCTCGGTCAGGGTATCGACGCGGAGGATCCCCGGGTGCTCCATCCGTTCGAGAATCTGGAACTCGCGTTCGGCTGCACGGCGCAGGGTGGAGCGCTCCGTTTCGCCCTGAAGCCCCTCCAAATAGACCCGGATCAGACGTGGTCCGGATTTGATTCGCACATGATGCCCCAGCCACTCTTGATAGGTGCCCAGCGGACTGTCGTGGAATAACCCGTCGAGCACGTAGTCGCCCGCCTTCCGGACTTTTTGGACTGGCTTCAGGCTGACCTGCTCGACGCCAGTGACGAATGCGCGGATCTGGTCCTTGGTGACCGGCGGCCGCTGGTAGCTGCGCAAGCCCGGAGCCTCGCGCCGGGAGATCGCCCCGATGATGCTGGGAACCGAACCGTCTGGTCGGTCCCGTAGGCAAACGCCATTGGCCTGCGGTCCTTGGAGTTGAAGGACGTTTTTTTCATGCGAGCAGAAGATCAGCGGCTCGATGAACGGCACCTGGACCTTGCTGCGCTTGAATGCGGCCTGCTGCTCCAGAAGCGACTTGAGCGCCTTGCATTTGCGGTTAGCGAGCGGCAGCGGGTTGTCGCGAGTCTTGTAATTAGTGCCATCGCGCCAGATCCAGCTGCCAGCCTGACTGGAGACGACCCCGGGTAGGCTCTTGATCTCGACGAGGAACGCGCCCCACGGGCCGACGACAAGCGTGTCCACCTCGTAAATCGCACCACCTTCGGCCATGAATTCGAAATTCGACCAGACTTGGATCGGCGAGGAGGCCGGCAGACCGGCACGGATGAACGCCAGCGCGTCACGCTCCCAAGGGAATTCCGAGTCTGAGATGCTAGTCCAATTTGCCATGAGGGATCAATGCTAGAGGCACCCGCTGCCTGCGGCTGCCGATGGGGTGGTGGGGTCGGATTCCATTTTTCGACAGGTCTCTTCGGGGGAGTAATTGCTTGAGATCATGCTGAGGTTCTATCTGACGGATGACAAGAAGATCATGAGTTCCAGATGGCCGGATTCAATCCTCATCTTGATCGGGTTGGTGAACTTGGAGCACCTAGCTTCTTTGGCAAAATAGCACGTGGGGTGGGACAAATGTGGGGGTAGGATCTGATAATTTTGGATTTTTTTTGGGGTGGATTCCAAATCTGGGGAACCGCCACCAGCTTGGATTTGTTCTTGTTTGTCCGGATTTCGGAAGCCGTCATGGTCACAGCCTGCGCCACCTCTTCTCATGCAACTTCTCCTCAACGAAGCCATCTACCGGACCGTCATCGTCGAGTTGCTGCCGCAGACTCAGAAGTTCCTGTGGATCGTCACGGCGGACATCAAGGATCTGCATGTCCCCAAGGGCCGACGCTTTGTGCCGCTGCTGGAAATTCTCTCCGACCTCGTAGAAGCTGGCGTCAGTGTGCGCCTGATGCACGCCAAGGAGCCGGGCCAGCGATTCCGGGAGGACTTCGACAAATATCCCAATCTCGTCACCAGCGATTTGTTCGAGCGGATTCTCTGTCCGCGCATCCACACCAAGGCAGTCATCATGGACGGGCGGCAGGCTTTCATCGGGTCCGCCAACCTGACCGGCGCGGGTCTCGGGGCGAAAGGCGCGCACAAGAGGAACTTCGAGGCGGGATTCCTGACCTCGGATGCCGCTCACCTGCGAGAAATCATGGACTGGATCGACCAGCTCTATTTGGGCGAATTCTGCCTCAAGTGTCAGCGGCGCTCGGTTTGCCCGGATCCGATTGCGTGAAGCGGTCAAGAGCACAAGTGACCATCCGCAAAAACACTTAGCATCGGGTCGGCATTCCCACAGGCAGGCGCTGACCCCTCGTGGCCGGAGTACTCGATGGAGCTAGAGCGATTATGCCCCGGTGGTTCAGCTTGAATTAGCGCAGCTAAAAAAAAGATTTTGATATACTCTTCCCTAGAGAGCCTTCCTGCCACTCCTTGTTTGGACTGGCAGGAAGGCATGGCGGACGGATCCGCATGTGCGAATCAGTCCGACATAAGGATTAGGCGGCCTTGGCTTTTTCGGACTGGACTGGCGCAGCCGTAGCGTTGGTGCCCGCTGGGATCGTCACCCGCATCGGCATGATGACGCAGAAGCGGCCAGTGGGGTGGCGGCAGATGCCGGGACTCAGCTCGTCGCTCAGACAGAGCGTGCTGCCAATTTCCAGAGCATCGGCCAAGTAGCGCGCACTGAACGCGATCACCGGCGGGCTGCCGTGGATTTCGACGGGCACTTGCATGGTGGCGGAGTGGCCGTTGGCATCGCGGTGGGTCAGGGTGAGTTGGCCGCGCTTGTGCCAGTCGAGCCGCACCGAACACAGGTCATTTCCGAGTGAACGCAACCAAGCGATGACGCCCGGTTTGCGGTCGTGGGGTATAACTGCCATTTGGTTCGTGTAAGCCGGAATGACCTGTTTGTAATTCGGGTAATTGCCGATGAGCGGCTTTGACACCAATTGGTGCCGTCCGCACTTGATGGCAACCCGGCGATTTTCCTCATCCTTGTGGTCGATCCAAGTGATCGTCGCTAAGTCAGCGGTGAAGTCTGGGTGGCCGAGGATGTGGCAAGCAGCAGAGGGCAGGACGAACGACTGCGGCGGCACAGGGGCCGGACAGCAGGCGAGGCGACGTCCATCGGTAGCCACGAGCCGCCCGCCATCCTCGGGCGTGAAGAACACGCCGTTGAGGATTTGGCGGGTGATGTCGGTGGAGGCGCATCCGGCGATGTCAGCGAGTCCCTGCATGGTGGTAGGTGGCAGCTCGGTCGCGGTGCCGAAGATGAGCGGACGCGCTGGGAGTTCGCTTGGATCGAGCGTGGGATATACCGAGGTGGACGGGATACCGCCGCTGGTGAGCGTGAGGCGGAGTTCCCTGCTTCGTTTCCCACCGCAGGGGGTGAAGGAAACATGCGTGCCTTTGTCGGCTCGGCAAGCTGCTTCCATGGCGGCAGGCGGGATAAGGAAACGGCATCGTCAGTGGGCAGATCGGAAATCCGGGTTTCGAGCCAATGATCGAGATCGGTGGCGGCGAGGTGGATGCCGTTCTGCCCGGCGGTAAGCATCAGGTGACGAAGCACTGGTAGCGTGCAGCGCAGATGTTTCAGACGGGTGAAGAGCTTTTTGGCTTCGCGTAGGGTGTTGGAGTTTAAGTTCATTGTTTTGGAGCTATTGGTTATTTGTTAGAAGTTATTGGGGTCGAGACAGAAAAGCCGTTGGTCGGAGTGATGTGCTCCATCCAACGGCTCTTTTATTGAATCTTGGGTCTTGTTGACTTTGCTCTATCCGACGGGCTTGATGTAGGCGTTGACGCCGACGATGACGGGTTTGCCGTTGATGGTGGCTTCGGTTTCTTTGTTGCCGTTGCTGCTGGCGACCGTGAGCGTCTTGCCAGTGGCGGAGGGACGTGGCGCGTGTAGTGGGATTTCGATGTGGAGGACGTTGTCTTTGATGGTGGTTTTCATGGTTGTTGGAATGAGGTTATTGGTTAGAAGTTATAGGTTATTGGGGGATGAGCCGTTGGGTGGAGCGGGTGCTCGTTTCGGCGGCTACTCTTTTGCTTGCTTGGACTGGGACAGGTTGTCCCAGCCACATGGCTGGTTCATGCTCGGAGGTAGGCGGTGTCTTTCTTTTGGAAGAAGGTGTGCGCCTCTTCTTCGGTTAGTCCCACGAACTCCTTCTCCCGGAACGAGATTTCGTCCGGGTAGAATGAGAACAGGGTTTTGGTGGTGCCATCCTCGAAGGTGGCGATGACTTCGGGCATGGGATCGAACATGCCTTGTGGCATTGGCCGTGGCATGTCGGTGATGGTGACGTGTTTGATTTTCATAGATGAGTTTGTTAGTTTTTAGCACCAGAACACCGCGCTGCGCAGAGTGTGGAACTGTGAGTAACTTTTTTGTATGGAGAGGCTCCGGGCAGAATGCCCGGGCCACCGTGGCGCGGGCATTCTGCCCGACGTCTTTAACTGCCAAGTTAGTCGGGAGTGTTCAGTTTTAAGAGAAGAGGGTGGCCGCCATAGAACTTGGGGATGCTCCATGGCGACCGGTGTTTCCCCGGTCGCGCTGTGTTGCGTGTCGTGCGCCGGGCTTGCCTCTGTGGTCCTTGCCGAAAGAGACAGAAGAGTTAGGGGCAGAAGTCGGGCTGGGACTGGAAGTCCCAGCCACAGGCTTATGCGGCTTTGTATTTGAGCTGCTCGACCACGCATTCGCTTGCGGGGATGTCGCTACGCTTGCCTTGATAGACTGGCTGATAGATGCAGCCGCTTTCGCGGAACGCGTAGAGGTAGCGGCACTCCACAACTTCACCGACGGCGGGGACCGGGTGGTTCGGTGGGATGGTGACGTTGCCAGCACCTGTCAATTCATCACCATCGAATAGGCCGAGTGACACGCTGCGTTTGTCGTTGCGGGCGGTGACGATGAAGGACGCGCTTTCGACGAACTTGTATTTCAACTGTGTGCCGCCGGAGTTCGGGCGACCCGGGCTGAAGGGGGCGTCCATGTCTTTGAAGACCACTCCCTCGCCGCCGGATTGCTTGAGTTCCTCGAAGGCTTCGAGCTTGTCTTTGGGATCGGTGGTGGTGGTGACCCAGCGGAGTGCTGGGAGGTTCGGCGGAATGGCCATGAGCAAGCCGGCGTGACGGTCGATGTAGCGGCGGTGGCGCAGGCAGTTGCCTTTCACTTCTAGCAAGTCGAAGGCGTGGAGTGTGTCGCCCACTGCTTCACCGTCGATGAGGACATCGAAGGGAATGTATTCGACAGCTTCACGAATGGCGTCCGGGATGGCTACGACGAGTCCACGGCGGTTGATGCCTGTGATGACATCGCCCTGCTTGCGGACCATGAGGTGGCGACCGTCGTGCTTTGGTTGGAGGCAGTGGGTGTTGCCGGTTAGAAGTTTTTGGAGTTCGGGTTGTTCGACTGCGTTGAGAAGTTGGCAGCGGATACCGCTGTCATTTCCTTCACTGCCGGATTGCTGATAGGGCTTGGTCGTTTCGCCAGACTCGCGGTAGCCCTTGGCGGTCTTTTCGCGGACGAGCTTCGCGTGGATGGCGGTGGCTTGTTCGAGCGATACTATGGTCGGGGTCTTGGTGCCCGTGGTGAGCGTGTTGCCACGACGACCGTAAGCGAAGGTCACGATGTAGCCTTCGCCGCTGGGTTCGATGGCGGTGTGATATTCTTTGTCGGAGTTGCCCTCACGGAAGTAGAGGGATGTGGATTGGATGGTGGGGGTATTCATGTTGTTATTTGATAGATGTTAGTTGGTTAGGGATGACCCGACGCCATTGGGACATCGGATCGGAAAAGGAGGTGGCCGCCATCGGATCCAGAGATTCTCGATGGCGGCCCGGTGTGTGGTCCCGGCGGCGCTTGGGCATGTCGTGCCGCTAGGATGGCCAGCGCTGAAAAGCGGGGGCGGTTTGGTGAAAGCGTTAGAAACAAAAATGCCGCCATGGAAACCGGGGGGATGGTCACCATGGCGGCCTTGTCATGTGCCCGGCCTGCGCTTGGTCGTGTCGGGCGGCCGGGCTGGTTTTGTTTGGGGAAAAGGATTCCACCGGGGTAGTTCCAAGCTAGCCACAGCTACGACTCAGGGTCACGCATACGGTTGGCTTGGATGTAGGCACTACACGTCGGGCACTGCCCCGGTGGAAAGTTTTGGTTCAGGCGACGGCAGAATCGGTCGGCTCTTCTTCGTCGTCGAAGTCCCAGCCGAAAATTTCACGGGCGATGCGGCTGACCTCGGCATGATCCTCGGTGAACTCGTCATCGCATTCGCCGCCTTCGAATAGGGCGCGGCCAGCGAAACCCATGCCGGGTTCGTGGTAGTCGAGGACGAGCGTATGGTCGGGGAACATTGCGGAGAGGGCGGTGAGTGCTCCGAGCGGAGGACTCCATGCGGTGTCGAAGAATGCGGTGCCGATTTCCAAAAGGTGGTTTTGGCACCAGTTAGGCATGATGGAGTGTGGGATGTGGGGTGATTTGTGGCCGCTTGACCCGGAGGCGGGTGGCGGGTAGGATGGAGTCGATGAAAGTCAGAATGGTTAGCTTTGAGGCGCTCCAGCGTGACAAGCGGCGCGCGCGCAAGCGTGACGAGCTTCGGCTGGCTCGTGGCGAGGTGACGCCGGTGCAACTTGAGGTGGAAACCTCACTGCTGCCGATGAGTGCAAAAATCACTATTCCCGATTTTTGCCAAACCTTGGAGCGTTATTATGGCAAATGAGTTCGCCCCGTGAATCCCCTCAGGAATCCGAAATTGGTGATTTTGCGGAACTTCTGAAGCCCAGAGACGCTGCGGAAGCCCCAGTGATCGTGGGTGGACACGCCGTCGGTCTTTGGGGGCGGTATTATTTATCGAAGGGCATGACTGAACTCGCGGAATTTCTGCCTTTCAGGAGCAAGGATCTGGACCTTGTAGGGACTATGGAATTGCTAGAGTCATTGCACCGTCGGTTCAAAGGAAAGTTGTTGCGATCAGAACCGCGCAGTCCTGTTCTTGGGCGATTGGAAATTCCTCAGCCCGGAGGTGGATTCCTGAGGGTGGAAGTGCTTCACACGGTCCTCGGTCTTGACGCTAAAGACCTTGGTCGCACGGTGAATATCGAAGTGGCCGATGTGATTGGCAGGATTCCGCTTCCTCATCTGGTATTGAAAGCAAAGCTCGCCAACTCCGCCCTGATAAGACAGGAGGGAAGGCAGGATGTGAAACACGCCAGAATCATGCTTCTGTGCGTCCGGGGCTTTATCAAAGAGTTGCTGTTGAATTGCCGGTCGGAGTTTATCGGCGAGCGTGCCGTGATTAATTTGTTAGGAGAAACATTCGATATAGTTTCCTCACCGCAGGCCGAGAGGGCGGCAAGCCTTTGGTCCTTCGATTTTTCCACGGTTTGGCCGATGGAGGATTTGAAAGCATCAGGGGGCGGGAAAATCGTCCGATGGCTCGCACACCGGTTCCCTTGACCCGCCCTGCCTCGATGATTCAGCAGGGCGGGTGGGAGTCCTCGTGTTTTCAATTCGCGTCCGCGATCCGACGGCTATTGCGGGCGGGCGTGATGCGGCTGGCGGCTTCGCGGGCACGGCCTTTCGCCCAGTGGCGTAGGGCGTTGATTTGGCCGTCCATCAAGTTGGCGAGCGGGACTGTGCGGGTCATCGCTTCCAGGATTTCTTTTGGTCCGGGTTCCTTACCTTCGGCAAAAGCCTCGTGCATGGCGTCGATGAAGACGGCTTCGATTTCGGCACCGGTGAACTGCTCGCAGGCGCGGGCCAAGACGACGGTGTCGTAATCGGTGGGGCGGCGGCCGTGGCGCTTGATGACGATGTCCCAGATTTGCGCACGCTCCAACGCATCGGGTAAATCGACAAAGAACAATTCATCGAAGCGCCCTTTGCGTAGGAACTCGGGTGGGAGTTTTGAAACATCATTCGCGGTGGCGACGACAAACACGGCTTTGGTTTTTTCCTGCATCCAACTCAGGAACGAGCCGAACACCCGGGAGGACGTGCCGCCATCGGTGGAGCCGCTGGATTGGCTGCCGGAAAATCCCTTTTCGATTTCATCAATCCATAACACGCAGGGCGCAATGGCTTCGGCGGTTTGGATGACGGATCGCAAGTTGGCTTCCGATTGTCCGACGATTCCGCCGAAGACGCGCCCCATGTCGAGGCGGAGTAGCGGCAGTCCGAAGGCTCCGGCGGTGGCTTTGGCTGTTAGGGATTTCCCGGTGCCGGGGATGCCGACGATGAGCAAGCCCTTGGGAGCTGGCAGACCGTAGGTTTTGGCAGATGCGCTGAAGGCACCGCTGCGACGAATCAGCCAATCTTTCATCAGGCCGAGGCCGCCGATGTCGTCGAGAGACGTTGATGCTTCGACAACTTCGACCAGGCCGTTGCGCTTGAGCGTGCGGGCCTTTTCGCGGGCGATAACTTTGTGGTCGATGCCTTTGGTTTCGACGACGGATAGGGCAAATGCGTTTTCGGCTTCGGTGGTGGTTAGACCGAGTGCGCTTTGCAACGCGACTTCGCGAGTGGGAGCCGGGACGTTTTTTAACTTCGCGGATTTGATGATGCCATCGAGCACGACGCCGAGGTGCGCGGGATCGGGCAGGCTGTAATCGACGTGGGTGATTTCATGTTCAAGTTCGGGTGGGAGCTTGAGTCGGCAGCCTAACAGGATGAGCGTGTGGCCATTGCTCTTTGCGAGACGCAAGATGTCTTTGATCCGACGCACGAGCATCGGGTCGCTCTGGTCCATGTGGAGTTGCAGGTCACGGAATAGCACGACGTGGCGCGGGCTGTCGGCAGCGAACATGCCGTCAATGAGTTGGAGGGCTTCGAGCGGATCGGGGCAGGCGGTGACGCGGCCTTCTTTGGTATCGACCAGGCCCTCGCTGGAGGACCAGGCGTGGAGTTTGCGTTTGAGGGAAGTGCAGGCGGTGGCGATTTCCGCTTCGGCGCGCGCTTCCTCAGAACTGATGACGGCGAGGCCGGGATAACCGGCTAACAGATAAGTGATGAGTTGGTTTTGCATTTTTCGAGTTTGTTAGTTTTCAGTGTTCAGTTTTCAGGTGAGTGACCGGTTTGAGGTTGGGTAATGTGATGGCGGGTCTCGACGCTTCCGGGTTGGGAGGGCCGAGGTTGGCGCGTTCCCAAGCGAGACAAGCCTCGCGTGAGGGATCGCAGTGGAGGAGCTTGCCTGATGAGGCGCAGCGGACCTTCCAAAGTTGGGTGCGTTCGCAGAAGCGGATGTCCGTGGCCCGGAAGACGGTTAGTCTTCCGAGCGCACGAAGATCGATCGCTTCGGTGTAGAGGCAGTCGATGTGACCGCCCGGATTGAAGCGAAGGGTCTGGATCATGTCCAAGGGCCTCCTTCGCCGAGTGGTTGTTGGTTCTGGTGACGGATGGACTGCCGCCAAAAGTCGGGTTTGCGAGTGCGCTCCCGGGGTTTTCCGAGGGCGTCTTCGATGGCCTTGGTTGCGGCTTCACAGCCGTTCCCTTTGAAGCCGTGAGCCTCGACGGTGATCTCGCCTGTGGGCGAAACTTTGACATGGATATGGCGACTCATAGTGAACCTCCTTCCAATGTCAGCAGGATCGAGCCATCGGCTTCCTGTCTGCGCTGGGTGCGGAGTCCGCGTGAACGGGCCTCGCGGATGGTCTTGTGGACGCCGTAGGATTGGAGCAATCGACCGTAGCCGATGCCGACTTCCTTGGCGGCATGTCCGTCCCACCAATCGGTGGTCAGGCCATAGGTGCCGTCTTTCTCGGGTGAGGGATCGACGGCGATGTCGTAGGGGCCTTTGAGCTTGATGACGTGAGGTGCTTGGCGGGTGACGCCGGCATAGCCCCGGCAGTTGGAGTTGGCGACGAACTTGAGGTCCATTTCGGCGCAGGCGTCGTTCAGTGCATCAAGGGCGCGGATTTGGGTTTGGATGGTGGTGAAGTGGGACATGGTTTGTTTAGTTATAAGGTGTTTGTTAGATGGTATTGATTGAGATACACAAAGGGCGGCTCCTGGTGTGGAGCCGCCCTTCGCGCGGATTTGAGTAGTAGATGTTGTTAAGTGAGTGATTGGCTTCAGGTGTGGTGGTAGTGGATGCGGGAGTAGTTTTGGTAGGAGTGGTTAGAAAAAGTTGCTGCTAGGAATAAATTGGCGTGTTGTGTGAGGTATTGGCTTGTTGGGAGAAAGGGGTTTCCGGGCATCCTGCGGGATACCCGGAAGGGATTGGATCAGCCGACGGCGGCGAGCTTGCGCGTGCCCATCTGCCCGAAGCGGGAGATGACTTCGCGGGCGTCGCTGCGGGCGAGTTGGACGGCGTTTTCACGCAGGCGGTTGAGTCCGTCCGTGAGACTGGCCATGGCCGCTGGTTGGTTGCGGTATTCTTCGGCTGTGCGGCTGAGGAGATCGCGGCGGAAGCGTTCGAGCGTTTGCTCTAACTGCTGGTCGCCCGCGAAGTTCAAGGTCCGGAAACTGTCGATAAACGTCGCTAGCCGGTTGAGCGTGCGTTGGTGGACGCCGTTTTCACTGCCGTCGATGGTGGCGAGAACTTCGCTGGCGAGCCGTGCGGTTTCATCACGCAGGGACGCGACACTCTCACGAATGAATCCGTCGAGGTCGCTTTGCAAACGGCGTGAGGCATCCTCCGCGATCCGGCGGCGGTCGTCGGCGACTTCGAGTTGCGCAAGGCCATCAGCCACCTCCAAGCGGATGCTGTCGGGGGCGGCGATTTGGAACAGGCGCGTCTCGAATCCGAAGCGCTTGGTGATGTCACCGGCGGGCGGAAACGATTGTTCGATGGTGGCGATGAGACGTTCGGCGCTACCGTTCATGTGACGGGCGGCCTCGCGCCATTCGACCATAGCTTGATCTCGCAGCGGGCTATAGCCAGCGACAAATTCCAACGTAGCTTCGCGAAATTCGTCGCGGAGTTTGTCGAGCTTGTCGGTGAGATCACCGAGCCGGGGATTGGGGACGAAGCGTCCGATACCTCCCAAGAACGGGAAGCTCGAACTTTCGACCGTGGCCTGCACGCGCGATTCGATCAGGGCAAATGCCGAGAGCGCGTCACGCGGGATGAGGCGTTTGTGACCGAGCTGGATGAGTCGGTCGGAAACGTGTGCGGGATCAAGGCCGAGGTCTTCGGGGTTGAGCCGCTTGCAACCGCGCCAGTAGCGGACGGAAGTTGCGACAAGGACTCCCCGGCGGCAGATGCCGTCGAGAAGTGGATTCGATGTGGTGGGGTTCATGTATTGTTTTTGGGGTTGGGGTTGTTGGGGAAAAATAAAACGCCCGCGCCGATCACGATGACCGGGCGGGCGTCATTGATGGAGTCGGGCGAGCTCCTAGTGGGAACGGCGGACCTGAAGCCAGGCCAGTGCGGCCACGGCGAGCAGGATGACGGCCCAACTATTGGACTGCACCAGTTCAAGGAGCAGGCCAGCACTGCCGAGCACGAGTGCAACTTCAGTGCCGATACGGATCATCTTCGGGGTCATAATCGGGATCATAGGGCCGGTCGATAACTCGCCTGCCCGGTTTGGATTCATAACGGTTGTTGCCAGAGGTGAATTGCTCACGAGATGTCCCTCGCTCTCCCGAGCCGAGACCACTCATGAGCCCGATGAGCGAGCCGCCCGCCAAAATGCAGAAGCACGCAACGCGAACGGAATGCCACATTGTTTCGCTGGACTTCAAATCGTCACGAATGGTTTCCACCCGCCGCGTTACTTCAGCCTGCACGCGGGCTTCCTCGCGGTTCTGTTCTTCTTCCTCATGGCATGAGGTCAGGGACAATGCGATTGCCACGATCAGGATGAAGACCTTCATGCAGCCCTCCTTTCCTGATACGCTGCCGGCAGCCACGCCATGCATTCGTTCCTGAATTGGCACCAGGAGCATTGCATGCCGGGCTGGGGATGAAAGCGACCGGTGGCAATGCCCTCGACCGCAGTTTCCAACAAACCGATGACGCGTCTCTTACGATGCTCGTTGGCGGGCTTACTCTTCACCCGAATGGTCTGGGGCTTCAG
>JAYVNM010000015.1:0-21044 GCA_043758445.1 Akkermansiaceae bacterium | reverse complement strand
CAGCTTCGACTAACAGGTCAGCGAGGTCGCATCAAACAAAGCACCGAAACCAATCTACTACGTCGCCTGCGCGACAAACGCGAAGAAGTGTTCCGCTTGCCGGACAAGGCGCTGGATTTGGTGGATGAGGCGTGCGCGGCGGCGAGGTTTCGGCCGCTGACGCCGCAGGGGAGATGAAGAATGGCGGCGGGACGCCGCCAGCACGGCCTGCTGCGGGACGCAGCAGCTACATTGGGAGGCGCGTGGGGAGCCCAGAGATCAGAACATTTACCCTTAACAAGCCTCCCCCCTCCTGCCATGCTCGCCCGCGTGAGTCCGATCACCATTGCCGCCGTTAAAGAACAGTCCGGGGAAATTCCCATTCACGCCGCGATCCACGCCCAACTCCAGTCGCGGGCGAGCCGCATGACAAAGGGCGGCAAGCCCTACTTCGAGCTGGTATTCGCGGACGCCACCGGGAATTTTTCGCTCAAGATCTGGTCGGACTCGCCGAATTATTCGGACGCGGAAAAACTTGCCGAAGGGGCCATCGTCCGGCTCGAAGCCGAGTGGACGCAGAATCAATACGGCGTGAATCCGAACCACCTCAAATGGTTTCCACTCGATGAGACAGCCATCGCGGATTTCCTCGCGGGCGATCCAGAAACGCGCGAAAAGCAGGACCGCGACTTCGCGGAAATCCGGCGGCTGTGTGATTCGCTGGACGACCCCCGGCTGCATGCCTTGTGCGCCCATTTTCTCGCGCAGTTAGGCGACCGATTCCGCCGCACCGCCGCCGCGAAAAAAAACCACCACGCCCGTCGTGGCGGACTCGTCGAGCACGTCGCCCAGATGATGCGTGCCGCCGCTGCCTTGTGTCCGGTTTACCCCGAACTCAACCGGGACCTGATGCTCGCCGGGGTGCTTTTTCACGACTGTGGCAAGCTCTGGGAAAACTCCTATCCGGAGGACGGCTTCGCTCAGGTCCACAGCATCCACGGGGAAATGTTAGGCCATATTCCGCTAGGTATTGAGCTGGTGAACAAGCTTTGGAATGACCTGCTAGACACGGATGATTCCGAGGATTGGAAAGCCCTCAAGCCCACCACGGAAATGACCCGCCTGCATCTGCTCCACCTCATCGGCAGCCATCACGGGCAATTCGAGTTCGGCTCGCCCGTCCTTCCACGCACGCCCGAGGCGTACGCCCTGCACCACATTGACAACCTCGACGCGAAGCTGGAAATGCTCCGCGACGCCTACGCCCAGTCCACGGAAATCGCCCCCGGCATCTACGACCGCGTATTCCCATTACCGGCAAATTTGGTGCGACCTTTGGCCCGGTTCACCCCGCCGCCGATGACCGCCGACGCCGACGCGAATGGTCCGGCGGCAAATTGACTGGAAAACCTGAAAAATTGGTTTTGATTGACCGCATGACTGTCCGCTGGCCGCTCCTGTTGCTCGTTTGTTTCCTCTGGACCCATGCAGACGGGAAGGAACCCCCGGAATCGCCGCAGGTGCTCGAGGACCATCGGGTGACTTTCCGCTTTGAGGATGCAACCGCAGACTCGGTGAAGGTGAAAGGCATCGAGCGCACACTGGTGGAAATGAAACGCAGCCGGAAGGGCGTCTGGTCGGCGACGGTCGGCCCGCTGGATCCCGGGGTTTATAACTACAGCTTCATGGTGGATGGGCAACAAATGCTGGACCCCTCGAACCCCGCCGTGCTGCCGGAAAAAAATCCAGACACCAGCACGCTGGAAATCACCAGCAACCAACCTCTTTTCTATCAATGGCGGGATGTGCCGCACGGGACGATCCACCTGCATAGTTATTTTTCAAAGTCCCTGAAACGCCTGCGTAGGCTGCGGGTGTACACGCCACCGGGCTATGAGCAGGAAACCGGCCGCCGCTATCCGGTGCTCTATCTGTTTCACGGCACCGGTGATACCGAGGCGACGTGGACGGAATTCGGCCACGCGCATCTGATCTTAGACAATCTAATCGCTGCGGGCAAGGCGGTGCCGATGCTGCTGGTCATGCCCGACGGTCACGCGGACCTGCAGGAAGAGGAGGGCGATCATAAGGCGAATTTCATCAAGTTCGAGAAGGATATGTTAGGCTCGGTGGTGCCGCTGGTGGACACGACCTATCGCACGTTGGCGTCGCCCGTCGGACGCGCGATCAACGGCTTGTCGATGGGTGGCATGCAGTCGCTGGAAATCGGCATCAATCACCCGGAAATGTTCGCCTACGTCGGCGGCATGAGCGCTTATGTCCCGTGGCCGGAAGATTTGATCGCTAAGGGCTTGAAAAACAAAAGTCTGAATGACGAGGTGAAACTGCTGTGGCTCTCGATAGGGAAGGATGATTTCCTGCTGAAGGACGCGGAGGAATTCCACCACCTCCTCCAGCAGCACGACATCCACTTGCAGTGGAAATTGACTGAGGGCTCTCACGAGTGGCCGGTCTGGCGCGGGTATTTGCGAGATTTCGCGCCGCTGGTGTTTCGCTAATGGCTTTGAAAGAACCGACGTCTCCTTAGGGTAGATGATGGCCCTCGACTTCCACCCGTTACTGATCTTTGAATTTATGAAAAATCTGTTATTTTCCGCTAGTTTGACCGGTGCCTTTGGCTTGTTCCTGATGACGTTCCCGGCCGCCGCCGCCCCCCAATGGATCTGGACCAGCAAAGACGCGAAGGACGGGGAAAAGGCGACCTTCCGGACGACTTTCAAACTTTCTGGTGCGGCCCTGACCGCTCAGCTTCTGTTCACCTGTGATAACGGCGCGACCGCCTATCTGAACGGCGCTAAGGTGGCCGATAATCCCGATTGGACCAGTCCCACGAAAGCCGATCTGAGCAAGTTGCTGAAGACCGGCGACAACGAACTCCGCTTCGACGCACGCAACGAAGGCTCCGTGGCGGGGCTGGTCGGCACGTTGAAAATCATGACCGTGGACGGGCAGAAGTTGGACATCGAGACCGGAGCGGATTGGTCTGCGGCACCCACTGGCAGCGACAATTTCCAGCCAGCGAGGGTGGTCGCCGCTTACGGCAGTGCGCCTTGGGGGAAAGCTCTTACAGGTGACTCGGGCGAGGTCTCGGTGCCCACTGAGACCGAAATCCAGCTCGCGCCAGGCTTCAAGGCCGAGCTCATTTACACCGTTCCAAAAGACCAGCAGGGATCCTGGGTCGCCATCACTGAGGATGACAAAGGGCGGCTCATCACCAGCGATCAATACGGCGGCATCTATCGCGTCACCCTTCCCGCCACAGACAAAAACGATGAAATCAAGATCGAGCCGCTCACCCTTCCTAAGGGCACCAGCGGCACACCACTCGGCGGCGCACATGGTCTCCTCTATGCCTTCAACAGCCTTTACTTGATGAACAACGAGATGGCCGACAAGGGCTTATGGCGCTTGAAGGATACCAATGGCGACGACCTGTTCGATAAGGCGGAACTCGTCCGCAAGTGCGATGGCGGCAGCGAGCACGGCCCCCATAGTATCGTCTTGGGACCCGATGGCAAGTCGATCTACTTCGTCAATGGCAACCACACCAAGCTCCCGGAAAACCTCGACTACAGTCGGCCATTTGCCATGGGTGAGGACCACCTGATCACCCGCCTCTGGGACGCTAATGGCCACGCCCGCGGCATCCTCGCGCCCGGCGGCTACGTTTGCAAAACCGACCCGGACGGCAAACGCGTCGAGCTTTTCGCCGGTGGTTTCCGCAACCAGTATGACATCGCTTTCGACGCGAATGGCGAGCTTTTCACCTTTGACTCGGACATGGAGTGGGACATGGGATCACCCTGGTACGTGCCGACCCGCATCAACCACATCGTCAGCGGCGGCGACTACGGTTGGCGTTCTGGAGCTGGCCGCTGGCCGAGCTACTATGCCGACTCGCTGCCGGCGACGATTGACATCGGCCCCGGCTCACCGACCGGCACGGTCTTCGGCACCGGGGCGAAATTTCCTGAAAAATACCAGCGCGCGATGTTTGCGCTGGATTGGACCTACGGCACCATGTGGGCCATTCATTTCAAACCCGACGGCGCGACCTTCAAGGCCGAGAAGGAGGAATTCGTGGCGGGTAAACCAATGCCCTTCACCGATGCAATCATCCGCCGTGAGGATGGTGCGATGTATTTCACCACCGGTGGCCGTAAGAGCCAGTCCGCGCTCTATCGCGTGACCTATACCGGAAATGAAAGCACCGCCGCTGCGGCCAAAGTCGCACCGACTCCGGAAACCCTTCTCCGCAGAAAACTGGAAGACCTCCAAGCCCAAGGCACCGGACCGGATGCGATTGCCAAGGCCTGGCCCTCACTCGCTAACAAGGATCGCTTCATCCGCTTCGCCGCCCGCGCGGCCATCGAACGCCAGCCATCAGCAAAGTGGGCCGACATGGCCCTCGCGGAAACCGATCCGCAGGCCTCCATCGAAGCACTGATCGCCCTTGCCCGGGTCGGCGACAAGGCACTTCAACCAAAGCTCTTCGTTGCCCTCGGTAAGCTCGATTTTACTAAGCTTCCAGCAGAACTACATCTGCCGTACTTGCGGGCTTGGCAGCTCGTCTTCACCCGCATGGGCAAGCCCGCGCCCGACATCTGCGCGAAAATCGCAGAGCGTATTGACCCACTTTTCCCCCAAGCCGATCCACTGGCTAACCGTGAACTCGTTTCACTCCTGGTCTATCTCGGCTCACACAGCATCGTGGCGAAAACCGTGCCGATGTTAGACACCGCCAAAGACGCCGACATTACCATCGCCAGCGCGGCCGTGCTCTCCCGCAATGACAGCTACGCCACCGCCGTCGCCGGCATGCATGACAGCCACCCGAACCGGCAGGCCATCGCCTACGCCTACTCCTTGCGCGAGGCCAAGGTTGGCTGGACTCCCGAGCTTCGGAAAACTTTCTTCGGCTGGTTCCCACGCACCGCGAATTGGAGCGGCGGCAACAGCTTCAAAGGCTTCCTCAACAACATCCGCAACGAGGCGCTCACCAACTGCGTGCCAGAGGCCACCGAACGCGCCGCGCTGGACACGCTCTCGAAACAAGCGCCGCCCGCACCTCCCGCTAATAGGGTTATGCCAAAAGGTCCCGGTAAGGATTACACTGTCGATAGCATTGTCGCCCTCACCAAAGACGGTCTCAAAGGCCGCAACTTCGAGCGAGGCAAGGCGATGTTTGCCTCCCAGCTTTGCATCAACTGTCACCACTTCAACGGCAGCGGCGGCAACAGCGGCCCGGACATCACCGGCGTGGGCAATCGTTACAGCATCCGCGACCTCGCCGAAAACATCGTGGAACCCTCTAAGGTTATCAGCGATCAATACCCCAGCGAGCAGCTTGATCTCAAGGACGGCGGCACCATTGTCGGCCGCGTCGTCGTCGAGGAAAATGGCAAGCTCTTCGTCATGACCAGCGCCCTCGCCCCGGACGCCCTAACCACGGTCGATGCCGCCAACGTCAAGTCACGCAAGCTCTTCAACATCTCGATGATGCCCCCCGGCCTCCTGAACTCGCTGAACCAGGATGAGCTGCTGGATCTCTTCGCCTATCTTCTATCAGGCGGAAACCCCAAAGACCCCCGGTTCTAACATGCCCACGCACGCTGCGGGATTGGCTCGCATCCGTTGGCCCGGATGAATCGCCGGGGCAATCGGGATTCCGGCGCGTCGATCTTGACGCAAATGGGCCTTTGGCCTGAAATCTGGGGATGAAACCCCAATGGCTATGACGTCTTCACCATTTTACCTCAGCTACGGGATGCCCAAGTCTGGCAGTACGCTGGCCTTCGAGCTAACCGCCACGATGTTAGAGCTGGCGGGGGTGCCGCAGGTAAAGATTCCCGGCGACGTCACCGATCCGGCGACGAAGATCAATTATGTCAACAAGCTCGACGGCCCGGCATTGCTGAAGCTGCAGGAGGACGCAGGCTCGCTCGCCCGGCCGCTGATGCTCAAAACGCACTCCCGACTGTTCCCCCGCGTCGAACAGGCGCTGAAACGTGGCGATCTGTTCGGCCATGCCGTCTGCCGGGATCCGCGTGACATGGCGCTTTCCATGCTAGACGCGGGGCGCGAAGGGCGGCCTTGGGGAACCGATCAGGATGGAATCTATCAGACGGTGGCGGATACCCTGAAACGCTTACACACCAGCATCGCGATGTTTGAAAAATGGGTGGCCATGCCCAACATCATCCCGCTCCACTATGAGCGCCTCGCCTTCGACATGGAGAGCGTGGCTACCGAGATCGCCGCGCAACTCGGCATCACAGTGGACATTCCACGGGCGATCACCATCACCACGGGTTCGAAGTTCACCCAGTTCAACCGGGGGAAATCCCAACGCTGGAAAACCGAGATGGACCCAGCCGACGCGCGCCGTTTGGAAGTGGAATTCAAGGACTACATCGAGACCTGGTGCCATGAGATTCCGGCGGCCCCCAAGCCACACAAACCCACGCCCCGGTTTTTCGCAAAGTGGCTGCCGCGTAGGAGTTAGAAATCCAGATAGATCTCCGTCCGGCGGTTCGCCCGGCGACCTTCGGGATTGTCCTCGCCGGTTTCCGTCACATTCGGGCGGCGCGGCTGGCTGTCACCCTTACCGACCGTCACGATCTGGCTCGCGGTGACTCCGGCCTTGGTGAGGAAATCCCGGACCACATCGGCGCGGCGGGATGATAGATGATTGTTATAATCCTTGGTCCCGAGCGCGTCGGTGTGACCGCTGAGGGTGATTTTTTTACCAGGATCCGCTTTGAGAATTAGTGAAACAATCTCTAACTGACGCCGGGTGCGCGGGTTCACCATGTCTTCATTGAACTCAAAATACAGCGCCAGCGTGTCACCGCCAGCGGGGTTCTTGACGAGCGGCGAATAATAGATGTCACCGCCTGCGACCCGCCGGGCGTATTCGGCTAACAGTTGGTTGAGGTTGATTTCCGAAACCCGCCAGTTAGCGGGCTGGGGCGGTTGTTTCAGGGTCATCGCGAACTGGGCACTCTGGCTACCATCGGCGGTTTCGACGTTGGCAAGGTAACCAACGGTGTCCTCGCGCTGGAACATCGAGCGCAGCGGCTTGGACTTGCGGAGTCGGTAGCCACCTTCCTCGAACAGGATACACAGTCCGGCGATCTTCGTGTCCGAGACCGTGGCCGGATCGACGAAGGCGCGTGCGAACTCGAAATCCTGCTTCAATACCGCCTGCAAAAACGCGTCAGCCACCCCGAGCGAATCCGCAAAGACCGCCTTGGGAATCGGCACACCCGGCGCCGGGGGCAGGGTCAATTTTTCCACAATCCACTTGCCGTCGAGCTTGTGCAGGTCGAGAAAAATCCGGTCGCGCCCGACTGGTTGGCCGTCCAGCTCGAGTGCCCACCGCGCACGCGTGTTCAATTCCAGCTCGCCCACCTCGCGCACGCCGTTCGGCTGGCGCAGGTGGATTTGGCTCGAGGAAAGTTCCTTGAGCCGCGCGATCGTGACGGCATCTAACGCATCTTTGCCGATAAGACGACCGACCTTCGCCAAATCCCCCGCTTCCAAGGCCCTGGCGATTTGGGCGACGAGCACTGCGGGGTCCACTGCACCGGGGCCGATGCCTAGGTCCGCGAGCACGGTGGCCGGATCTTCGGGCGGGGCCGGGTCGGTTAGAGCGGGAATTTTCGGCGGCAGGGCGACCCGGGGCAGCAGCGTGCCGGAACGCACCGGCGGCTTTACGCCCGGCCGTAAGATCAGCAGGACCAAGGCCACCGCCGCGAGCACGGCTGCGAGGCCGAGGAAAAAATAGGGAAGCTTGGATCGTTGCATGAGACTGGATAAAAACGTGGGCTGGCTGAGCTAAATTTCACCCATTCCGGCTCATTGTTGGCGTGGGACAGCGGGCACATTCACCATCACCACCTGCCCATCGCGGATCAGGTGGAGCGTAGTGCTCTGCACGGCGGCGGAGGCGGCGAGGTTGAGGAAAAACTCGCTCGCGCCGCTGATCCGGGTGTTGTTGACGGCGACGATGAGATCCCCGGGTTTTAGTAAATTTACCGCCAGTGAAGCATCTGTTAGGCCGGTCACCACCACGCCGCGAAACCCGCGCAGTCGCTCGGGCACTGCCAGATCTCGGACCTGGATGCCGAGCGCCTGCAACACATCTTCCGGATCATGCGTGCGTCCCTGCCCACCGGGATCGGGCGCTTGCTTGGCTGTGGCACCTGCCGCGCCGCCCTCGGTGATGAGCGCCTTGAGCTGCACTGCTTGGCCCTTGCGCCAGACATTCAGGGTGAGCGTCTCGCCGACTTTCGTCCGCTGAACGAGCGAGAACAACTGCGTGGAGGTAAGGATTTTCTCGTCGTTTACCGCGCGGATGACATCCCACGGCTGCAAGCCCGCCGCTTGGGCCGGGGAGCCGGGGGAAACTCCCATCACCGCCGCTCCCCCCTCGTCCTGATAGCCGAGCGCATTTCTAACTGCCGCATCCAGATCGTGCATCTGGACTCCGAGGAAGCCCCGCACCGGACGACCGCGATCGAGGATTTGAAACAACGAGTCCTTCACGTCGTTCGCCGGGATCGAGAAGCCCACGCCTTGGAAGCCAGGGTTCTGCTTGTCCGGGGAAAAAATAGCGACGTTGATGCCGATGATCTCGCCGTGCAGGTTGACCAGTGGGCCGCCGGAATTTCCCGGATTGATCGCGGCATCCGTTTGGAAAAGGTCACGCTGGTTGTCCGAGAGCGAGCGCTCCTTCGCGGAAATGATGCCCTGCGTCACGGTCTCGCCGAGGCCGAAGGGATTGCCCACCGCAAGCACGATCTGCCCGACTTTCACTTGTGACGAGTCACCCAGCTTCAACGGGGTGAACGTCTCCTCCGAGTCGATTTTCAAAACCGCGACATCTAGCAACGTGTCCTCACCGATCAGGTGCGCTGTGTAAGTTTTCCCGCCATGGAGCGTGACGCGGATTTTCTGCTGGCCGGCGATCACATGATGGTTGGTCATGATATGGCCTTCCTTCGTAACGATCACGCCCGAACCCTGCCCCTGCGTGGGGTAATTGCGCACGCGCGTGCCGCCCCAGATGTCGAGAAGTTGCTCACTGCGCATCCCGGCAGTGTCGATGCTGACCACGGATGGCACTACCGCCTCGGTGAGCCGTGCGTATTCATTGTTGAGGCGGGAGAGCAACTCGACGTCGCCCACATCGAGCGGGGCCTTGTCGGGCAGGGTGAAGGTTTCCGGGTGAAATTGGCTAGATTTCTTCGCAAAACCGGGAATCAGGCTACGCAGATCGCCCCCGCTGTGCCATGTCCGCAAGACCGTGACGACGGCGAACATGATAGCAAAAGTGGCGACCAGCACGATCAAGCGACCGAAGGAAGATTTCATGGGGTGGGTGGGTGACGCCCGGAATCATGCCCCGGAATTCCAAAGTTCCAAGCGCGGAAACTGAGTCGCTCTTTTCCCGCCGCCACTACTATCCAGCAAGCCACTGCGCGTTACCGGAGTATGGACGATTTTCATTCTTCCCGCTTGGCCTCGTCCGCCGGATCTGAGATGAAACCCGCTATGCGAATTCCCATTCACCTGATTTGTGCCGCCTTCATTCTCAAGGGCGTCGTCCATGCGGATCACCTGAGCGATGCGGATCGCGAGGCCGTGCTGGCGAATCTGGAAAAACTCCGGGATTCTGCGGAATCGAAAATGGATTCCAAATACCGCGTCGCCCTCGCGGCCTATCGCACGGCGGTGGCCAGCGATGAAGCCGCGATCGAGCTTTTCCTCAACTGCACCGACCGGGTGAAGTTCGAGGAAATGCAAAAAAAGTCGCAGGAGTTTCGTGAGTGGAAACGCAAGGAGTCGGAAAAACTCCAGAGCCCCGGCCTGCGTGAGGCCCTCCGCCAGCAACTCCGCTGGCTCATCCTCACGATCCAAGCCGCCGCGCCTAAGCCCGACCGCGTGAAACTCGCTGCGGCGGCCCAGGAAATCGTCGATTCCATCTTCCGCGATGCCCAAAGACTCAATGGCCAGGAAGGACTCTTGGCCCAGCCGGTGACCGCCACGGTCTTCGCCAAGGCCTATGACATCAGCAACCCGAAAACGGATAATTGGCCGCTCTCACCCATCCAGCTCGATGCCATCTACAGTGAAATCCTGATGCCGCCCTGCCAGAAACCCACCCGCGTCGCGGAATTGCGGGCCTTGTGGATCAAGCGCATCCAGCAGGAGGGGGCCAAAGTCGAGTTTTGGGTGGGCAATCGCCGCGAGGAAAAAAAAGGCGCTATCGCCGCCAATCCCGAGTCCGTGGAATACCAGAAATTCCTCGAAATCACCCAACCGAAACTCCAGTGGGATATGGAAATGGATCTCTTCCGCAATGGCGACGAAAGCGGCGCGGCTGTCCGCATGTTAGCACACCTTGAAAAACACCTCACCCACCCCGCCGCCCGCGAGTGGGGCGAGCAGTTCAAGGACCTCCTCAAGCCAGCAGCCCCGCCTACCCCGCCGAAACCCGCGGAGGAAAAAGCGCCCTGATTTCCAGCCATAAATCGCTTTGAGAAGTTCCTCTTTAAATGCGGGGTAATCAGGCAAGGAGTCCTCTGCCTCGAAAATTGAGGCGTTTTCCAATTCATGGAATTCCTCATAATCAAACACATCTGCTTTTGCCGCTAACAAAAGCTTCTGGGCCGAACTCAAAGCCACGAATTTAAATTGCCATCGAATTGGCAAAGCTGTCGCGCCGAATCGGTGCGGCTCATGGTAAAAGGCCTGTCCCATTACATTGCGGATCCCCAAGTAGCGGGTTATCAGATTCGGGTAAATGGCTGCGGCAGACATTTCCATCCGCCCCAGAAAAATCCCCTCGCCGTAGCCCTTCGCAGATCGCTAGCCTAACGACAGTTCATGAGTCAGATCACCATTCACGACATCCTCGCCCAATTCCGCGACAAGCGCTTTACCTCCGGCATCATCATTTCCACGACTGATAGATGGGGGAGCAATGCCGAAAAATCTCTCGCCAACCGCGACGCCCCCGGCGATGACGACACCGCCGATCTACAGCTCAGCGACCTCGCCTTTCCCGCCACCACCTCTGTCGGCATTCAGGATCTGCTCAAGGACGATAGCAACCAGCTCAACGTGGACGATGCCGCCCAATCGCCGGGGAAAAGACCAAACCCCAGACAAAGGCAACGCCACCGCCGCCTATTTGGTGGTTTGGGGCCGCACGCATACCTTGACGCCAAAAACATTTCCAACACGCTTCGCACCAGTGCCCACCGTATTTGACAACATCGAAAACCCGTTCCTGGAGAACGAAAATAGCGACGGCCTCAAGGACGCACTCAAGTTGGCGTTTCGAGGGGATTTCTGCGTGGGGTATTTTAATCTGCGTGGATGGCGATGCATCGACGGAGTGGTAAACACATGGGCTATCCCTGAATATCCCGCTCTCCCGGCTTCTGCGCGTCTGTTGGTCGGCATGCAGCGATTGCCTCACGATCAACTTAGGAAATGGCTCACGGAGGAGCCCGAGAAAGATCCTGACAACAAAACCCTCGCCAAACTTCGCAAGGAAGCTGCCGCAGAATTTCGAAAGCAACTCACCATCGGAAATCCAACAGATGCCGACGAGGCAGGCCTCCGGCGTTTGGTCAAGCAGCTCAAAGCCGGACGGCTCAAAGTGAAGCTCTTCTTGAAGCACGCCCTCCATGCGAAGCTTTACCTCGCCCATCGAAAAGACACAATAAACCCTATCATCGCCTACCTTGGAAGTAGCAACCTCACGATGGCTGGCCTGAAAGGCCAAGGCGAACTCAATATCGACGTGCTCGACAAGGATGCCGCCAAGAAACTCAGCGACTGGTTCGTGGCTCGCTGGGAGGACACACGCTGCCTCGATATCACCGATGAGTTGATCTCCATCATTGAGGAAAGCTGGGCAAGCGAACGCTTGCTTTCGCCTTATCACGTCTATCTCAAGATGGCGTGGCACCTCTCCCAAGATGCCCGTGAGGGAATCAAGGAGTTCCGTGTTCCTCATGACATCAGACATTTTCTTCTGCCGTTCCAGGAAAAGGCGGTGCAGCTCGCGTGCCGCCATCTCAATAAGCGCGGCGGCGTTCTCGTCGGTGATGTCGTGGGTCTTGGGAAAACCCGCGTTGCATCCGCTATTGCCCGTGTCATGGCGGACGATCAGATGTTAGAGACGTTGATTTTATGCCCGAAGAATCTCACTCCGATGTGGGAAGACTACGCTCACAAGTTCGGCCTCCGCTCGCCGAGAGTCCTGTCTCAAAGTGTCGCTCAAAGAGACCTGCCCAAGCTGCCCCGCTACCGTCTTGTCATCATCGACGAGTCACACAATTTCCGGAATCGTGAGGGCAAGATCTATCAGGCCATCCGCGAATATCTGGAACGTAATGATTGCAAGGTCGTGCTCCTCTCCGCCACTCCCTACAACAAAACCTATCTGGATCTTGGCGCACAACTCCGACTCTTCCTCGGCGACCAGAACGACATTGGAATTCGTCCCGAAGCGATGCTCCGTGAAACAGGCGAATCCAATTTTGCACTGAAGAATCCGAACACCCCACTCGCCTCTCTATCAGCGTTTGAGAAGAGCGAGGAACCGGACGACTGGCGCGAAATCATGCGCCTCTTCCTTGTCCGGCGCACCCGCTCGTTCATCATCAAAAATTACGCGTCGATTGACGACCGAGATGGACGCCCCTTCCTCACCCTTCCCACGGGAGAGCGGATGTATTTCCCTACCCGGAAGCCAGTAACCGTCAAATTTCGTTCCGACCCGGACGATTCCTCAGATGCCTGCGCTCGCTTATTCCGTGATGAGATTGTCCAAATTATCGATCACCTGAATCTTCCGCGTTACGGTCGGAGTCTTTACAAAAAGGACGTGCTACCCACCGATCTCACCAGCGCCGACAAGAAGATCCTCGAAGATTTGTCCCGCGCTGGGAAGCGGATGAAGGGCTTCTGCCGGACGAATCTCTTCAAGCGGCTCGAAAGCTCCGCTCATTCATTTCTGCTCTCTATCCACCGCCACATCCTGCGGAACTATCTTGAAATTTACGCGCTCGAAAACAAGCTCCCCCTCGCCATCGGGCAGCAGGATTCGATGCTTCTCGATACTCGATTCAACGACGCCATCAAAGGTGAACTCCCTCTAACCACCGGAAAGGAAAAATTACCGCCTCTGGGCCAATGGGATGAGAGCCACTATCGATCCGAAGCGAAGTCCCTCTACCATTTTCTATCTGGACATCAATCCAAGCGCTACAAGTGGCTCCGCACGGACGTTTTCAAGAAGACGCTTGTTAGTAACCTGAAACAGGATGCCGAGGCACTGCGTGGCATCCTTTCCGAAACTGGAGAAATTCCCACCTCACAGGATTTCAAGCTCCAGGCTTTGATCAGCCTTCTCCATCAGGAATCCCCCAGGGAAAAGTTCATTGTATTTACCCAGTTCGCCGATACCGCTCGCTATCTATCCGACGCCCTGCACGCCGCAGGACTCGATAGCGTGGACTGCGCCACCGGAGATTCGGAAAACCCCGCCAAACAAGCCTGGCGTTTTTCCCCGGAATCCAACGAAAAGCTCAAGGACTTCCCGCCGGGGAAACAAACCCGCGTTCTCATCGCCACGGATATTCTATCGGAAGGACAAAACTTGCAGGACTCCGCCCGATGCATCAATTACGACCTGCCTTGGGCCATCATCCGCCTGATCCAGCGTGCGGGTCGTGTGGACCGGATCGGACAAAAGGCGGACAACATCCTTTGTTATTCCTTCCTGCCTGCGGATGGCGTAGAAAATATCATCAAGCTCCGCAACCGCCTCGTCCACCGTTTGCGCGAAAACGAAGAGGTGGTCGGCTCGGATGAATCCTTTTTCGAGGACCAGACACCAGCGGATGAGGACGGCTTGAGAAATCTCTACGATGAGAAATCCGGTATTCTCGACGAACCCGAAGATGACGAGGTGGACCTTACCTCCGAAGCTTTCGAAATCTGGGCACAAGCCATCAAAAATAACCCGGAACTTCGCCTCGCAGTCGAAACCCTGCCGGACGTGGTCTATGCCACCAAAGCCCATACGCCCGATCCCGAGCGCCCGGAAATCACGCCACCCGGCGTCCTCACTTACATTCGCACCCCTCAGGATCACGATGCACTCATCTGGATCGATGCCGATGGCAAAACCGTTTCCGAATCTCCCGTCCGTATTCTCCGGCAGGCGAAATGCACCGCCGACACTCCCGCATTGCCCCGGCGTGCGGACCATCACCAACTCGTTTCCCGCGCGACCAAGATCATCGAGGAAGAACGCAAGGACATGGCATCTGGCCAGCTTGGCTCGCGCCGGGGAGCGCGTTACCGCACCTACGAACTCCTGCAAGACTACCTCCGCCATCGGCAAGGGGATCTTTTTCTGACGGATCAAGTTCGCGCAGCGATTCAGGCCGTTTATGACCACCCGCTCACCACCGAGGCTGTGGATAAATTGAACCGCCAGCTCCGCTCGAACATCACCGCCGAGGATCTGGCGGACATGGTCACTCAACTCCATCGCGACGACCGCCTTGTCGTCGTCAACCTCCACGATGAACCCACCAAGGAACCTCGTATCCTTTGCTCACTCGGCCTTGTAACTTGACTTGGCCAACTATTGAGCCAACTATTGAGCCATGAAAATTTCCGTCAACATCGGCGAATTAAAAAACCGGCTCAGCGAGTATCTCGGACGCGTCGAGAGCGGCGATGAAATCGAGATTTGCAAACGCAACATCCCCTTCGCCACGATTGCTGGTAAGCCCATGTTGAAGAATCGTTCTCAACCCGGCTGGGCGAGAGGAACCCTGAAAATTCTACAGCCCGTCGAGGGTCCCATCGTCCCCGAGGAAGATTGGAACATGCTGCGTGAGGACTTTGACCCTTTGAAATGAAACTGCTGCTCGATACCTGCGCTCTCCTCCATTTCAGTTTGGACCCCGAACGGCTGAGTCCCGAGGCTTTGTATCGTATCAGTGAACCCGCGTCCGAGATCTGGTGTTCGCCCATTTCTATCGGAGAACTGGCCTGCCTCCAAGAGCGGGGACGCATCGAGATCCAAGGCCATTGGAAAACTTGGTTCCGCACGCTGCTCCGCACGAATGGCTGGAACATGCTCCCTATCACTCAGGAAATCATGGAGGAAGCCTACTCGCTCCTAGAGCCGATCCACCGCGACCCGGCGGACCGCTTATTCATTGCCAGCGCGCGCGTGCATCGCATGACCCTTGTCACCACCGACCAACTGATTCTCGACTATCCCCACGTCGATGCGATCCGGTAACTCATTTTCCCATGACCTCCAAGCTCGATCCCCGCGCCGCACGCAAACATCTCCAAGCCTTCGCCTTCGCCGATCTCTTCGTCGAAGACCTCGGCTGGAATCATCCCGAGCGCACGAAGCCGATCCCTGTGGAGCAAGGCGGCGTCAGCTACATCGCCAAGGAAATTTCCCAGCTCTCCGGCTTCCGGGTCTTCGAGGTGATCGCCGTCGATCCAAGCGCCCCGTTTCCTGATGCGAAGGACCAGCAAGCCATCTGGAAACGCATCGCCCCGCAGGCCGTGGAAAACCTCCTCATCTTCGTCGACGCCGAGCGCACCCGCTCCGTGTGGCTGTGGATGAAGCGAGACAGCAAGAAAACCCACCCGCGCCGCCACCATTACCTCAAGGGGCAACCCGGCGACCTCTTCCTTTCGAAACTCGCCTCCCTCGTCGTCGATCTTTCCGAGCTGGATGAGGACGGCAACATCCCCATCACCGAGACCGCCAAGCGCGTCCGCGCCGGGCTCGATATCGAGACCGTCACCAAAGCCTTCTTCCGCGATTTCCAGGAAGAGCACGGCAAGCTGCTCGAAGCCATCGAGGGCATCCCCGATCCCGGCGAGCGCCGCTGGTATGCCTCCGTTTTACTGAACCGCCTCATGTTCATCTGGTTCCTCCAGCAGAAAGGCTTCCTCGATGTCGCCCGCTCGAAAGATGGCAACAAATCCTTTCTGTCGGAAAAGCTCGCCGCATCCCAAGAGGCCGGGAAAAACCGCTTCTTCTCCCACTTCCTGCGCGATCTCTTCTTCGAGGGCTTCGCCAAGCCCGAGGAAAAACGCGAACCCATCGGCACCCTCCCGCTCGGCGACATCCCTTACCTCAATGGCGGACTGTTCCTGCCCCACGGCATCGAAGCCCGCATCGAGGGCGAGTCGCTGTTCACGAAACCCTACGGGAAAATCAAAGTTCCGGACACCGTCTTCGAGGATCTCTTCGCCCTCTTCTCCCGTTATTCATGGTCGCTCAACGACACCCCCGGCGGCGACGACCGCGAGATCAATCCCGACGTGCTCGGCTATATCTTCGAGAAATACATCAACCAAAAGGAATTCGGAGCCTACTACACCCGCCCGGAAATCACCGACTATCTCTGCGAGCAAACCATCCACCAGCTCGTGCTCGACCGTATCAACGCCTCCTACCCAGCCGCGAAAAAACTCCACGAGACCGATCCTAAAACCTTCCAGCCCGCCCGCCGCTACGAGTCCATCGAAGACTTGCTGCTCCACGCCACCGGCCCCGTTGCCCAGAAAGTCCTGCAAGACATCCTGCCGCGCCTCTCCCTGCTAGATCCCGCCTGCGGCTCCGGTGCCTTCCTCGTCGCAGCGCTCAAGACTCTGCTCAATCTCTACACCGCCCTCGTCGGCCGCTGCGAGGCGCTGGCCCATGCGCCCGTCCTCCAGTGGGTCGAGTTTGAGAGAAAGCAGCACAAGGCTCCCACCGCCTATTGGCTGAAAAAGAAGATCGTTACGGAAAACCTGTATGGTGTGGACCTCATGGAAGAAGCCACGGAAATCGCCAAGCTCCGGCTCTTCCTCTCCCTCGTTGCCTCCGCCGAGAAACGCTCGGAACTCGAACCCCTCCCCAACATCGAGTTCAACCTCATCCCCGGAAATTCCCTCATCGGTCTTCTCCACGTGGATTCCACGAAATTCGATTCCAAGGGGAGCGTGGGCGTCTCGCCCGCATCTTTCTCGAAAAGCGGGCGAGACGCCCACGCTCCAAAACGCCTCCAACAAGCCCGCATCTCCCTCGCCTACGAGGAAGCCCTCGGCTTCACCACCGAGACCACCCACGCCCCCACCACCAAGGAAACCCAGCAAGCCCACGTCGCGATCAAGCAGGCCGCCAAATACGATGAACTCCTCCGCAAGAAGAACGAGCGCATCGACCTCTACAAAAAGTCCACCTCGCTCTTCAAGGATCTCGCCGCGCTCAAGCGCGACATCGACGCCCTCAAGACCGAGGCCCGCGCCATCCTCGACCAACTCCTGCTCGACCAATTCCAAGCCCTCGGCATCCAATACGAGCAAGCCACCTGGGACGCCGCCAAAAAGAAGGAAGGCAAACCCGAAAAACGCCCGCTCAAACTCACCGACATCGAAGCCCTCCAACCCTTCCACTGGGCTTACGAGTTCGATGAAATCATCGTCAACCGCGGCGGCTTCGACGCGATCATCACGAATCCACCGTGGGAGGTTTTGAAGCCGCAGGCCAAAGAGTTTTTTAATGATTACGCACCGCACCTGATGGTGAACAACACCAACATCAAGGTGTTCGAGAAAGAACAGGCAAAGCTTCTGCAAGAGCCGGAAATCCGTGAAGCCTGGCTATCCTATCTCTCGACCTTTCCACACGTCTCAAACTACTTCCGGTCATCCTCGCAGTTCCCGAATCAATCGTGTGTCGTTGCTGGCAAGAAAACCGGCACGGACATCAATCTCTACAAACTCTTCACCGAGCATTGTGTCAGCTTGCTAATCAATGCAGGTCGCTGCGGCATCATTGTCCCAACCAGTCTTTACAGCGATCTCGGAGCCACTGCGCTCAGGGAGATGCTTTTCTCACAAAACCGGATCAGTGCCATTTTCGGTATCTCGAACGAAAAGTTTCTCTTCGAAGGTGTTCACCACAGCTTCAAAATTTGCATCGCCAGTTTCCAGAAAGGTGGCAATTCCGATCATTTCAACGCCGCTTTTAGAATCAATCCTCGTGAGGCGGTGGGCGCGATGGATCTGGATGCGTTTTTCCATTCTTCGCACCAGCATGTTATTCTTTCCGTGGACGATGTTCGGCGGCTCTCTCCGGATTCCCTCTCGCTCATTGAGTTCCGAAATGCGATGGATTTCGAGATTGTCTCCAAAGCCTCCAAGCACCCACGCTTGGCCGAAGATGCCGAGCCATCATGGAACATTCGCCTGCAGAGCGAATTTCACATGACCAACGACAGCCACCTTTTCAACGTCACACAGGAACCGGAATTCCGTCCGCTTTACGAAGGCAAGATGGTGCATCATTTCGATCACCGCTTCGCCGATGCACGCTACTGGGTGAACCCCGCTGAAGGACGCGCCGCCGTTCTCGGGCGCAACAAGGATTCGGGGCAGCCTCTCGATTTTCAGGCGTATCGTCTTGGCATTCGTAAGATCGCTAGGACATCAGATATCCGAACTTTAATTGGAACCATCATCCCGCCGAATTTTCATGGCGAGAGCTTCCAAACAGTGAGGACGTATGACGAGAAAGGAGAACGAAAAGTCGGGAATAATATGCTTCTCTACCTATGCGCCGTCTGGAGCACGATGACCGTTGATTATCTCCTTCGGATGCGGGTCAGCTCGAACGTGAATTTCTTCTACATGAACCAGCTCCCAATCCCGCGCCTCACCGCCACCGACGCTGACTTCCGGCCCTTGGTAGAGCGCGCCGCCCGCCTCGTCGGCACCACGGCTGAGTTCGACGATTTGCTGGCGGAGGTTTTCGGGAAGAACGCCACCCACCAGACCCACGGCGTGACCGACCCGCAAACGCGCCTCACCCTCCGCGCCCAGATCGACGCGCTCGTCGCCCGCCTCTACGATCTAACCATCCCCGAGTTCCAGCACATCCTCACCACTTTCCCGCTAGTGGACGAGAGCGTAAAATCCCAAACCCTCAACACCTACCGGGATCTCCTCAAACTCGGTAAACTTCCCGACGCACGGCTATGAAACTTACCTCCATCCGCATCAAGCAGTTCAAAGCCGTCGATGACAGTGGTACGCTAAAACTTGGTGCGCTGACCGCCTTCGTCGGCTACAACGGCACCGGCAAGAGCAGCATCATCGAGGCGTGCGAGCTACTCAGAAACTATGCATTAGGCGGCATCGAAGCGGCGATCTCCCCATGGTTCGGTTTCGAGCACATTCTCTGGCAAGGCGCGGAGCGCAAGAAGCAGGCGTCATCGCCATTCTACACCCAGCCTCTAGCTCTGGAGGTAGCAGGGAAAGTCGGCAAGTCCCCATGGCGTGCGGCTCTGGAGATTGGCGAATTGGCGGAAGAGACCGGAAAATACTCGGCAGGCACGGTGCTTCCCAAGCGCGAATATCTCAAGGTTGGCACATTAGAGGCGGAGTCCCTTTTCGGTAGCCGCGAGCGTGGCAGACCCCGGGCAGGTAGCCAGATTCTTGATGACAACAAGGAAGTCGATTTCCGCAAATGGATGTTCCTCAATCTGAATCCCCTCGACATTGGCCTGCCAAGGCGCCGCCCCGAAGGTAGGGGCGAGGAGCCGCTGATGAAAACCGGGGCGAATCTAGCGGATATCCTCAAGTCTTTCTTGGATGCCGATCCGGAAGGTTTCGATGGGATGATCCAGTCACTCCAATACATCGTCCCATACGCCGCGAATCTGAGGCCGGATGTAGTGAAAGACCTAGTGGAAACACGCTCTCTCATCCAGCTCACCGAAAGGTTCGGCACGGGAAGGGATGTTGCGCTGTCCGGCTGGGTGCTATCCGGTGGCACCCTGCGGATTATGGCCTTGCTCGCTGCCTTGCGCCATCCCGCCGGCCCTTCCGTGTTGTTCATCGAGGAGCTGGAGAACGGCCTTGATCCACGAGCCATCGGCTTTGTCATCGATGAGATCCGCAATGCCACCACCTACGCCGACAAGCAGGTGATCATGACCACCCATTCCCCCTATCTGCTCGACAAGTTGGCACTCAAGCACGTCGTCACCGTGGAACGGCCACCCGGCGAGCCTCCCATTTTCCGCCGACCTGCCGCCGACGAGGAGCTCGTGGAGTGGTCGAAATCATTCGCGCCGGGTTCCCTTTATTCGATGGGCATGCTCCGCTCAAAAGAAAGGAGGAGCCGTTGAAACTGGGGCTAGTTCTCGAATGCGGGCCAGATGGACCGGATCAAGTGGTTCTCACCTGCTTCGCCCGGCGCTTGAGGCCGGGCGTGATTGTCCTTCCCGCTCCGATGGGCAGCAAGGCAGTCTTGTTCTCGGCGGGTGTTGAGGCTGCTGAAGATTTAATCCGGTCGAGCAAATGTGATTTGGCAGTCATCGTCTGGGATCTCAAGCCGGTCTGGGAAGATGCTCCTGAGGAAACCTGTGAATCCGAAGCGGAAATGTTGAGAGCCAAGCTAGCCGCAGTCGATCCCACCATCCGTGCTAAAATCAAACTTCTCTGCATCACTTGGGAACTCGAAACATGGCTGATCGCCAATCCCGCTGCCATTCAGGAACACCTTTCTACGAAGACCAGGAAAGCAAAGTTCGCCTGCTCCAAGCCCCTTTCGAAGACCAATCCCAAAGCATTTCTCATCAAGGAATTCAAGAAAGCACGAGGTTCAAATCGGCTCTACGAGGATCTGCGTGAATCGAGCCAGATCGCACGCCTCATCAAGAATACTTCCAAGCTCAGGAAGATCGATTCGTTCGCACGATTCAGCAACCTGATCACCGGAGATCCAAAAGCGGAATTTGCCAGCGCGGGTGATGTTTGCGGAGACTTGGCCAATGTCGCTTTGCAACACGGGAGATGATGCGGCCATGCGAAGAAAACTAGAAAGATTTGTAACTATTCAGCACTCCAGCGGGGCATCGGTGAAGGCGGCTTTGATCGAGGCCATAAGATCCAGCCCTTTCTTGCGAACCGTCGAGATATAGCTG
>JAYVNM010000014.1:0-7316 GCA_043758445.1 Akkermansiaceae bacterium | reverse complement strand
ACATCTCTGAATCCGGCTGGATCGACTTTCGCTCGATGTATATTTGAACACTATTCAAGGGCTGTTTCGAAAAAACGCTTTTTTGGGACAGGCTCTATTTATTCGGGAACGAATCCGCGAGACAATCTCGGAAACTGGGCGCTTGATCACCAGCCCGGAACAGTTTAGTCTCTAAACATGTTGGCAATGGAAGAAATTTCCCGAATGTCATCCAGCGAGCGGATGGAAGCTATGGAGTTGCTGTGGGAATCGTTTGCCAAGGAAGGGATCGATTACCCTTCTCCCGATTGGCACGGCAAGGTTCTTGCCGAACGTTCGGAAATTATCAACTCCGGCAGGGCAACCTGGCTCTCTGTGGATGAGCTTCAAGCACGGTTGACGAGCCGATGAAAAAGAACGTCGTCGTTCTGGCGGAAGCGGCGTCTGATATCGAACGAGGAATCGACTTTTACAACGCGATCGAAGACGGCGTCGGCCTCTATTTCAGAGACTCGATCATCGCCGACCTGCGACGCCTCGGAGTCTATTTCGGCGAACACCGGATTCATCTCGGCTATTTCCGGGCCCTATCATCCAGGTTTCCCTATGCCATCTACTACCGGGACAAAAATGGCGTCCGGCAAGTTGTCGCCATATTGGACCTGCGACGATCACCTGAATGGATCCGCGGGCAGCTCGCCGAACGATAAAAATTCTGAAATGCGAAATCTCCTACCAACGATGCCATGTGCTACCCAGTCGGCGTCACCATCGTCACCAAATGATCGTCTCACTGCCATGACACTCACCGCCGAACTCAATCCGAAGGCCAAAGCCATCCTCATCCGCGAGCTTGGTCCTGTGGACTATCCCCAGTTCATCCAACAATACGAGGAAGGCTCCGGAAACTACACCGCTGATCGTCACCAATGGCTCGGCGAGGAAAGGGCAGCGATCCTCCACCGCGAGACATCTCAACTCGCCGCGAACGGCGAGCTTCCGCGCCCAACCGGAGCGAAGTTGTTCGGCGCGACGGATTGAAACAGCGCTCAACTATCCCTGGATTGTTGCGATGCGAGAACCGACCCCAGACACCGACCCCAGACAGGTTGGTGGAGACGCCTGCACCGAAAAAACCTGTCCGGTTTGCGGCTGGCTGATCTGCTTCCGTTGCGGCCATTGCCGTGCCCCAGAATTCGGCGGATGCGGGACCCATCAAGAGCCCCTCGGAATGACATGACTGGATAACAAATCGCGTCTTGCCCTGAACTCTTGGCTGACCAGAATGGCTGCAATGCCATGACCTATCCCAACCAAGAGCAGGCAGCAGTCCTCGGCCATCTTGATGGCACGCTCTTGGTATTGGCCCCGGCGGGCACCGGAAAAACCCGGCTCATGGCCGATCGCCTCGCCGCCGTTATCGCCAGCGGAATGCTACCGGAGAAGACCCTCGGCGTCACCTTCACCAACCGCGCCGCCGAACACATGCGCACCGCCGTCAAAGAATCCTGCCGGGCCGACGCCAAAAACTGCCGCATTCAAACCTTCCACGGCCTCTGCGCCTGGATGCTTCGCATCGAAGCCCGCGATCTCGGACTACCAGCGGATTTCGTCATCTATGATGAACAGGACAGCATCGACTTGCTTCGCCAATGCCTCAGCGCCACCGGCACCAGCAACGACATCAGCCCGGATTCCGCCTTCTGGCAGCTCTCACAACTGAAATCCGATTGCCCCCGCGAAACCCTGACCCTTTCGGAAATCCCCACCCTCAACCTGGCGGGACTCTCCGTGCCGTTCCAGAAAGCCATCCGCTCCTACCACGAGCACCTCGCCGAGCGCAACGCCCTCGATTTCTCCGATCTCCTCTATCGCACCCGGGCGATGCTTGCGTCCCTCCCGGAAAAGCGCGCCAAGTGGGCCTCCCGTTTCCAGTGGATTCAGATGGACGAGGTCCAGGATACCCACCTCTCAGAATACGAGGTCATCCGCCTGCTCGCCTCAGAGGCTTCCGGCATCGCCTTCTTCGGCGACCTCGACCAGACCATCTACGAGTGGCGCGGCTCCAAGCCGGATGAAGTTATCGAACGGGTCAAAGCTGACTTCGGCCCCGTCACGGAGCTTTCATTGCGCGACAACTACCGCGCCACCAAGGCCCTGCTCCGCGTCACCGACCGCCACGCATCTACCTTCGCCCACCGTCGCACCGAGACCCGAGCGGCGCCGTCACTACCGGATGGCTTGTGCCCCGAGGTCCATCATGCGGAAAACTCCACTGCTGAGGCGGACTGGATCGCCAATCGCATTGAGAGCATCCCCGGCACCAGTAACCTCGGTAGAATCGGCATCCTCACCCGTACCCACAAACGCTCGGAAGCTGTCTCCCGCGCACTCACCAAGCGAGGGATCGACCATTTGACCGTCGAGCAGTTCGATTTCTTCCGGCGGCAGGAAATCAAGGACCTGCTGGCCCGCCTCCGCCTACTCCTGAATCCCTCAGATAGCGGCTCGCTCCAGCGGCTCACGCAACGCCCCTCCTCCGGCATCGGTCCTGCCACCCTCCGCACCCTTTGGCTCGAAGGCCAGCAGTGTGGTCTCAAGATCACCGATCTCGCCCAACTCCGCACCCACCAGCACGGCGATCCCTTCCACACCCTGCTCCAAGCACTCGCCCACCGCACCGTGGTCGTCTTCGATGTCGAAACTACCGGCCTCTCGTCCACTGAGGACGAAGTGATCGACCTTGGAGCGGTCAAACTCGTCGCTGGGCAAACGGTCGAAACCTTCGATGCCTTGCTCCGTCCCACCCGCCCGCTCGGCGATTCCGCTGCGGTCCACGGCATTAGCGAGGCAACCTTGCATTCCGATGGCCGCGACCCAGCGGAAGTCTTCCGCGAATTTGCCCGCTTCGCGGAGGGTGCGGTGCTCGTCGGGCACAATGTCTCCTTCGATCTCTCGATGATCCGCGCCCATTCCGGTCGCCTGGGCATCACGCTTCAGACCGGCCTCTGGGATGACACCCTCGACATCGCCAGGCGCTTCCTCAATCTCGAACGCCACGATCTCACCAGCGTCAGCCGCCACTTTCGCACCCAGTCACAGCCATCCCACCGGGCGCTTGCTGACGCCCAGCCCACTGCCGAAGTCCTTCTACATCTTGCCCCCTCGCTCGCCGTAGGCACCCATGCCCGGAAGGAACTGGTCAATCGCTTTGGCCAAGCCTTCCACCCTATCGCCGTACAGCTCGAATCTTGGCGTGAGCTTGCCACCACGCTCCGTCCCGCCGTGCTCTGCCAACGAATTCTCAATGAATCCGGCCTGCACTCCCATTACCAAGCCGAACCTCCACGTCTCGCTAATCTCGAACGCTTTCAAAAAATTTTCGAAGATAAAGACGACCTCTCCCGCCCGCCGCTAGACATGCTGAGGGAACTCACCAACAGGGTAGCACTTGCTCGGAATCTCGACTTCCTCGCAGCCGATGACACCAGCATCCCCATCCTCACCGTCCACCAATCCAAAGGCCTCGAATTCGACACCGTTTTTATCGCGGGCCTCACCGACGACGAATTCCCCAGCTACTACGCCAAACGCGACGGCAAACTCGAAGAGGAAAAACGCCTCTTTTACGTCGCCCTCACCCGGGCGAAACGCCACCTTGTCCTAATCTCACACGGGGTCAATGACTTCGGGAAAAAAAAACCTCAAAGCGCGTTTTTGATCAACATATCTTAATTTCAAATACTAATTCGAAATGCATCTCTCATTTATTGACGGGCAAATTGCCAAAGGACTGATATCCAACATTGAAGAAAATGGTCAGATCAGTGAATATACAGAATTGGACCTAAGCTGTGCCACAGGAATATCCGATGCTGCCGCATTCATCATTTCCCAATACAAGGGAGGAGGCATCAATCTTGATGGCTTGCAGGAGCTTTCCATCGAATCGACTAAAGCTCTTGCCTACTTTATCGGTGAGCTTCACCTCAACGGACTTCGCGAGATATCAGATCAAGTCGCTCAGGAACTAGCCGCTCACAAAGGAAACATTTATCTGAATGGTCTGACGACTTTATCAGATCACGCAGCTATTCAATTGGCTAGGCATCCAAAAAAAATCCACCTAGAAGGACTCGAAACAATTTCTCCTACTGCAGCGAAAGCGTTGTTGATAGGAGGCAATGTGGCGCTACTGGGCGAATTGAGGTACTACCGTGGTCGTTATGGTGACGGTGTAGATATGGATTATAGCGAAAACCCAATCATAATTGACGCCTCTCAGTATTTCACTGAAGTTTCTGATGAGTTTGCTACTCTCGTTTCCGAACTTGAAACCACCGTTAATCTCGACGAGATAGATACACTTTCAGAATCGGCTGCCAGGATACTTGCGACTAAAAAAGGCAAGCTATCTCTCAAGGGTCTTGTAAATATCTCTTCAGAGACCGCGCATGTTTTAATGGCAGAAGGGCGTGGTCTTATCGAAATAAATCATTATAATATTTTAGATAATATTAATGATCTTCCTGCTAAACTAGCGTACCATTTGGCAAGTTATAAAGATGGTCTTATCCTGAATTCTTTAATTGAATTGTCAGAATCTTCAGCCCATGCATTGGGAAGCCGGAGCGGCTATTTGTCGTTGAACGGGCTTACTAATATTTCGGACAGAGTAGCTCTGGCATTATCTTCTCACAAGGGTAATCTTTCTCTTAAAGGATTGACTAGCCTCTCTGACGAAAGTGCGTTGGCGCTCTCGATGCACGATGGAAAGTTAATATTTGGCTACTTAAATGAATTGTCACCCGCCGGAGCTCACGCCCTGATGTCCAATCCGGAAATTAAAACATACAACGATCTGGACTATATAAGCAAGAAAGCAAACAAGCCTAGCGATTTTCCAGAGAGCATCTTGAGAAAAATTGCACTTCAAAAAAATCCCATTAATTTAGACTCTCTATTGGAATTGCCTAAGTATTTCGCTTCAGCGCTAGCGAGTCACAAAGGTGGATTGTCGCTCAATGGTCTCACAGAAATTACCGAAGATCTCGCGGAGATTCTTTCCGGATACAAAGGAAATCTTTCGCTCAACGGTTTGAACGAACTATCGGACCCCTGTGCTCTGGTTCTCTCTCGACACGTTGGAGGATTGTCCCTAAAAGGCTTAACTAAGCTGACGCCTGCTGGTGCTTACGCTTTAATTGATCATGGTGATGTCGTCACCGGTTTAAACGTCTGGGAGATTTCCCGAAATCTGACAGATTTGACAGAGGATATTGCCAAGCTAATCGCTCGATGGAGAGGTGCCGTATCACTAAACGGCGTGACTGAGCTGTCAGAATCCGCAGCTTTGGCCCTGATTGCTTATTCAGGTGACCTTTCCCTCAATAGCCTGAAAAAACTTGATGATGCCGCTGCAAATGCGCTTGCGAAACGAAAAGGCACACTTTCCCTTTGCGGACTCGAAGAACTGACTCCTGTTGGAGCGGAAGCTTTGCTCAGAAATGGGAAAATCCTCACAGGCCTTGATCTTCGAAAACTTGCATCCTCACGCTAAACATGAAACAACATTTGATAAGCTCGTTTACTGTTGGCGATTACCATTGTAACTTGAAGGGTCACTACCGTGTTGAATCATCGTGTGGCGATGCCGTGATTTGCAGGCACATAGGCAGCGGTGTGCAATTTGAAGGATCGCAGAAGCTTCTGAAAACTATCGAAAGAAATCATCTGGGATACAATCTGCCTTCATTAAAGCAGGCTAAGATTATCCTCAGGCAGAGAGGTGAACTGCACCCCGATATTGAGGATTTGGCGGCGGTGAAGTTGGCAGGCGCTGCGCTGCACGAAGATCGCAAGAATCAAGAGAAGGCGAGAATTCAGATATTATATGAAGCCCGCTTGCGAAATGATGGGAAGACTCCCAGCGTGATTCAACGAGCTACCAAACGCCGTGAATCAGGATGCCACAAGTGTATGCATACTTCGTTGCTTTCGGAGATTCTTTATGAGTGCTCAACTTGTGGTGGAATGGTGTGTCGCGATTGTGGATCGTGTCTGTGCAACTGGAATCTGAAAAACGCCGAAGAAAGCACGGCTCCCCATGACAGAGGGAAAGGCCTTTAGTCATGTCTACTACTAAAGGATAAACCTACTAATGAAACTGTTTACACAACTAAATAAGTCCGATCAGGACGAGATGCAATACGAGTTATCTAAATTAGTGTCGGATCTCGGCTGGTTTAAAATTCAGTCAGAACCAAGTTCTTATTATACGTATGTCGCAGGAATTTCATACGGCAATCGAATTCAGAACCTCAGAACTCTCAAAGAAGGTGATGCTGTCTTTCTCATAAGGGAGCCTCAGAATCCACATGATCCGAATGCTGTAAAAGTTTTATCTCTGGAATACCTAGAAATTGGTTATGTGCCAAGGGATATTGCTGTTTCCATATCTAAAATATTGGATGATTTGGGAGGCGAGCAGAAGGCCACGGTTTCGAGGATAACAGGTAGCCTTGATAAACGATCCAAACTAGATTTAACCATTTCATTCACATTGCCTGCCGTAGCATGGTCTGAGATTGATCGAAATTCCCCGAAGTTTCAGACTCCTGTTTTACGCAGCTTTCATGAGGTTTCTTCTGGTCATTTAGGTGCAGATGAAATGGGGCGATTCTTCGTAATGGAGATAACGCATCAACATGCCATAGCACATTACGAAAATCAGGAGAAAAGTAGATTATTTATTCTGAGTCAACTTGGAAGATTACTTCCTTTATGGCCCTTTACTCAGCGAGACACAATTCAATCCATCAAAGATGGTTTACGAGAGTTTGGGATATCACCTAGTGGAGATATCTTTCTCGATCATGAAACATTGAAATCGATAGAAAGGAAAAGCGGTAATCATAAGCAACTGACACGAATTCGCTATTCTGCACCTTATCGGTCAAAAGTCTTGGCTATGCGTAAGATGATTCCTTCCGACTTATCAACAGATTCGTTTTACTTTGGTTCTCCGCCCCCTGTTTTTAGTTACTCCGATCATCAAATTCAGCACGCGGCATCTAGACTTAAAACTGCGTCTGTATTAATTTTAACCGGAACTGTTATTGTAATAAGTGTTTTGTTATTAAATGTAGCTAGTTATATGTGTGGTGGTGGTTTATTCTCGAGATTTTCTGAAAGACCACTATTTACGATTATGATGATTCCTTTATTAGTTGGGTCTATGGTAACTATTCAGGTATTTAAGAAATCTTAAGCACTTTTCCCCATCGTTGGCGTTATCCCTGTGTTGACCGACCGAGCCAAAGCCCTGCGTCCCATCA
>JAYVNM010000013.1:0-21314 GCA_043758445.1 Akkermansiaceae bacterium | reverse complement strand
TCTATGTTGCGCTGGAGCCATGCGACATGCGCAAAAGCTTCAACACTCTCGCCGAACTGGTCCGCAACCATCTCCAACTCGACCCACTCAGCGGCGCTGCTTTCCTTTTTACGGCGCAGCGAAGCCCCCGCCACCCCAGCCGCTACGGGAGGTGCCGGACAATGAGGCTCTTCAACAACCGTAGCTGGAGCCTCCGGCTCCAGACCGTTGCAGGAGCGTCTCGCTCCCTGCTTTTCTGTCTGGTCTCTTGCTTCTGGATTCTGGCTTCTCTCCCAGCCCCTGCCATCATCGACACCAACAACAACGGCCTCAGCGACCTCTGGGAAAAGCAATACAACCAAGGGGCTCTCTTTCCCAACGATTTCGATCCCCAAGCCGACCCCGATCACGACGGATGGACCAACGCCCAAGAAGCCGCCGCCGGCACCAATCCTTTCAATCCAAATCCTCCCGGTGGATTTATCCACCCCACGCTCACCCATGACGCGGCAGCCTTTACCATCAGTTGGCCCACCCTGATCGGAAAACAATACACGCTGCTTTACTCGCTAGATCTGAGCGGCACCACTTGGCAAACCCTCATGCCACCGGCCATCGCAGATAGCAGCAACATGACCATCGTCGTCTCCATCACCCTAAGCACCCCGAAAAAATGTTTTGGCGTGTGGCCGTGAATGACGTTTACAGCAACGGCGGCTATATCACCGATTATGAAGCCTATCAATTGCTCGTCGATGATGGCGACAACAACGGTCTATTCGACACTTGGGAGATGAATTACTTCGGGCATACCGGAAATGACCCCAATGCGGATCCCGATGGCGATGGCCTTACTAATTTGTTAGAATCCGAATACCAAACCAACCCCTTGGATTACTACAATGGATACACCCCGTCCGTAGAACTCCTCAGCGGCACCGGTCAGCGCGGATCGCCCGATACCATCCTCGCTACTCCGCTTGCCATCAGTGTATCGCACGGAGCCTCAAACGCACCCCTGCAGATTACAGTCACCCAAGGCGAGGCATTGCTTTCCCTGAACGGCACTGACGGATGGGTCACCAGTGTGGACACGCACACCAATTCGACATTTACTAATGCCAGTGGTAATACATTCCCTTGTGCCAAAGTTTATATCAAACTACCAAACAATACAGGTGATGTCAGCAACATAACAGCCACCGCCGGAACCGGCACATTGACCGCAAGCACCACGGCTTGGGCGGCAGTCAGCGATACCAGCCTGCCACCACCCACCGGCCTGATCGCCGTTCCAACAGGCCCCAGCACCGTCCACCTGACGTGGATTCCCGGTGATTCATCACAACCCACCACCATCGAATTCAGCACCGACGGCGGCAACACCTGGCATACCGCCGCCACCGTCGCCGCTGGTATTTCCGAAATGTTTTTTAATGGACTCAATCCGGATCATGCCATCCAATTTCGTGTGCTCACCGGTGGTACACCCTCCGCCAGTGACGGCCAAAATCCACCCACATTTACTATACCAAACGGTCAAACCCCGCCGATTACCGGAACAATCGTCTCCCCACCCGGAACGCCAGCAAGCGCCATCCCTGTGAGTGCGCCCACACTGCTGGGTGTGCAGGCTACGACTTATGGCTTCCGATATGGTTTCAACGGATTCCTGACCCCAACAAATATCTACCTGAAAAGAGAGACACACATTATAAGTGACGACACTGACAATGATGGTGATAGTGGCGACAGCACGCTTACAGAAATATACGACGACCCCAAGACGGGGCACATTACGGATACTGTAATAGGCACACCGTGGGGGGGGGGCTACGGCGGCGAATGGACAAACGCCACCAATACTACCCGCACCCGCATGGGGACTGATGATGATGGCAGTGGAGAAACTTCCACGACCACGGAAACCCTCTCCATGGAATACACCTCCGCCATGTTCCAGAGCAATGTGGAAAGCTGGATTACCCCCTATCCGGATACATTTTCAACCAATATCAACACCGCCTCCATCTCCCTCACCCCCGAGCCTGTCGATGCGGCGAACTCATATTTTCTAACCAAGCTCAAATACAAATGGCGGGTGAACTCAATCCCCGGTCAAGTCGTTAATTGGCTCGAAATCTTTACCCCAGCTGATGGCACAAATCCAATCGCAGAGTCAAAATCTTGGACGCCTGGAACTTCAGAAACGGAAAGCCAAACTTACGAGATTGACCCGAGCACAAGGAATGGGAAGAAAAATGGAACGTATTCCATCCTTCCGGCGGATATTACCGTTGCCTTCGGACTTGGTCCAGAGCCTTTGGGCGAAGAAACTAGCCGTCAATTACTTGAGGACTACCTGGATGGGATCAAGGTCGCGCGGTCTGGAGACGTTTGGTTCGTGAAGCACGATGATGCCCAAGGTCATCGGACCTTCCGTGGTGTGGAAATTGTCACCACTAAGGAAAAACTGATCCATGCCTTGGAACAACAAGGCCGGACGGTGGTGTTCGACGGGCATTCCAACTTTGGATTGGGGCCGAATTTCTCCACCAAACAAACCCACAAGACCATCGCGGATTTCACTCATTTCGGCACTGGGAAAACCTCGATCCCGATAACCTCTAGGGGAGGCGGAAGCGAAAATGACATTGTCCAGTTCACCAATGGAGATGGAACTACTCTTCCCACTAATCAGGACGATCTCAATGCGATTGATCGGGTTTACTCGGAGGGCTGGGCTTATTTGACGGTGCAGCCGGGACAGATCATTACGAGTCCCCAGAATTACACCATCCCGTCATTGGGAATCGAGCGCTTTAAAAACCTTCAGGGAGTGCTCCCCGGCAGCACGTTTACCAAGCAAGGAACCGGAGTCAATGAGTGGCATTTTGGCGATTCCGAGTCACCAAAAAGACTGATCGTCCAATCCCCTTCGTCTGATTTACCCCCGCTTGGCTATGCGAGATTTTTTTATAACGCGTGCCACACCGAACGGGATTATACTGAAAGCTTCCAACACGGGACATTTGTATCCACGACGGACAAGTGTTTCGTGGGAAAAGCCACGAAAATCTTCGTGCAAGGAATCGTGGAAGATAAAAGCACTCAGGATATCATGACCGCGCTCAACCAAAAGGGAGTAGGAGCAAATAATCCATCCTCACCAATCTATGCACTCAAAAATTTCTAAGTTAGCGGCAATGGTCATTCTGGGCATTTGCCTTTCGGCTCAGGCGGAGCCTCTCACGGAGGCACAGCTCGGCGAAATCGGCAGAACCGCATTCGAGCGCCGGAAAGAAGCTAGGGGGGATGCTGCGAGAATTCAGACCATGAGGGATGCTTTGGGAGATCTCAATGACGTGGAAAAGACGCAGGTATTGGCTTTCTATATTTTTAGTCGCGATGCCAAGGACGGACGGATGCGTGCCGGATACGGAGCTCCAGCCGGTGATGTTTTAATGGACGACCCATCTCTCATCACAGATCCATCGGAATTAAAGAGAATGCTTGGCGCGGAAAATGACGTGAGGAAATTTCATCTCCTGTCCTCAATGTCCGAACAGATTGCGGATGCACATAAAGTTGATTTCATCCCGGAATATAGCCGGATGCTGTTCCGACATGAGCCGATGGCGAAAATGGGCGGAGAGTATATCTTTGAAAATCTCACCAATGCGTCGTTTTTTGCCTACGATGGGATTGTTAACAACCTCAAAACCTTGGGCGCTGGTTTTCCTCCACCGGACCAGGAATTGCCCTACGAAGAACGAATCCCGATACTCGTCAAATGGCTGAAAGCGAATTGGCCCGGCTGCGATAATCTCGGAATGCCGGAATCCAAAAATAAGGACGCCGCCGTCCTGAAAACGCAAAACCCAAGACCTGTCATCCGGTCGCTTGGAGAAAAACAAAGCACCATCGAATCGCCCGAATCCGGAATCTCCACATGGCCTGTTATCACAATCGCGATATGTTTATTTATGGCAGCAGGAACCTGGATCATAGTAAATCTTTCGCGGCGTCGAGAATAGCACTCGTAAAGAGACGTGGCTCAGAGTGAATCGGCCAGTCCTGATTCCAGTTCCAAAGCATAAAAACGCCCACCAGGATAATCACCGACATGAAATTCCAATCGCTCATCGCGCCCATCATGCACGGCTCCCGGCTTGCGACAAGTGCGGCGCTGGCAGTCGCTTTTCTCGGCACTCTTAACAGTTGTATCAGCCTGATGGCGAAGAAAAACACCTATGGCGCGGCGGCCTCCTCACCGTCTGTACACGTCAACGGCGCGAACATCCGCATGCAGGTGAAACCGGAAGGCACGGAAAATGGCAGCTACACGCTGAGCGCGATGGTTGTTTCCGCCTCGGTGGCGACCTTCGACGGGCCGTTCCGCTGGCGGCTTGAGGCGACGGGGGAAACCGGCAGGCAGGAATCGCTCGTCGTCCATCGCGTCCGCACGCGCACCGCGAAAACCAAGCGCGACGAGTGGTATCCTGCGGACCATCTGGGACAACGCGTGGATTTCAAACCAAGCACAGGCAGCAGCAGCACCACCCACGCCGCCTATCCCGTCCCCGGCCTGCTGCTGGTCAAGCCACACACCGACGGCGCGCTGGAGGTTTTTGTGGATCTCACGGTCACCACCCGGGGACATGGTGAGCGGAAGCTCGTCTGTTTTCGCATGGTCCCCTCACAAAAACGTCAGGACGAGTTCATCTTCCTGCCCACGGAGATCGTGAAAAGCATTGGCAAATCGACGGCGGATTGGGATGAATCTGGTTGGGATTGAGCGTTGCCTTAGCCCGCAATCCGGCCTATTTTCCCCAAACCTTCATGCCGAGCATCCTGTTCCTCCACCGTCTTTCGCTGGTCTCGTGTTTCGCGACATTGCCCGTTTGCGCTCAGGACTTGCACGCCCCGCCCATCGCCTCTAACACGATACCCGCCACCACACCCGCCCCCCGCGGCGCTACCGACGGAGCGATCTTCACCCGCAAGGACGCACGGACGATCACTTTGAAAATTCCCGCCCCCCGCGGCCAGATCGTGGACCGGGACGGGGCACCATTCGCCCAAAACCGGGTGGCCTATCAGGTGGCCCTGCAGTTCCGGCAGTTTGAGAATGACGACCGCGATTTTGTCATCAACTGGGCCCACACTCGGCTCGACTCGCTGCAGGTCCTCGTTAAAAATCAGATCCCCAAAACGGACGATGAAATTTACGACCACTATAAAAACCGCCGCTGGCTACCCTTGTTGGTCAGTGGCCAGATTGGCGAGAAGGATGCCAATGGCATCGAGTCCAAGCTAACATCTGGACTGGTTCTGCAGCCGATCTACCGCCGGATCTATCCAAATGGCGAACTCGCCGCGCACATCATCGGTTACTCGGGCAGTGTTGGGAAATTGCCAACCGGCCCAATCAACCCGAACGAACCGCTGTGGGAGGAATCCGAAGGCCGCTCTGGCTTGGAAAAAATCTTCAACACCCAGCTCACTGGCGATCCCGGCATGAAGCGCCTGCTGTTTGACGAGAGCGGCAACAAGCTGCTGGAAGAGCAGGTCAAACGCCCGCGGGCCGGCGGCACGCTTGTCACCACGCTCAATCTGTCCTGGCAAAAACTCGCGGAAAAAACCCTGCACGACGGCTGCCGACGCGGGGCCTTCGTGGTGGTAGATGTTGTGACCGGCGAGGTGCTGGTGATGGCATCCCGCCCGTCCTTCGATCTAAACCGCTTTATCCCCGGCATCAATGAAAAGGATTTCCAAGCGCTCGAAGCAGACCCGTCCCAACCGCTGTTCGGCCGGGCTTTCCAGTCGGCCTATCCGCCCGCATCTTCGTTTAAGCCGATCGTCGCCCTCGCCGCGCTGAACAATGGCACGGTCACCGCCGAGACAGATATTTACTGCCCGGCCTCGATTGAAATCGGCAGGGCGGTTTTCAACAACTGGACGAAAATCCCCGAGGGTTCGATTAATGTGAAACGAGCCCTCGCCCGTTCCTGCAACACCTGGTTCTATCAGGTCGGCATCAAGGTCGGGCCGTCCGCCTTCCTCAATCTCGCCCGTCGCCTCGGTTTCGGCGAGCGCACCGGACTGCCGCTGATCGGTGAAAGCCCCGGCCTCGTGCCCAGTGACGAGTGGATGATGAAAAACGAAAAACGCAAGATTCTCGATGGCGACACCGCGAATCTATCCATCGGTCAGGGCAGTCTGTTAGCTTCGCCATTGCAAGTCGCGCAGGCGATGGCTGGTATCGCCAACGGCGGCGCGTTGCCGAAACTCCAACTCATTCGCCAAGTCCAGGATACCCGGGGGCGCGTCGTCCAAGCGGCCATTCCCGAACGGAAAAACTGGCTCGGGGTCGATGCGAAGGCGGTGGATGTCGTCCACGACGGGATGCACGATGTCGTGGATTCTGCGGGCGGCACCGGTCACGCGGGAGCGCTGAGTTACACCTCCCTCTGTGGCAAAACCGGCACGGCGCAATGGGGGCCAGCCGCGAAAAACCAGCGCCTCGCCTGGTTTGCTGGCTACCTGCCGCATGACAATCCGCGCTACTCCTTCGCCGTCCTCTACGAAGGCCGCCCCGGCGAAACCGTCTCCGGCGGTCGCATGGCCGCGCCAATGGTCCGGCAGTTTTTCGAGGGCATCAAGGACGACATCAAGGACGAGATTGTGCCGCCGAAAAAGGCTCTCGTTGTGGTCGATGAAGCGGCCCCGAAAGATGAGGGCGACAAGGAGCCAATTTCCAAAGATCCCGACAACGACAAGCCCCCGGTCGCCAAGCCCGTCGAAGGTGCGTTGAAAGCGCTGCCTGTCGAGCCATTGAAAACCGGCGACGGAAATATCGATGATCTAACCGGTGAAGCCCCGGCCCCACCCGAAAAACCTCGCGCCATCCGCGCCATCCCGGTCAAAGATGACGAAGTAATCCAAGACGGCGTCGAGGAACCCTGAGTAGCGGCGATCACCTATCGCCTCAGAGAGCGGTAAAGCACCGATACCGTTTATGGATCCGCGCGGCTGATCTCGTTCGGTAAAACAAAAACATGAAAGCCATATTACTTACCCTATCGCTAACCTTGTTCCTATGCCAAGACCTTCGTGCCGAAGATTCAGCTCATGCAGAAAAAATATTCCGCCACCTACTCACCACTCAAGCTGCGAAAGACTATGACGGTTTTGTGGCAGATGCAACCCATCACCTAAAAGCAGCACTTACAAAAACCCAATTTGAAGCTCTGCCGAGATTATGAATGCCAGATTTAAAGGAGGATATGAGACCACATTTCTGGGCGATCTGAAGATGAAAGGGAATCAAGTTTATCTCTGCCGCCTCTGTTTCAAAGACCACGGGGACGATTTGCTGGGAACACTAAGTCTGAAGGAAGGAAAAGTCAGTGGCATTTACTTCAAATAATACAAGCTTACTGGGTGAGGCGTCGCGATCCGCTTAACTACGGGGCTTCGCTGGCGTGAGCGTGAATTCAAGCTGCTCGACATCCCGCCGCAATTTCACCCGCACCGGCTGGCCGGGTGTTAGGTAGAAAAATGCATTTGCCGCATCCGCATAATTCGTGATTTGACGCGAGCCGATGCTGACGATTACGTCATTTGCTTGGACACCGGCGGCGGCGGCGGGGGAATCCGGCAGGACCCGGATGACCTGTGGGGTCTGGGATTCCGCCCGTAGCGCGAGGCCCAGCCAGCCACGGCTCAAGGGGCCGCCGTTGGCAAGATCTTGCCACACCCGGTGGACGGCTTCGGCGGGAATAGCGTAGCCGGTGGTGCCGGTGCCCGCGCTTTGGAAAACGATGCCCACCACCCGCCCGGCGGCATCCACCAGGGGCGTGCCGGGTGGCGGCACTGCGAGGCTGAAATTCACCCGCAACAGGGCGAGCGGTAAAATTTTACCCCCCACCTGCTTGACCCAGCCGGTCGCGCGGCATTTGACCGGGCCTGCGGCTTCGAGCGATTGCAGGGTGGCGTTCGCGCTGGCACCGACTTCTAACACCCATTCCATCGGTTTCGGCATCACCTCGCCATCGACCTTGATGAAGGCCAGTCGCGAGACGGGGTCATTGCCGATCAACTTGACCGGGATGGGACGGCTGCCGAGCAAGAGTTTCGGATTTCGGGCATCTGCCCCGGCGGCGACCACCACCACCATCATTGCGTCACCGCTCATGGCGACTGCGGTGGATTCGCCGACCTGGCCATTGGCGGCGGCGGGAAAATTCACCTGCCAGCGCGGCGCGACGACCACTGGTTGGGCCAAGCTCGCAGAAACGCAAAGACCTGCCAAACCAATCATTCGTGCCGACCACTGTCGGCGCGGGCGCTCCAGAACCAGCATTGCGGGAGGGCTGGAATTAGAAAACCTGCTCGCCGACGTTTCCTTGAGTCGAGGGACTCAGGTCCAATTGGTTGAGTTGCTCAACCGTGGGTGGGGTAGGGGCGGGAACCAACTCGTATTTGACGGGCGAGGATGGTGTGTTTTCTAACTTCGCGGCATGTGGCGTGAGCAACAAGGCGGCGGCTACCGAGGCGTAGGCTAGGCCCGCGCCGTAAGCCCACTTGGAGGGCCCGACATCGGAAAACCAAGCGGATACACGACCGAACCAATTAGGCACTAACGACTTTTTCACCGCCTGCTCGCGCTGGGCTTGATGAAATTCGCATAGGAAATCCTGCCAGTAACCCTCATCAGGACGCTCATCGCGCTTGAGGGCAAGTAGGTTTCCGATTTGTTCGATCGTTGGTTTCACTGCGGTTGATATTTAGGATTTACAAAATAATCGCCCCCAGCGCAAGAATTTTTTTAAAATCTTTCTTCCCAACTGTCTTGCAAGGCCGACTGAAGTTGAAGATGCGCATAATGGAGCCGTGAACGAATGGTGCCTTCTGATGTGTTGAGCACCTTGGCGATTTCCCCATGGGACATGCCTTGGATGTCAAACATCGTCACGACCATTCTGTGAGGGTCAGACAACTTCCGCATCGCTTCGTTCAATTTAATCTGCAACTCGTTGAGATTCGTTTGTCGTTCTGGATTCCCTTCGTGGGTATTATCTATCAGCGCCGGATCCTGCTGAACCGGGGAGTCCAAATCATTCAGGCTCAGGCTAGTGCGGCGTTTTTTCTTTTTGAGAAAATTCAGCGTCAGGTTGACCGCTATTTGATAGATCCAGGTGTAGAACGAGGAGTTTCCGCGAAATTTTCCGAGCGATTGATAGGAGCGGGCAAAAATTTCCTGTAACAAATCGTGGGTGTCCTCCTTGTGCGAGGTCATGTGATAGACGAGGCCGTAAAGCTTGTCGCCATATTTGAGGATCAGGGCGTCAAAGGCACGCGTCTCGCCCTGTTGGGCACGCGTGACTAGGTCCTGGTCAGGGTCGGGGGGACGTGGCTGACGAAACATTAAAATGGGTGTGGTGAGCAGCGGGCTCAGCTTACACTGACGCCGGACCATGTAAAGAGGTGTGAACGAAACACGCGATTTCCCGGCATCTTGGCGGGCGGAAAAATTGGAAATTTCCCGCGACATGTAAGCTGGCCCGAATGGCCGTGGTATCTGCGAGCACATGAGCAACAGTGACCAAGAAGCCGTGGAAAATCTCCACGCGGTGTATGGCCGGATGAAATTGGAACTCGGCCGGGTGATCGTCGGGCAGGATCAGGTCGTCGAGCAAACGCTGATGGCGATATTTTGCCGGGGCCATGCCTTGCTGGTCGGGGTTCCGGGACTGGCGAAAACGCTGCTGATCTCCACTCTGGCCCGCGCTTTGGAGCTGAGTTTCAAGCGCATCCAGTTCACGCCGGATCTGATGCCTGCCGACATCACCGGCACCGATGTCCTTGAAGTGAATCCGGAAACCGGCCACCGCGGCTTCCGTTTCGTCCCCGGTCCGATCTTCGCCAATCTGGTTCTCGCTGATGAAATCAACCGCACCCCGCCGAAGACTCAAGCGGCGCTGTTAGAGGCCATGCAAGAACACCACGTCACCGTTGGCGAGCACACCCTGAATCTGCCTAAGCCGTTCTTTGTGCTGGCCACCCAAAACCCGATCGAACAGGAAGGCACCTACCCACTGCCCGAGGCTCAGCTCGACCGTTTCCTTTTCAACATCATCGTCGATTACCCATCGGCCAATGAGGAGCGGGAAATCATCCGCCGCGTGACCAGTCCGTCGGACACGCAGGTGACACCCTTACTCAATGCTGAGGAAATCCTGAAAATCCAAGCCATCGTGAAGCGGGTTCCCGTCGGCGATCATGTCATTGACTTCGCCGCCAACCTCGCCCGTGCGACCCGTCCGAAAGATGTATCTGCGCCGGATTTCGTGAAGGAAATGGTCGCTTGGGGAGCGGGTCCGCGTGCCGGGATCAGCCTCATCACCGCCGCCAAGGCCCATGCCGTCATGCGCGGCCGCTATCATGCGACGACCGCCGATGTCGCCGCCGTCGCCGCACCGGTCCTACGCCACCGCGTTCTAACGACCTTCAATGCCGAAGCTGCGGGCATCACCAGCGACGATGTCATCCAGCGCCTGATCAAACTGTTAGCTCCCAAGGTGGAAATCGTGCTCTGAAAACTGGAGTACCCAAAGTTGATGGTTGAGAGTTGATGGTTGCTCGCCAAGAAAATCGCTCACCTCTTTCTCATTCCTTCCACTCTCAACTCTCAACTCTCAACTCTCCCTGAGCGATTCCCTCAAGCTTCCCGACTGCATGCGCCTCCTGCCCGAGGAGTCCATGGGCATCATGCGCCGTCTGGAATGGTATGCCCGCCGCCGCATGATCGGCACTCTATCCGGCCGCCACACCTCGCCGGACAAAGGGTTCTCCGTCGAGTTTGCGGAGCATCGGGAATACTCGCCGGGCGATGATCCGAAAAATCTCGACTGGCGCGTCATGGCAAAAAGTGACCGCCAAGTGATCCGCCAATACATTGAGGAAACCAACCTGCGGGCGATGATCGCCGTCGATGTTTCCGGTTCCATGCAATACACCGGCAGCCACGCTGCCAGTTCTAACGGCCAGCCGCTTTCCAAGCTCGAATACGCGAAACACCTCGCCGCCGCCCTCGCCTATTTGTTCGTGAAACAGGGCGATGCTGCGGGTCTCGTGACCTTCGACAAAACCACCCGCGGCTTCATCCGTGCGGGCAGCCGCCCCAGCCAGGTCCGGCGGATTTTGCAAGAACTCCATCAGACTCAAGCCGGTGTGGATACGGATGTCGGAAACGTGCTACACCACGTCGCCGAGCGAATTCCGAAACGCGGGCTTGTCGTGCTCATCAGCGATCTGTTCGACGATCCGGAAAAAATCGTGGAGGCTCTACATCACTTCGATTTCCGCCAGCACGAGCTCGTCGTCTTTCACCTGTTAGCCGAGGAAGAGCTGACGTTTCCATTCAAGAGTTTTCAGCGTTTCAAGGACCTCGAAGGCATCGACGCCATGCTGCGGATCGATCCGCAGGCCGTGCGCGCCGCTTATCTCGAAAAGCTCCGCGCCTTCGTCAAACGGATCGACTCCGCCTGCGGGAAAATGCGTGCCGACTACGTGCCAGTGAATACCAAAATGCCGTTGCGGGACACCCTCTTGCGCTATTTAGGAGGGCGGAAATAAAATGCTTTTCCTCAATCCATGGCTGCTTGCCGGGTTGCTCGGGGCGTCGATTCCGATCATCATCCACCTCGTCCGCCAGCAAGCGGCCAAACCGGTCGAGTGGGGGGCCATGCGCTTCTTGTTCGACACGATTTCCGTGCGCCGCCGCAAGATGGAATGGGAAGATCTGTTATTAATGGCGGCGCGGTGTTTGCTGCCCGCGCTGTTAGCCTTGGCGCTCGCCCGCCCGTTCGTCCCGCCGGACTCTAACATTCCATGGCTGTTCGTATTGCCTGCAGGCTTGTTAGGAGTAGCGCTCTTCGGCGGCTCATTCGTGTTAGGTGCTATAAAAGCCCGTTGGATCACACGCGGCATCGCCCTCGCCCTCCTCCTCGGCGCGGCGGGATTGGTGATGATGGAGAAATTTTTAAACTTGAAACGCTTCGAGGCCAGCGGTCGCCGGGACGTGGCGCTGGTCATTGATGCCTCAGCGTCGATGGAACTCAGCCGCGATGGGAAAACCAATTTCCAACATGCCATTGAGGAGGCTAAGCAGCTCGTCAAGGACGCCCCAGGCGGCACCGCCTTCACCGTGATTCTCGGCGGCCCCGCGCCCGAGGCCAAGACCGCCGCGCCGCTCAATCACCGGGCGGATGTGCTCGGCGTGCTCGATAAGTTAGAGCCTGTGGGCGGCACTTTCCGCGCCCACGACGCGCTTGGCATGGCGACTCTCGGCCTCGCTCAAGGCACCAACCCGTCCAAGGAGATCGTCGTCTTCACCGACTCGCAGCGCTCCGGCTGGCGCTTTGAAAATCCCGCCGCATGGGACGGTCTTGAGAGCGCGTGGAAGGCCATGCCCACGAAGCCGAAACTGCTGCTGCGGGACTTCGGCTCGCCTGACAATTTCCGTAATCTCGCGATCTCCGCGCTCGAACTCTCGCGCCCGCTGGTTGGCACGGATCGCGAACTGGTGATGCGTGTGACCGTGGAAAATACCGGCACCCAAGCGCTGACTCCCGGCCCGGTGGTGATGGAAATCGAAGGCAAAAAAATCGGTGAGTCCCCGGTCGGCCTGCTCGTGCCGGGACAACTGGCAACCGTCGAGTTCCGCCACCATTTCACCCATCTTGGTCCCCGCGTAATCGCCGCGAGAATCGACTCCAAGGACGACCTAACAAGCGACAATCACCTCGAACACGTGGTCATGGTCCGGGGCAATTTGCCGGTCCTGTTAGTTGATGGCAATTCCGCCGGTTCGTTCTTCGAGCGGGCTGCCGGCTATTCCGCCCTCGCCCTCGCGCCCTCGTCCGCCCTGATCGGTGGCAAGCCTGCGGGCGAGCGGTTTCTGATGGACCCGCACGTCGTCCCGGCCCCGACGTTGCGAGAGGAGGATCTCGACGGCGCAGGGGTGATCGTGCTGGCGGATGTGCCACGCCTGCCGGAAAAAATCGCGACGAAACTGGCCGGTCGCATCGCAGAAGGTGCGGGCCTGTTAGTGATCGCCGGGCCACGCTCCGAGGTGGCTTTTTACAACGCCTGGGAGGGTGTCGATGGCGGCGTGCTGCCCTTGCCGCTCGGCGCGGAAGCCACGGACGTCGCGGGGATTTCGCCAGCGGCGTCCACCTTCGTCCACGAGTCGCTGCACCTGTTCGCGAAGAACGGGGATCTCGAAGGCGCACGGGTGAAACGCTGGCGGAAAACCGGAAATCCCGTGGCGGGTGGCGTGCAGGCGGCGGCATTTTCTAACGGCGACGCATTCCTCGCGGCCCGCAACTACGGCAACGGTCGTACCATTCTCGCCACCTGCGCCTTCGATGCCCGGTCGGGAAATTTGCCTGCCCGCCGCAGCTTCGTCCCACTCGTTCACGAACTCGTCACCTGGCTCGCCGGCGGTGGCGTGGAGTTGAATGTCGATTCCGCCTGGAGCCCGGCCTTCGCCCTCGATTCCAGCAACGGCGGCCTGAGTGCGAAATATTTCCACACCAAGGATCGCAAGGAAAATCCGTCGTTAGAACGAGTGGACCCGGCCATCGACTTCATTTGGAGCAACAGCAAGCCAGCGCCCAAAGTTCCACACGTTGACTTTTCCGTGCGGTGGCTGGGCAGTCTGGTCGCACCGGTGAGTGGCGAGTATCTGCTAGAAGCCGAGGTGGATGACCGGGTGGATGTTAGAATAGGCAAGGGTAGCACGATGCAAGCGCGAACCGGCTCGCCCGCGCTCGGTCGCGTCACTCTGGAAGCCGGGAAACCGCAGGCGCTGGAGGTCAACTACGACCAAGATGGCGGGGATGCTTTCGTGCGCTTATTCTGGACTCCCCCCGGCGAAAAACGGCAGATCATTCCGTCGTCGGCGCTCATTCCCGTTAGGGCAACGGATGAGGTCGGCATGAAAACCATTGACCCGCGCGGTTTGCCTCGGCAGGCATGGATTCGCGCGGGTCGTCGGGGCCGGGAATTGGCAATCGACGGCCCTGCGCTGCCCGGAGTCTATCAGGTTACAACCGGCAACTCGTTGGAGGGAATCATCCCTGGTATTGAAAACGGCACGCTGCCCTTGGCCGTCAACCGCGACGTGGGAGAGAGCCGTTTCGAGCGCATGACTGCGGAGGATCTCGCACTGGTCCGGCATCGCATCGACCTGCTGCAACCGCGCTCAGTCGCGGACATCATCGGCGTCATGCAGGGTCGGGGATTCGGGCGGGAAATCTGGCGTTTGCTTGCGGTGGCGGCGTTCATTTTATTGTTATTGGAAAGCCTGCTAGCCCGCTGGGTTTCGCGTTCGCGGCGGACCGCTGAGGACGTGCGGGTCGAGTTCGGTGAAGCCACTGTCTGGCGGGCCGGACGCTGAAATCTAGGCCAAATCTCAACTTTCCGGTGGTGAGGCCACGAGAGCGAGCGCGTCCATAACTGCGGTGACCGACGGTGGATCGAGGGATTCCGGGACTACGGCACCGAGGACGAGGCAGCCGTAGGCGGTTTCCACAGGGATGACTTCGAGCGTCGCGCCAGCCCCGATTTTTACATGGACGTTGCCGGCCGAAGCGCCTGGCCGACGGGAGGCGAGGGCGAGGCTGCGGGCGAGGAAATGCAGGCGACCGTGGTTGCTCTCGTCGAAGATGACAGATCCTTCCCGGTCGAGGATGAAAATACCGGTTGCTGAGAAATTCTGCCGCATCCAGTCGCGAAACCGGGTGATCCGATCCAGGAAAGGGCCGCGGGCGCTGGTCTGGGTTCCGGCTGGGGCTGGCTCAAGCGGGGCCACCGGTTCTTGGCGCGGTGGGAGCGGCGGCGGTAGGGGCGGCGGTAGGGGCGGGGGGGGCGGGGGGGAGGTGGAGGGCGGGGGAGCGGCGCTCTGAGTGGCTGCGAAGCCGACGAAGGCCTCGTCGAAACCCGCGTCTGCGATGACCGTGGTGGACTCACGGTGCGGTTTCATCAACCGGTCGGCCAGGTTGCGAACCTCGACGGGATCAAGCCAAGGATAGATCGGATCGATCATCAGGGAAGGGCGCGTTGACCGTTGTTAGGTTCGAATTTCGCCTCAATTTCCGCGCGGAGGGAATCGAATACGATCTGCGCTCCCGCCCCATCTTCGAGCACGCCGATGGGGAGTCCACGGGCGCTGGCGCGGACGAAGAGTCCATCGCGGGGGATTTGGGTTTGGAAGACCATTTCCTGCGGCAGCAACTGGCGCAGGGCGGCGGCGGCTTCGGTGCTTTCCGCGAGATCCTGCTGGACCATCGTGAGGCAGACGCCGAGCACGTTGAGACGGGGATTCATGACCCGCAGGCGGTTCAGGCCTTCCAGCAGCTTCGGCACCGAGCGGATGCCCAGCGGCTCGGCCTGTTGGGGAATCATGATCGCGTCGCTGGAGGCGATGACATCGCTAGTGACGCCGAAGAGTCCGGCGGCGGTGTCGATCAGGCAGAGGTCGAAGCCGCGGGCGGCGACGCTGCGGAGTAATGCGCGGACGCGGGCGAGGTGAGCGCCCATGCCACCGCCACCGGCCTCGTAATCGCTGGCCTGACCGCTGGCGACGAGGGAGAAGGTTTCCAAGCGGGTGGGGACGATCAGGCGTTCGAGCGGGATGCCGGGGTCCGCCAGGTAGTCGTAAAATCCGGCCAGCAGGCGGGACTGGCGGGTGAGCGACAGGCCGACCGAGCCCTGCGGATCGGCATCGACGAGCAGGGTTTTCACGCCTGCCCGGGCGAAGGAGTGGGCGAGATTGATCGAGACGGTGGTTTTACCCACGCCTCCTTTTTGGCTGGAAACGGCAATACTGATCACTCTGCGCAGGGAATTGTTGCGAGACGGTAGCTTCCGCTTGCAACAGCGGAAGTCTTTTCTTCATGATGCGGCACCAAGGTGACGAACAAACCCATGTTTGCCTCGGGCTTTTTCATGAAACTTCGATTTTCCAATGGTTCGGCAGTGGCAGCGGCGGTCGTGTGCGGGTGCCTGTTAGGGGTAGGGGGGTGCCGCCGCAGTCCATCCGGGTCTGTCGCCGCCGGCGGGCCGCCCCGGACGGCCGCGCAGGATCTACAGGTCAATAATCTAGGCGCATTGCCGGGTGCCATCTATCAGGATCAGGCGAATTCACCGATCCATTGGCAGCCATGGACGAAGGACATATTACTGCGGGCGAAGGGGGCCAAGCGGTTAGTGTTCGCGGTCATTGCGATGCCGCAGCAACCGGGATATCAAAGCGTTCTGGCGGCTCTGACGAAGGATCCCGCATTGGTTGACGAGATCAATCGTGAGTATGTGCCAGTGCTCATCGACGGCGATTCGGTCCGCGAGGTGGGCCTGTTAGCCCCGGGCCTGTGTGCGGAAATCCGCCAAGGGCTGCAATTACCATTGTTTGTCTGGCTGACGCCCGCAGGTAATCCGGTCGCATGGATTCCGGTTCCACGGGCAGCCGCAGGGAAGGCTGCCGAGTTGTTCAATCAATCCCATTCGATGGTCAACCGCATGTGGAAGGAGGACCTTGCGGATCAGGCCGACTATGTTTCGAAGAACAGTGTCTCGGACAATGCGACCCGTGGTGAGCGCATGAGCCAGCGGAGGAATTCCATGCAAGCCAGCGCGAATCCTGCAGCGGACGTGGAAAGAAGTTTGCGTCAGCTCGCCTCGTTCTATGACCCGGTTTCCCGCAGTTTCGATGAGGCAGGCGGGTTGTTTCCGGCGGGTTCGGTGGATTTACTGGCGACTGCGGCCATGCACCCGGGGCTGCCTGCTGCGGTGCGTTCCCGCTGTTTGGAAACGACCCGTGAGCTGCTGGTCGATTTGCTCGGGAGCGCGATGTTTGATCCATTGGATGGTGGGGTTTTCACCTCCCGGCGTGGGGATTCATGGGCCTTGCCGGAGTTTTCCCGTGACTGTGTTTCGCAGGCGCGGGCGGCAGTAGCCTTGATCGATGCCTACCGGGCGACGGGGGACGCGGAGACGCTGGCGCGGGCGCTGGGGCTCATCACGTTCGCGGAAAAAACATTTTCCACCACCGAAGGGTTGTTCTCGATTGGCGCACAGACCGCGTCGGAAACGGCGGCTTGGCTGTGGACCGTGGAGGACATCGAGAAAGAATTGCCACGGGTCGATGCGGTCTGGTGGATCAAGGCAACCCACATGAAGGGCTTGGGGAATTTGCCCTCCGAGGCGGATCCACGCCGCGAGTTTTTCCGGAGCAACAGTCTCGCCATGGGCAAATCGCTCGCGCGGCTCGCGACCGAACAGGGCCAGACGCTGGAGGTTTTCGCGCCCCGGTATGAAACGGCCCGGCAAAAACTCCTCCAAGTCCGCAACGCCCGGCTCGGTCAGATGGGCCGCGATGATTGCTCACACGCGCCGGCAAGCTTCCGCATGGTCTCAGCCTACGCCGCCGCTTTCGCGGTCACGGGTGACAGGGAATATCGGGAAAAAGCCCTTGGTTTGTTAGAAAAATGCCGGGTTGCTTTCACCGAGGGCCCGCGACTGCGGCAGTTTTCCAAGCCGGCTCCAGTGACGTATGGCGAGGGGCGGGCCTTTCTCTATGGCCTCGCCTTGCAGGCGGCGCTCGACGTCAATGTCATCACCTCGGATGAAAAATGGCTCGGCTGGGCCGACGATCTTGCCTCTACGGCGGCGGAACTTTTCACTGGTTCAGACTATCTCAAGGAATGCCCAGATGATGCGAAAATCATCGACTTGCCGATATCCGATACGGTGATGATGTTCGACGATTCCACCAAAGGCTTGCTTTCCTTTGCCGAGTGTCGTCTGGCCGAGGGTGATCGTCCGCTGGTGGCGGGGCTTGCGGGGTTGGTCGTCCCTCTGGCAGCGAGCTCGGCGGACCGACCGGTGCTTTACACGGATCTGTTACAAGCCACTCTGGCCCGGGAATATAAAGTGACCCTCGCCGCCGGTGCCGGACTCTCGCCAGAGATGTTGCTGGCCACCCAGCGGCTGCCCCTGCGGATGATCCAACGCCGCAATGCGAAACCCGTCGATCTCATCCCCGTCGGCATGGTGAAATTGATCTTCGCAAGCGGCGAGACACGCATGATCTCCACGCCGGCAGCCTTGCAAGAAGCGGTCTTGCCCTCGACCCCGTAATTGTGAATCCTCGCCTGCGCACGCCACCTGCGAACCCATTTTATGAAACCGTTTCACGCCATCGCCGCGTTATGCCTCTTCATTTTTCCGCTGCCTTGCGGCGCGGACAAGATTACCCTGAAAGATGGGACCAGTTTCGAGGGCGTAGTCGTCAGTGAGGCGGGCGACCAATATGTCATTGAAGTCGCCTTCACCAAGACCATCAAGGACGAGCGCAGGATTGCGAAAACCGACGTCGTGAAAATCGACCGCGACCTGCCAGATAGGCGAGCGTTCGAAGCGCTGGCCAGCCTGGTGCCAACCCCGGATTTGCTGACGGAGGATGATTATGCGCTGAAAATTTCCGCTGTTGAAAAATTTTTAACCACCTACCCTAGCAGCAGCAAGACCGCAGCCGCCAAGGCGATTCTCGAAACCCTCAAGGCTGAGTCCGCCAAACTTGCCGCAGGGGGACTGAAACTAAATGGCTCGATGATTATGCCTGCGGCCTACGCGCCGAATGCTTATGATTTCGACGCCCGCATCATGGAATCCAAGATCCGCACCCTCCTCGACCAAGACCAAGTTGTCGCCGCGCTGCGGCTTTTCGTGGTCTTCGACCGCGATTATCGCACGACTCTATCCTACGGGGCGCTGTTCCCTTTGATCAAACAAATGATGCAAGCCCACGTCGCCGAGAGCAAGGAGTTGCTCCTCACCGTTGACGCCCGCATCAAGCAGCGCGACGCAGGCCTGCAGGGCATGTCCACGGAAAATCGCAACATCACGGAGCGTGCGATCAAAGCGGAAACTGCCGAGTTCGAGGCGCTCTACAAAAGGGAAAAAGACGCAAAGCAGGTCTGGGTCACCCCCAGCCCCTATCACAAATTATCCCTTGAAGACACCGTGCGTTTCGGGCAATTGGAATTGGCCCGCCTTGCCACCGTTAAGACCGTGCTCGGCGTGGAGGGTGGAAAGGCTTACCGAGATGCCTATTCCGTCATTCACAACAACCGGACCCTCGCTGCGGTCACCACCGCCATCAACAATGCCAAGGCGGCTGGAGTACCTCTCCGCTACATTGTCCCTCTTGAAAATGCCGTTAGAGGCAATTAGTAAATTTCCCTTTCCCGCTCCCAGCCATGGCCACCAACCGCACCGCCAACCGCAGCCGCAAGACCGCAGAGACCGCCATCGAACTGTCACTCGACATCGACGGCTCCGGGGTTTCCAGTATTGATACCGGCGTCCCGTTTTTCGATCACATGCTCACGTTGTTTGCCAAGCATAGCTTGTTTGATCTCACGGTGAAAACCGTGGGCGACATCGGGGTGGACTTCCATCACACCATCGAGGACACCGGCATTGTCATTGGGGATTGTCTGCGCGAGGCGCTCGGCACCAAGGTCGGCATCCGCCGCTATGGTTGCGCTTATTTGCCGATGGATGAGACGCTTGCTCGCGTCGTGGTCGATCTCAGCAACCGCCCGCACCTTGAATTCCGCGCACCGGCCGGGACGCCTTCGGCACCGAACATGCCGTTCACCTTGGTCGAGGAATTCTGCCGGGCCGTCGCTGCGAATTTACGCGCCAATATCCACGTCGAGCTGTTATACGGGCGCGATGGCCACCACATCGCGGAAGCCATCTTCAAGGGCCTCGCCCGCGCCCTGCGCGACGCCTGCGAGCGGGATTCAAGGGTTATTGGAATTCCCAGCACCAAAGACGCGCTGTGAAAGTTGGAATCATCGACTACGGCGGCGGCAATCTCCGCAGCGTCGCCAATGCCTTGCTCGCCCTCGGTCAGGAACCCAAGGTGATCGCGAGCGCGGACCAAGCGGAGGGGGTTACGCACCTCATTCTCCCCGGCCAAGGTGCTTTCGGCGACTGCATGGAGCGGCTTGTAAAACGCGGCCTCGATACGTTCCTCAAGGAATGGATCGAGGCGGACCGCCCCTACTTCGGTATCTGCGTCGGCTATCAGATTCTGTTCGATTCCAGCGAGGAAGCGCCCGGCGTGCGTGGGCTGGGCTGTGTGCCGGGGCGGGTCCGCCGTTTCGACCATGAACCCGGATTGAAAATCCCGCACATGGGCTGGAATTCCGCCGTCGCCATCGGCGGCGATACCCCGGTCTGGCATGACCTCGGTACGGAGCCGTATTTCTATTATGTGCACTCGTTTTTCCCTGAGCCGCTGGACCCTGCCGTCTGCGTGGCGGAAACGACTTACGGTACCCAGACCTTCACCGCCGCCGTCGGCGGGGGCAGGCTTTTCGCCTGCCAGTTCCACCCGGAAAAAAGCCAGGACGCGGGGATCCGCCTGATTAGGAATTTTCTCAAATCCTGAATCCGACCCATTCCGGGAATAGGGACATGACTAACGACCTGTCGCGTTGTAATAGTCCGGTTAAGCACCAGCGGGTGGGGAAACCAATCGTCCCGGTGGATAACGCTGCATGAGGAAAATTGCGATCACTACCGCCGCTGCGCCCGCCACCAGCGCCGCCCACATTTCCGGCGAGATGGTGTGATCATCCGGGTCCGCCCCGAGGCGCATCATCGTGAGGCTGGTCGCATTCATCGCCGCATGGCAAAGCATCCCAGGCCACACCGCGCCGCTGCGCCAAGCGATCACTCCAAGCCACACACCGCCCGGCACGACCGCTATGATATGCACCGGATCATAATGTGCCGCGCAGAAAAACAGCGAGCTGACGGCGACTGCCGCAAACGGCGTCCACCGCTCGAGCAAGCGCCGCTGCACGTAGCCCCGAAAGAGTGATTCCTCGACGAAGCCGGGCACGAGACTGATCAGAGCGATATTCAGCACCGCGATCGCGCCTGTGCCCGAGTGCGCTATTGCGGCGAACATTTGCATCGTCGCGTGCGGACCTGGAAAGAGCAGGTCCACAATGATCCCGCCGACCATGCCGAAAAATAGCGTCGCGAGCATCATCACCGGCAGCGACCACCACGGCAGCACGCTCCGCACGTAGCCGAGCCGGTCTTTCACGTCAGACTAAAGGCCCGTCCCTCTGTCATCTGAAGAACCCTGTCGTCTAACATTCTAGAGATAGGCCAGCATGAGGGGGCGGAGTTGTTCGATGGCTTGCCTGTAGCAGGTCGGGCGCGTGAGGCTTACCCGT
>JAYVNM010000012.1:0-21412 GCA_043758445.1 Akkermansiaceae bacterium | reverse complement strand
CCTCCTGCCAGCGCCCTACCTCACGATCCTTGCTTCCCTTGTGCGTGAAAGCATGCGAGTGTTAGCGAGCCTGAACGGGGTCCTCGCGGATTAACATGGTTCGATGGGGTCAGTCGGTTCGGACCGAGGACATGGGTTACAAGTTGACCGGGGACATGGGTTACACATCTAACTGGGCAGATGCCCTGGGAAAATGTGTCATCGATGGAACAGAAACAGAGATTTGTGAGTTTGGCGGGCAGCGGTCATTTTACGGTGACGGAGCTGTGCCGGGAGTTTGGAGTATCGCGCAAGACGGGCCACAAATGGCTTGGGCGACACGCGCAAGGGGGAATGAATGTATGGGGTCAGATTACACTAATTAACATGTTAGTGAATGGTACTAGTGAAAACGCAGGGATAAACCGGCTTGGAAATGAGAATGAGAGAGTCTTACAAAGAACAACTAGCCATTGACTTTGGCCACGCACCCTACGCTGGGAGCAGTCATGCATCTGGATCACATTCTGGTTGGAAACATCCCCGCCCTCGCCGGAGTTGCGGCGGTAGTTTCCACTGTTGTTGGGATTTTATCAGCTACCGCATTTCCGCCTTGATGAGTGCAGCTCCGTGCTGGTGCAGGCAATTGTATTTCTTGCCTCGTTGTTTTTCGCGCCGAAGCTTGGAATTGTTAGTTCGCAAGCAGTGAAGTCAGCTTGAAATGAGAACGGCCTATTGTAACTCTTGAGGAAACACGCTTCATCTTGTCCAGACCACCCATCTCCGAACACAATCTCCTGCTGCTGCTCGCGGCGGTGCAATTCACGCAGATCATGGATTTCATGATCATGATGCCGCTCGGGCCGCAGTTGATGCGCGAGCTTGGCATTGGCACGCAGCAGTTCGGCGGGCTAATCTCCTCGTTCGCCATCACCGCCGGCTTGGTGGGACTGGCGGTAGCGCCTTTCATGGATCGCTTCGACCGGCGAAAACTGCTGCTGTTCTGTTATGCGGGCTTCACCATGGGCACTCTGGCCTGTGGGTTATCTAATAGCGGAACCACCCTATTCTGGTCCCGTGCAATCTGCGGCGCGTTCGGCGGGGTGAGCGGGGCTGCGATCATGGCGATCGTGGCCGATGTCGTGCCTTCAGAGCGCCGAGCACGCGGGATGGGCATCATCATGACGGCCTTCTCGGTGGCCGCCGCGCTGGGGGTGCCGTTCGGGTTGAAAATCGCGCAATGGTGGAAATGGGAGGCTCCGTTTTTAGTCGTGGCCGCCATCGCCGCAGTTGTCTGGGCGGGGCTTTTCCACATCCTGCCGCCGGTGCGCGGCCATCTGACTGAAGGTGAGGTGAAATCCGTTAGGGACTTTCTGGAGTTGTTGAAAAACGGCAACGCTTGGATCGGCCTGGCGCTGATGATGGCGATGGTTTTCGGCCATTTCACTATCATCCCCTTCCTCTCGCCGTATCTGGTCCATAACGTCGGCCTACCGGAAACCAGTCTATTCCTCATTTATCTAACCGGCGGAGTGGTGACAATTTTCACCGGCCCATTTATTGGAAAACTGGCCGACCGCCATGGCCGTTTCCGCGTCTATATCATCCTTGTTGCAGGGGCTTGCGCGGTGATCCGCCTGCTCACCACTAGTGGTCCCCTCCCCGTCTGGCGGACTTTGTTGTTAGCTGCATTTTTCTTCGCCTTTGCCAGCGGGCGTTTCGTGCCGGGGCAGGCGGTGGTTTCCATGGCCGTCCCGACTAACCGGCGCGGGGCCTACATGAGTCTGGTAGCCTGCTCGCGGGATCTCGCCTCCGGCCTAACAGCATCAATCGGCGGCCATGTCGTGGCACTTGGCGCGGATGGCAGACTGTTGAATTTCGAGCGACTCGGTTTGCTGGCCATCGGCGTGAGCATTTTGAGTCTGTGGATCTTCCGGCAGGTGAAAGCAGTGGAGTGAGGTCGCTGGGTTGGAGCGCACGCTTGAAATTGTCACAATATCGTCACTGACAAGCTGTGGGGTTCCCGCTTGGATCGCCCCGGATGACCCCGATGAACGAAGCGGATGCCAATTTTGCTAAAGCCCAACTGACCCAGGGTTGCGACACGCTGGATCGCCTGCTGACTGGGTTATTGGATTCAAAAGGCCGGGTCGCGGAGGAAGTCCATGCCATCCGCAAACTCGGGAAATCCCTGCGCGGTGGGTTCTCACTCTTCGGCCTGCGCAAAAAATCCGCCCACGAAATCCAGGTAATCGGGAGATTGCTCGCCGGTCCGCGCGACGCGGTTTCGCGGCTCAGCACTTGGCATAAAATCGGCTGGGATGAGGATGCCGCCGCAGTGTCCGCCATTTGCGGCCTGCTCGACCAACAAACCCACTCGGCCGCCCGCCGCCCGCCGCCGGAAACCATCGCCTGGTGCCACGAGCGCGTCGCCGCCGCCCGCGAAAACCTGCTCACCCTGCCGCCGGAAAATCTAGCCGCGCATCTGACAGCAGGACTCCGGAAACTACGCCGGCAGGCCATCAAGCGCTGCCGGAAACTCAACGATCCCAGTGAGGAAGATTTCCACGACGCCCGCAAAGCCCTCAAAGCCTACCTCGGCGCACTTGAGTTCCTGCCGGAGGGAGCCGTCGCCCCGCAGCCGGTCATGGCGGGACTGGCCGAGTTGTTAGGCGATGAAAATGACCTTGCCACGCTTTCCACTTGGTTGGCAGAACATGGCTTTACCACCCGTTTCGTCCCCGGGCTGTGGAAAAAACTGAAGGCCTCCCGCCGCGCATTGCGCCAACAAGCGATGGCCGATGCGGCGGCGCAGGCTAGCTGATTTTCGGCCCATTTCGCGCTATTTCCACGCTGGGGTTGCGCTGTGGACATTTTCCACTATGGAGAGGGCTTCCCATTTGGTTTCAGCATCCAGCCCTCTATTCTATCAGCATGACAGCCCGCCTCGACTTCCGCAGCCGCCACCTTGGTCCGATCGGTTCCGACCGCGATGAAATGCTCCGCCATACCGGCTATCCGTCACTCGACGCGCTGCTCGACGCGGCCATCCCTGCCAGCATCCGCCTGACCACTGCGCCGGAACTGCCTGAGGCCCTGCCGGAACACGAAGCACTCGCCTTGCTGAAGTCGATCATGGGCAAAAACCGCGTGCTCAAGTCGTTCATCGGCCAAGGCTACCACGGCACCCACACCCCCGGCGTGATCCAGCGTAACATCCTGGAAAATCCCGGTTGGTACACTGCCTACACGCCCTATCAGGCGGAAATCGCCCAGGGCCGGCTCGAGGCGCTGCTGAATTTCCAGACGATGATTACCGATCTAACGGGCCTCGACGTTGCCAACGCATCCTTGCTCGACGAGGGCACCGCCGCCGCCGAAGCGATGAGCCTCGCCCTCGCCGGGAAGCCCAAAGGCACCGCCATTTTCGTTTCCGACCGCTGCCACCCCCAGACCATCGCCGTGGTGCTGACCCGCGCTGAACCGTTAGACATCCAAGTCATCACGGGCGATTGGCAAACCTTCGAGCCCTCCGCCTGTGAGGGACTCTTCGCGGTGCTCGTGCAGTATCCCGACACCCGCGGGCGGATTGATGACTTCACAGATTTTCTCGCGGAAGCCAAAGCCGCCGGGGCGGTGGCCATCGTCGCCGCTGACTTGCTCGCCCTGACATTGCTGAAAGCGCCCGGTGAATTTGGCGCGGAAATTTGCATCGGTTCGTCGCAACGTTTCGGCGTGCCGATGGGCTTCGGCGGCCCTCATGCCGGCTTCATGGCCTGTGCCGACGCCTTGAAACGCAAGATGCCAGGTCGCTTGATCGGGGTGTCCGTTGATGCGCGGGGGAAACCCGGTTACCGGCTCTCGCTGCAAACCCGCGAGCAACACATCCGCCGCGACAAGGCGACTTCTAACATTTGCACCGCGCAGGTGCTGCTTGCGGTGATGGCTTCTATGTATGCGGTCTATCATGGGCCAGAAGGACTTCGGCACATCGCCCGCACCGTCCACATCCGCGCGGCGGAACTGAAGGCCGCTCTAACTGCTGGCGGAGTGGTGATCGAGGAGGGTCCGTTTTTCGACACGCTTGTCGCGAAGGTCCCCGGCATGGCGGATTCCATCCTAGCCACCGCCGCCGCTGGTGAAATCAATCTCCGCCGAATCGATGCGGATCACCTTGGCATTTCCTGTGATGAAACATCGAGCCCCGCCGACATGGTTGCCATCTGCCGGGCATTCCGAGTCGGTGAAACCACAAATACCGTTAGAGAATCCGCTTGGCCCGCAGCACTCGCCCGCAGTACGCCTTTCCTCACGCAGAAAGTATTCAACAGTTATCACTCGGAGACGGAGATGCTGCGGTATCTCAAACGCCTAGAATCGAAAGATTTGGCACTCAACGAATCCATGATCGCGCTGGGATCATGCACCATGAAGCTCAACGCCACCTCGGAAATGATGCCCATGAGCTGGCCAGAAGTCGCCGCCATGCACCCGTTCGTCCCAGCCGACCAAAGCGTGGGCTACCGGAAAATGCTCGCATTGCTCGCAGGCTGGCTGGCACAAGTGACCGGCTTCGCGGGCGTTTCACTCCAACCTAACGCTGGCTCCCAAGGCGAGTATGCCGGCCTGCTCGCTATCTATCATTACCATCGCTCGCGTGGCGATGCACACCGCAACATCTGTCTCATTCCGGTTTCCGCCCACGGCACCAATCCCGCATCCGCCGTCATGGTGGGCATGAAAGTGATCGGCGTGAAATGCGATGAAAAGGGCAACATCGACGTGCCGGATCTGGTCGCCCGGACGGCGGAGCATCGCGACAATCTCGCCGCACTGATGGTGACTTATCCGAGTACCCATGGCGTGTTCGAGGAAACGATCCGCGCGATCTGTGACATCATCCACGACGCGGGCGGTCAGGTTTACATGGACGGTGCTAACATGAACGCGCAAGTCGGCCTCACCTCCCCCGGCCTGATCGGCGCGGATGTCTGTCACCTAAATTTGCACAAAACTTTCTGCATCCCTCATGGCGGTGGCGGCCCGGGCGTGGGACCGATCGGAGTCGCGAAGCAACTTCTGCCATTTCTGCCAGGCCATTCTGAATTGCCAAACCCACGAGGTGCGGTCTGCTCGGCACCCTGGGGCAGCGCTTCGATCAATACGATTTCTTGGATGTATATCGCCATGATGGGCGGCGCGGGACTGACAGAGGCCACCGGCGTCGCCATCCTCAATGCCAACTACATGGCCAAACGGCTCGCCCCGTTTTATCCGGTATTATACACAGGGAACAATGGCCTTGTCGCCCACGAGTGTATCATCGACGTCCGCCCGCTATCAGATGCCAGCGGCGTCACGGTCGAGGACGTGGCCAAGCGTCTGATGGATTATGGTTTCCACGCGCCGACGATGAGCTGGCCGGTGGGCGGCACCCTGATGATCGAACCTACCGAGTCCGAAGCGAAGTCCGAGCTAGATCGTTTCTGCGATGCGATGATCGCCATCCACGGCGAAATTTCCGCAGTCATCCGGGGCGAGCTCGATACCAATGACAATCCACTCAAGCACGCGCCGCATCCCTGCGAGACGGTTTGTGCCAATGATTGGCCGCATTCCTACTCACGCGATATGGCGGCATTTCCCCTGCCCTATCTCCGCCAGCACAAATTCTGGCCCTCGGTCGGACGGATCGACAATGTGCATGGCGACCGCAATCTCGTCTGCACCTGCGACTCGGTGGAGGCTTATGCGGCCGCCGGTTCCTAACATCATGCACGCGACCTCACCCATCGACTGGAGCACCTGGCAGGGCGAAATCCATGCCACCCTGTTGTTCATCATCAAGGAGGGTCGGATATTACTTATCGAAAAAAAACGCGGTCTGGGTGCGGGGAAAATCAATGGTCCGGGCGGCAAGATCGACCCCGGCGAAACACCCCTGCAAGCCATCATCCGTGAGACTCAGGAGGAACTCCTCATCACCCCACACACGCCGCGCAAGCTGGGTGAGCTGCAGTTTTCCATGTCGGATCATGCGGACATCCTGTGCCATGTCTATCGGGCAGATGACTTCACCGGCACACCGACGGAGACCGATGAGGCGTTACCGGTATGGACTGCGTTGGACGCAATTCCCTATCAGCGGATGTGGGAGGACGACCGGCATTGGCTGCCGCTGGTGCTGAGCGAAACCACCTTTCGCGGACGCTTTGTGTTCGAGGGGGAACGTATGCTTTGGAAAGATCTGGTGACGGCCATTTCCTGGTCATGAAAAAGCCGCCTCCTTTGCAGGAGACGGCTTGTTGGTTTTGATTTTTTTGGGGATTGAGTGATCAGAGTGCTGCTTTAAGCGCGGCGAACTTGGCCTTGTCAGCCGCGAGCGCAGTTTCCGCTTTTTCGATTTGGCTATGAAGGGTTGCCAATGCATTCAGCTTGGTTCCCATGTTACCACTGGCCGCGACGGGTGCCGCTGCTGAGGTTTTGGGTGCGGCTGTTGGTGCTGTCTTGGCTTTTTTTCCAGCCTTTTTGACGACTTTCTCGCCCGCTTTATTGACGACTTTCTTGCCCGGAGGTTTAACCCCGGCAGCCTTCAACCATGTAATCACCGTGAGCGGTGAGATTTTGAATTTCTTGGATGCGTTGTTAGCACCGCCGCGGCCGTTTGCTTCGTTATAGGCAATCACGAAGTCAACGAGTTCCTTCTTCTGCTCGTCCGAGTAACGCGAGCGGCGCTTGCCCTTACCGGCCTTCGCGGCTTTAGGTGCCTTCGCGGCTTTAGGAGCTTTAGGAGCTTTAGGAGCCTTCGCCGCTTTCTTCGCTGCTTTGGGCGATGCCGCACCGGCGGACTTCAACCAACTCGAAATGGAAATTTGTGAGATATTGAATTTTTCAGCCGCCTTGCTGAGGCCACCGCGGCCGTTAGCGGCATTGTAAGCGATGACGAAGTCCACGACTTCTTGCTTTTGCGCAGCGGAATAACGGACGCCCTTCATGGATGTTTTTTTGGTAGTAGTGCTCATGTCGCCGTCACGCTATAAATCATCGTCAGGCTAGCAAGCTAAAATTGATACTTTGACTCTAATTTACCTATAAAACATCCCGCGTGTCCCTATTCACACCCGTCATGACATTCATCAAGATGGATCGCTCCATCATATCAACGAGCCAATAATCACAAGCGCTCCTCACCTTGGGACGTGCGACCACGCCTCCGAAACCGATGAAGACATCGACATCCGGCTTGGTCTCCAGATCCGATATACCATCGCCCATCATCACTACGCGCTCTGGCAACATGGCTTGCCGCCACTCGCGGATGATCTCGTTTTTACCAAGATTCCGGGTGCTTGGATACGCCTTGTCGTAGTCCAAATACGAACCGTCTTCATGAAAATAAAGTGGGACCGCCTCCACATGATCGATGCCCAACCAACGGGCCAGCGGCTCAATCAACGGCGCGAAGCCGCCTGATAAAATGACCGGCAACCAGCCTGCCGCCTTGATTTCAAGGATCATTTCTGCGGCTCCTGGCACCACGGTATCCATATAAAGTCGCGCCACGGCATCACATAATGCGCGGTCCGGCCGAATCATTTCCATTCTACGCGGAAACACTTCACTGATCGGAATCTCGCCATTCATCGCGGCATTGGTCAGCTTCACCACCTCGGCATAAACATCATCACCCTTGGCCCGGGCAAGTTCATCAATTCCCTCAATCGTCGATAACGTGGAATCACAGTCGATGAAAAACAGTTTGCCCCGGCAGCGGGTGGCTGGAATAATTTCCAACACGTCTCCCACCTCGACCCGCTCGAACATGTCGATCATCGCCGCATTGTTCAGACGGATGCAACCGTGGCTGGCGGGTTGTCCGAGTAGCTCTTCATGATTGGTCCCGTGGAGGTAAATATAGCGCTCCAGCGAATTTGCATTCTCCGGGTCCATGCCATCGATTCGTAAAATACGACTGAGCACGAGATCGCCATTTACCAAATCGCCCGGCTGCCAAACGCCCACGGGAACGCGCGCTTTGAAAATCGTACCGCTCGCTGCCCCGGTCCCGATTTTCTCAGCAACCCGGAAGCGCCCGGTCGGAGTGCGGTGACTATTCATCACAAAACCCATGCCCTTGATGGCGGTGGAAACCTCAAAGCGGCGGATGCACTGTCCGCCCTCAATGATTTCAAGAGTTTGTTCATCAATGGAAACAATTAGCCGGCGGGTTGGGTTCATGGTGGCGTCAGTACAAGCAGTGCATTATGTCCGCCCATGCCGTGGGAGAGTTTATAAACCGGCCCGCTCGCATCAAGCACTTGCTCGGGCAGATGAAAGCCGCTTGGCAGATGCCTTCGGGTGAGGTTGGGCGGGAGCGTCCCCTCGCGCATGAAGCGCGCGAGGATCACGCTTTCTAATAATCCACTCGCACCGATGGTATGTCCGGTGAAGGGTTTCAAGAGATGCAGGGTGGGCTTTAAATCCGGAAAACTACGGATCAACAACGCAGGATCCGCGATGGCTTGCACGGCGGTGCCCGTGGCGTGCGGGCAAACCGCAACGGGAGTTCCATGCAGCCGCACCGCCTGTTCCAACAAGGCGGGCGTGCGTCCGCCAGAGGCTGGCATTCCGACTGGATCGCAGGCGTCCGAGTTGCAGGCGTAATGAGTTAGGCGGGGGAAATTTCCGCCACGCGGCTCAATCGCCATCGCCGCCGCGCCCTCGGCTGGGATGAAGCCCGCTGATCTGGGGTGATAAGGATTCAAATCCATCTCGTCACTTAACAAGCCCGACGCCGCATAACTATCTAATAACAGCGGCACCAAAGGCAAATCCACCGCCACCGCGAGCGCACGCGGGGCGATACCCGAGTTCACCAACAACATGGCGATGCCGATCGCATCCAGCCCTGCGGCGCATCCGCTCGCCAGCACATGATTCGGTCCGGAAATGCCAAACTCGATACAGATCGCCGCCGCCGGTTCGCTATGGATGGTGTTGCTCGCCGCCATCAGGCGAAACGGCCGCCGCCCCGGCCATGGGCCTAACCAGCCGGCTGCATTGCCGCGGCTAGTGCCAACGACCAAGGCGGCCTCGCGTAGATCATCAACACTCCAGCCAGCCTCGGATATCGCCTCGCGTGCGACATGCAGGGCTGCCATCGTCGCCGGACTCCACTTGCGGTTTACTAACAATTCACGCCGCCCGATCCATGCTCCAGGGCGCATCGCGTGTTTGCTATCATATCCTAACAACTCTCCCAACCGGCGGAACGGCACCTGCCGCGCCAGCACCGCCTGATGATGTGATGCCACCTCTGCGCCCAAGGCGGACAGCGCTCCGAGGCCGGTGATCGAGAGCGATGGATGAATGGCCACGGGCGGTGATGCGGGCATTCCGACCGGCAATTACAAAGTGATTTGCGCGCCAAGCTCGACGACGCGGCCCGGAGGAAGCTGGAAATAGGCCGTCGCTGGCGAGGCATTGCGAGCCATCACTGCAAACAGCGACAACCGCAAGCGGTCGATTCGCGTCGATTTAGTGCCGACTCCATAAGTTTCCCGGCCGAGGAAGTAGGTCGTTTTCCCAGGTTGAAAGCGGGCGTTTTCCGGCATCAGTTTCAGCAATGCAGCAGGCACGTCGGGGGTTTCCGCGAAGCCGAAACGCAGAGTCGCGCGGTGTAGGCCATCCTCGAGATCCTCGTATTCCAACATGTCCTCCGGGTTCGCCATGGGTTGATCGAGAGTCATGACATGCAGGAGAATCACGCGTTCATGCAGGACTTGATTGTGCTTCAGGTTATGCAACAGCGCGGTGGGGACTTGCAGCCCTTTTCCACTCATGTAAATCGCGGTTCCGGAAACCCGGTGGATTTTGCCCTTATGGAGATCATTCTGGAGCACGCTGATCGGCAGGGAATCCTCCATGATCCGCACATAAAGCCGACGGCGGCCCCAGATCCAGATTAGCATGACGGCCATCACGCCACCCGCGACCACCAACGGCAGCCAGCCCCATGGATAGATTTTCAACACGTTTGCCGCGAGAAATGCGCCGTCGAGCACCATAAACAGGGTGGTGACCACGCCGGCCTTGAGCTTCGACCAACCCCACGTCGCACGGGCGGCGGAGAAGAACAGCAGCGAGGTGATCGTCATCGTCACCGAAATCGCGATGCCGTAGGCCCCCGCCAGTTCCGACGAGGTCTTGAACACGATGACTAAAAGAATACAGGAAACGGCCAGAATATGGTTCACGACCGGAACATACACCTGCCCCATCGAATGCTCGGAAGTGTAGAGAATCCGCACCCGTGCCATGCAACCCAGTTGCACCGCTTGGGTGGTGAGGGAAAAAGCACCGGATATGAGCGCTTGGCTCGCGATGATCGCCGCCCCGGTCGCGAGGATGGTCAGCGGCAGTTGCAACGAAGCGGGCGCGAGCCGGAAAAACGGACTGTCGATCGCCAACGGATCCGCGATCAGCAGGGCTGCTTGGCCAAGATAATTCAACACCAGCGCGGGCAGCACCACGCTGAACCAGCCGACGCGAATCGGGCGGGTGCCGAAATGCCCGAGATCCGCATAGAGTGCCTCACCGCCGGTCACCGCGAGAAACACCGCAGCTAATAGCGGAAAAGCATGTTTCCATTCATGATAGAGAAATGAAAGCCCCTCCCACGGACTCAATGCCCAAATCACTCCCGGATGTTGCCAGATCGCCCGGATGCCTAACAGTGCGATGGTGGCGAACCATACCAGCACCACCGGTCCGAACAGATTTCCCACTTTCCCGGTACCAAATTTCTGGATGGAAAACAGCCCCGCTAGGATCAACACCGCCAGTGGCACCGTCCAATGCGAGATGACCGGCGCACAGATCGACAGCCCTTCCACCGCGCTCAATACCGAGATCGCCGGCGTCAGCATACCATCGGCGTAAATCAACGCCGCCCCAGCCAAGCCGAATAATAGAATTGTTTTCGGATCACTTCCACCCAACTGTCTCAAAGCGCGTCGAATCAAGGTGGATAGTGCTAGAATTCCGCCCTCGCCCTTGTTGTCGAGCTTGAGGATCATGAACAGATATTTCACCGTGACCACCAGCAGCAGTGACCAGACGATCAGCGACGCGGCCCCGACTAGATTCGCCTGATTGATCGCCGCGCCGTGGGACTCGTGGACTCCCGAGAAACATTCGCGGAATGCATAGAGCGGGCTTGTCCCGATGTCGCCGAAAACAATGCCAAGGGCGGCAATCGTGCTAACAGCTATGTGAGGTGCATGGCCATCGTGGCCTCCGTGGGTGTCGTTCATCGTCGCGAAGCGGATCGCTCGCGGACGCTTCAAACCATTTCCACCCACAACTGACCAGCGAATTTATCCGCCCGCGCCAGAGTGAGGCTCATTGCAGCGGCGGTGAGAATGGGGTGTTCACCCTAGTTGCAGGATTGTTCCGCCCGTCTGAACGTGTTAGAGTTGAAGCGGCAGTGTCATTCCCGTCCCGCGATCTCAGCGCAATTGAAATGAAACCAGCCAAACCAACAACTTTTTTGAGCGAGTGGAATTCGGACCCCTCGGCTAAACCAGCCTCCGCCCATGGCTCTAGGCCGTCGCTGAGTGAGTGGCGCAAAGCGGTCGCCAATTCCCCCCGACCACTGGTTTTCATCACCTCGCAAAGTCAGTCATAACAGGCGGCTCCCTCATTTCCAGAGCGGCCAAAGTAAAGTTAAGGCTTTAGCCGAAGCGGGGAAAAGTAAACTGCGCACGGTCCGGGAGGTATCGGCTTTTTATTGATTAATAGCCCGAAAAGTAGGGATCCACCCCATGGTGGCCAAAGTGCGACCCGCTACGATGAGCCTCAATGAGCAGGATGCGTCACGCCCCTGAAAACCCCTAACCAAAAAACCGAAGCCATGTCCTCCCACTCCGTATTCTGCATCGCCACCTCCCACTTCCAAGCGAATCATATCGTCGATCAACTCAAAACCGCGAATTTCCCCGATACCGAAATCTCGGCCTTGCTTGCAGATCAGTCCGCGACTCAGGATTTCATCCATGGCAACAATACCAAGGCCATGGAAGGTGCCGTAGCCGGGGCCGGGACGGGTGCCTTGATCGGCGTGACCTGGGGCTGGATCGCCGGGATTGGCGCATTGGCCATCCCGGGGGCAGGGCTTTTCATCGCGGCAGGGCCGATCATTACCGCGATGAACGGGGCCACGATCGGTGCTGCCTTGGGTGGTATTTGCGGTGGCCTGATCGGCATGGGCATCCCCCAAACTCGAAGCCAAGCGCTACGAGGGGAAAATTCTCAAGGGCAACATCCTCCTGTCTGTCCATGCCGAAAATGACGAGGACACGGACCGGGCGCAGGACATTTTCAACCATGCCGAGGCACTCGACATCTGCGCGGCGGATGAGGCCGATGATGCCATCAAGGACCACTGACCGGGGACCAGCGGATAGAACAGGGCTTCGATTGGTTGCGCGCCGGTCGGGCGTGGCGGCACCGTGATGGCGGTATTTCGCATCTCGCCGTCAGTCCGCGTATTTTTCCGAAACCGCTCTTGTCCGCAGGCTCGTCCCTGCCTTACGCTTGTCCAACCTTTGCCAAGCGTGTCCATTTCCTCTCCCGTCACCCACATTCTCGGAGTCCTTCCGTCGCGTTGGGGTTCCACCCGTTTTCCCGGCAAGCCACTGCATCTCATCGCCGGGAAACCCTTGATACAACACGTCTGGGAGCGCTGCCGACAATGCTCGCTACTGGATGAAATCATCGTCGCGACCGATGACGTGCGGATTCGTGACGCGGTGCTGGCTTTCGGCGGCAAGGTCGCCATGACCTCGCCGGATCACCCCACCGGCACCGACCGCATCGCGGAAGCCGTTAGAGCGGTCCCCTTGGCCACCCACATCATCAACATCCAGGGCGACGAACCACTGATCGCCCCCGCGTTGATCGACGGACTCGCCGCCGCGATGATCGCAGACCCCACGCTCGACATGGCCACCGCCGCTAACCCACTCGATCCATCCGACCCAGCGGTACAGGATCCGAACGTGGTAAAAGTCGCCGTCGCTCTCGATGGCCGAGCGCTGTACTTCTCCCGCTCGCCCCTCCCTTTTTTCCGCAATCCCGTCGCCGGCCTGCCGGTGCTTCGCCACAAAGGCATTTACGCCTACCAGCGCGGTTTCCTCGAACGCTTCGTCACTTGGCCACCCTCGCCACTGGAAATGGCCGAGTCGCTCGAACAGCTCCGCGCCCTCGAAAACGGGACCACCATCAAAGTCATTCTAACATCCGATACCTCACCCGGAGTCGATACCCCGGAGCAAGCCCGCGAAATCGAGCGACTCTTATCTTCCTCTTCGTTTAGAATTTAATCCTTAAAATTTAGTAATTTCATGAAATACATATTCGTCACCGGCGGCGTCGTTTCATCACTCGGCAAGGGTCTCGCCGCGGCCTCCATCGGCACGCTGCTGGAACATCGCGGGCTGACGACGCTGATGCAGAAATTCGATCCCTATTTGAATGTCGATCCAGGCACCATGTCGCCCTATCAGCATGGCGAGGTGTACGTCCTCGACGACGGCGCGGAGACCGATCTCGATCTCGGCCATTATGAGCGTTTCACCTCCGGTGTGCTCTCGCGGATGAATAATCTAACATCCGGCCAGGTTTTTGATACCGTTATCAAGAAGGAACGGCGCGGCGAGTTTCTCGGGAAAACCGTCCAATTCATCCCCCACGTCACCGATGAGATCAAACTTCGGATGCACCAAGTCACGGCGAATAATCCCGAAACCGATGTCCTCATCACTGAGATCGGCGGCACTGTCGGCGACATGGAAGGACTGCTATTCATCGAGGCGCTGCGCCAGTTCGCGTTGGAAGTCGGCAAGGAAAACGTCTGCTTCATCCACGTTACCCTGCTGCCCTACATCAAGGCCGCCGGTGAGGTGAAAACCAAGCCCACCCAGCAATCCGTAGCGAAACTCCGCGAACTCGGCATCCAGCCAGACATTATCATCTGCCGCACCGAGGCGGATCTGGACGAGGACAACCGCAAAAAAATCGCGATGTTCTGCAATGTGGAACGCAAGAACGTCGTCGCTTTCCGTGACGTGGCGCACACGATTTACGAATGCCCGCTCGACCTGCGGCGCGACAAGATCGACCGGCTCGTAGTGGACAAGCTCGGCCTCGGCCACACGCCGTCGCCCGCGCTTGAGGATTGGGAAAGATTTGTCCAACGCGTGATTCATCCGAAACATAAAGTCACCATCGCCGTCGCGGGAAAATATATCGAACTTCAGGACGCCTATAAATCCATTTACGAATCCCTAATCCATGCCGGTGCTCACCATGACACTAAGGTGCATATCGTCCGGGTGGAAGCGGAAGCCATCGAAGACCACGGCGCGAAGTCAGTCATTGGTGATGTCGATGGTATCCTCGTGCCCGGCGGCTTCGGCGACCGCGGGATCGAAGGAAAAATACAAGCAGCAAGATATGCCCGCGAGAACAAGATTCCCTACTTCGGCATCTGCCTTGGGATGCAAATCGCGACCATCGAATATGCCCGCAATGTGTGTGGTCTGAAGGGAGCGAATTCCACTGAGTTTAACAAAGGGGCCAAGTATCCAGTCATCTGTTTGCAGGAAGAGCAGAAAGGCATCGAAGATATGGGAGCCACCATGCGCCTCGGCTCCTGCGAGTCCATCCTGTTCACCGGCACCAAGGCCGCCGATCTCTATGGCAATATCGAACGCATCCACGAGCGCCACCGCCACCGGTATGAGTTCAACTCGGACTATCAGGAACGCTTGCAGGACGCCGGACTGGTGATTTCCTCGGTCTCCGCAGAGGCCGGCTTGGTGGAAATCATCGAACTGCCCGAGCACCCGTTTTACCTCGGCGCGCAGTTCCACCCCGAGTTCCAATCCAAGCCGAACCACCCGCATCCGCTCTTCGCCGGGTTCGTGGCCGCCGCGCTCGAGCACTCGCAGAAATAAGGTGCGCATATCTAAATGCCAGCCCGCTGCCGACTCCTGCGAGAATGCCCCCCTCTGGCTGAAAGACCGCCGCGACCAGTTCTCGTAAAAGCCCAGCCATGCGCAAAATCCTGACTCACCTCCTCCTCGGCACCATCGCCGCCAGCGCCACTCCGCTCCAGAAGGATACCATCGCCGATGGATTTCACGATCCGATGTCCATGGCACCCGCCCCGGATGGCGACGTTTATGTGGTAGAGCGCGAGGGCCGCATCCTCCGCATCCGCCCGTCAACCGGCGGCGTGTTTGAAGTTGCAAATATGGTCGTCTCCGCCCGCCGTTCCAGCGATGCCAAGAGTCCGTATGCGGCCGAGGATGGTCTCCAAGGCATCGCGCTCGACCCGGATTTCGCGAAAAACCAACGAGTTTACCTCTACTACAGCCACCCGGAGAAAGTGGAGGACCGCCTTTCCCGCTTCACCCTGCGCGATGGAAAGCTCGATCTCTCCACCGAGCTCGTCTTGATCGAGGTGCCTTTGGAGCGCTCCGACCTCGTCTGCCATCACGGCGGCTCGGTCCAGTTTGGCCCGGATGGGTTGCTCTACTTGAGCATCGGCGACAACACGAATCCCTTTGAGAGCGACGGCTACGCCCCTATCGACAACCGCCCGGACCGAACCCCGTGGGATGCCGAACGCAGCGCCGGCAACACCAATGACTTGCGTGGGAAAGTCCTCCGCCTCCGCCCCAACGAGACCGGCTACGACATCCCGACTGGCAACCTTTTCCCGAAAGGCACCGCGAAGACGCGCCCGGAAATTTACGCCATGGGCTGCCGGAATCCCTTCCGTATGTCCATCGACCCAACTAACAGCACGGTCTATTGGGGCGAGGTCGGCCCGGACGCAGGCAAGGAATCGATCCGTGGCCCCGCCGGCCATGACGAGATCAACCAAGCCAAAGCCGCTGGAAATTTCGGCTGGCCCTTCCTCGTCGCGAACAACAAGCCCTACCCCATCTACGACTTCGCCTCAGGCAAGCCCGGCCCCATCACCGACCCTGCGGCCCCGCGTAACCCGGGCATTCGCAACACCGGCCTCAGCTCGCTGCCACCCGCCGTGCCCGCCTTCATTTGGTATCCGTATGCCGACAGTCCGGAATTCCCTATCATGGGCAAGGGCGGCCGTTGCGCCATGGCCGGTCCCGTGTTCTATCACGACCCCGCCCGCAAATTCAACCTGCTGCCAAAGGAGGATGACCACACTCTGCTCATCTACGAATGGAGCCGTGGAAACATCTGGAACGTCAAACTCGGCCAAGACGAAAAACTCCAAAGCCTCAAAGTTTTCGATGAGGGACTCACTCATCCGATGGACATGGAAATGGCGGCGGATGGCAGCCTCTTAATCCTCAGTTATGGCAAGAATTGGTATTTCAACAACGACGGCAAACTCCTCCGCCTCCTGCCGCCAACTGCGAACCACTCGCCCGTCATCACCATCGGCCCCGTCGCTGGCAAGGACCGCGCCTTCACCGTCACCTCCGCCACCGATCCCGACAAAGATAAGCTAACAGTCACCTGGTGGCTCACCACCGGCGCCACCGAACGCCAACTCGGCAGCGGCTCCACCATCAACCTTCCCGCGGACGAGGGCAGCGAGATCCGGGCCGTCGCCACCGATGGAAAAAGCCCACCCACCATCGCCCGCCTCTCATTGGTTAGGGAAAAAGCCGCTCCCGAATTGCAACTCGAACTCGTCGGCAAGCCCGACGCCCTCGCCTTTGGCCAAGACGTTGCTTTCACTCTAACGAGTAACACCGCACCCGCCGCCGCCCTAGCCAGTGTCCGCGTCCGTTACATTCCCGCGACTGGCCACGATGCCGGTGGACCGGAGTTTACTCCAGCGACTGCTGCCCTCGTTACCGCCAATCTATGTCTCGCGTGCCATCAAGTGGATCAGAATTCCGTCGGCCCGAAATACCTCAACGTCGCCCTCAAATACCGCGACCGTCCCGATGCCCTCGAATATTTGAAAAATAAGGTCAAGGACGGTGGCAAAGGCGTCTGGGGCGAGGTTCCGATGCCACCCCAGATCGCCCTCAAGGACGCCGATGCCGACACCATCTTGCGCGCCATCCTCGGTTTGGCAGAAGGTGTTAGTGAAATCAAAGGCAGCCTGAATGGCACGCTTCAGCTCGCCCCGAAACCCGCCAACGCCGAACCGGGAGGAGCATGGGAATTCACCGCAGAGGCCCCTGGTTTCGCCAGCGCCAAGTTCCGTGTCGCCGCGCGGTGAGGTCCGGGCGGGTGATTTCCTTTCACCCCAATAACAATCATGAGTAATTGCTGTCATCCCGGACACGATCACGCGGAGGTAAAGCCGTCAGCCGGGGCGAAGTATTTCTGTCCGATGTGCCCGGGCGTGGAGTCGGACGAGCCCGGCGCTTGCCCGAAATGTGGGATGGCCCTGGAGCGGAATCCAGCTTGGAAGGCGGCTGCGCGGACGATTTACACCTGCCCGATGCACCCGGAAATCGAGTGGGATGCACCGGGCGTTTGCCCAAAATGCGGGATGGTGTTAGAACCGAAAACGCTGCCCGAAGCGGATACGGACGACGGCGGAGAAGGTGAGATGCGACGAAAATTATGGCTGGCCGGGGCATTTGCCCTGCCGGTGTTGCTGCTGGCGATGGGGGAAATGCTGCCATTCTTCCAACTGCATGCCATGGCCTCCGGGTGGGTGCAGATGGTGTTGGCGACGTTGGTCGTGGGGTGGCCGGGCGGGTTTATTTTCGTTAGAGCATGGCGGTCGTTAGGAAACCGCAGCCTGAATATGTTCACGCTGATCGGGCTGGGGGTGGGGGCGGCTTGGCTCTACAGCACGGTGGCCTTGCTCCGGCCCGGCTGGTTTCCGCACGGCGCGGGACATGGCGGGACCCCGCTCTATTTCGAGGCAGCGGCGGTGGTGTCGGCGTTGGTGATCCTCGGCCAATGGCTCGAAGCCCGCGCCCGCGCCAAGACCGGTGAGGCCGTGCGAGCGCTGCTGCAATTGGCGGCGAAAACCGCGCGCCGCGTAGTGGCGGGCAAGGAGGAGGACGTGCCGCTGGACGCGGTGGTGCGCGGCGATTTCCTACGGGTAAGACCCGGCGAGAAAGTCCCGGTGGACGGCGTGATCACCGAGGGCGCGAGCACGGTGGACGAGTCGATGATCACCGGCGAGGCAATGCCGGTAGCAAAAAAAACCGGCGATCCAGTAACGGGCGCGACGATCAATCAGACCGGCGCATTTCTCATGCGGGCGGATAAAATCGGTGCGGAAACCCTGCTGGCGCGGATCGTGGAAATGGTGACGAACGCGCAACGCAGCCGTGCACCGATTCAGCGACTAGCAGATCAGGTTGCCGGCTGGTTCGTCCCGGCGGTGGTGTTGGTGGCAGTGCTGACCTTCGCGAGTTGGCTGGCGTGGGGACCAGAACCGCGCCTAGCTCATGCGATTTCCAACGCCGTTGCAGTGCTGGTCATCGCCTGTCCCTGCGCCCTCGGCTTGGCCACGCCGATGTCGATTCTGGTGGGCGTGGGCAAGGGCGCGCGGCTGGGCGTGCTCGTGCGCGATGCGGCAGCGCTGGAGCGGGCGGAAAAAATCACCCACCTCGTCACAGACAAGACCGGCACGCTAACAGAAGGTCATCCGGTAGTTAGGAAAATCGTGACTGCGGAAGCCGGACGCGAAGAGCAAGTCCTCGCCCTGGCCGCCGCGCTGGAGCTACTGAGCGAGCACCCGTTGGCGCGGGCGATCCTGGACCGGGCCGCAAAACTGCCGCTGCCCAAGGTGGAGGGTTTCCAATCCGTGACGGCGGCTGGAGTGTTTGGCAACATCGGTGGAACCTTGGTCCGGGCGGGAAATCGAACTTGGTTGGAGTCACAAGGCATCGCGATTTCACCCGCACTCGGAGATCAGGCAAAAGCTTTGCAGGCACAGGCCCACACGGTGATCTGGATTGCCGAAAACGCGGCGATCAGTGGCTTCATCGCTGTGGCGGATCCGATTAAAAAATCCTCGCCGGAAGCGGTGAAAATGCTCCATGCGATGGGGCTGAAGTTGGTGATGCTTACCGGAGACAACCCACAAACCGCACAAGCCGTGGGCCGCGATCTCGGCATTGATGACGTGCGCTCGGAACTCAAGCCGGAAGACAAACTCGCCATCATCCGTGAGCTGAAGGCCGCGGGCGCAGTGGTCGGCATGGCGGGCGATGGGATCAATGACGCACCCGCGCTGGCCGAGGCAGATGTGGGCATCGCGATGGGGACCGGGACGGATGTGGCGATCCAGAGCGCTGGCCTGACCTTGGTGAAAGGTGATCTGCTAGGCATCGTCCGTGCGCTGGGACTTAGCCGGGACGTCATGCGGAACATCCGCCAGAACTTGTTTTTCGCCTTCATCTACAATGCGGTCGGCGTGCCACTGGCGGCAGGGATTTTTTACCCCTTCACCGGTTGGCTGCTCAACCCGATGATCGCGGGCGGGGCGATGGCTCTGAGCAGCGTTTCGGTCATCATCAATGCCCTCCGGCTGCGAGGAGCGGACTAGACGTTTTTCGCCTCTTTACGCTAAACTCTTCCTCTTTTCTTCCCATCAACCATCAACTTCTTCAAGCCTCCGACGGATGGCCCTCAAGCTTTAAATTCCGGTGAATCCACACGCTCTGCACCAGACCTAACAAAAACATGCAGATCACCACGAAAGTTCCTGAATAACTGATGAGCGGCAGCGGAATCCCCGTGATTGGCATGATCAAAATGCACATGCCGATGCTCTCGAAAATATGCGCAAAAAACACCGCGACAATGAGGCATACTAGCAAACGTCCGGACACATCCCGGCTGTAAAACGCGACGAACAGCCCCTGGATGAGTAGTAGCGCAAAGGCCGTTAAAAGCAGCAAACTGCCCCGGAAACCGAGTTCTTCACCAATGACCGCGAAGATGTAGTCATTGTGCGCCGTTTCACGCGGAATGAAGCCCTTGGCATGCAGCGATCCCTGTTCCACCGTTGCCTTGTAACCTACGCCTTTCCAACCTGCCTTACCGATCGCCATGGAAACATTATAGGGCGCGTATGCATCGCCGTTCGTATCCACTTCCCGGCCCTCCAACATCCGCAGCCAGACATCGATCCGCTCCGGCCCGCGTTTGGAAACCAGCGGCAATACTACGAAATAGAGTAAGGGCAGCACCCCCGCGCCGATGAACGCCATGCACGTCAAATAGCGGAATGGAATGCCGCCGATCAGCAATGCGACGATCAACACCGGAATCCAAACCAGCGCCGATCCCATGTCGCCCATTTTCATCACCATCAAAAACGGCACCGCAGCCGTCACGCCGATGATACCGATGCGGATGAATGGCGCGGCGAACCAGCGGTGCAACTTCGGCAAATCCTGCACCAGCCAGGCTATCAGCAAGATCCCAGACGTGATCCCGAGCTGTGCCGGTTGGAAGGAAATCCCGGCAAACCGCAATTGGTGTACCGCGTCATCCTGCTTCATCGCATAGATCAGAAAGCCCAGGCTCACGACATAAAACGGGATGCCCAGCCACTTGATCCAACGGTAATCTACGAAAGACGCCACGAAAAACGCCACGCTACCGAGCAGGATGAACTGCTTCTGTTTGGCGGCGAAATATGCCCCCGCATTGCCGAACGCGGCTAAGTTATCCTTCGTCATCGCCACATGCCGCGAGGCAGTCTCAATCATGAACACGCCGAAAATCAGCAGCCCGTACATCACCAGCACCAGCACCCAATTCATCCCCAGAATTTTCCTTAAAAACGGCGTCATGTCGAACTCGCCGGGGACCATACGCCGCCAGATTCCCATGGCAAGGCGGGTGTGAAAATTCGCACGCGGATTGCACACGGGTCACATGGGAAGGCGGTCGCCGCGCGGCTTGTGGTGGAGGCTTTGACAGCTTTAGCCTAGAAAAAAATAGAACCACAGATGGACAGTAGAGTAGAGAGCAACGGGCGGCTTTCGCCAGTCCCGTTGCTCCCCCTCGTCAAACCGGACGTGCGGATTTCCCGCATCCGGCTTTCCTGCAAGCATTCCTCATAGGCGTTGAAGTCCAAGTTCTTGTAGGTATTGATAGTGGCTCAGTCCTTTCGGGCGGTGGTATTTCCTTTGGCTGCGTCAGTTGAGGTGGGTCACCATCCGCTTGCGCGTGTAGCGTAACAGTTTAGCTGATTTCGGCTTCTTTCGTTCCGTCCGTTCAAAGATATTTTGAATTCCGCTGTATTTTAGACTTGCGAAATATCCATATCGGGCGTAAGCCAACGCCTGTTACATTTTTGTAAATCCTATGGCTATGAACACTTATCAATTGAGGCAGAAGAAAGAACGCATCACTCGTGAATTCCACGCCAATCTCG
>JAYVNM010000011.1:0-7404 GCA_043758445.1 Akkermansiaceae bacterium | reverse complement strand
GACAGTTGATCTTCTTTTTCCAGTTCCTCCAAGCGGGCGGACGATGGGAGGAATTCCTGCGCGAGTGTCCGCTCCACTACACCGGCAACCGTGGCAGCCGCGCCTCGCTGGACCGGATGCTCGATCCCTCAAACCCCTCGCTCTCCGTGGCGTGCCTCGGAAAAGCCGCCGCCGCTCTCGGCCGGAAGGTGGAACTGCGCTTCGTGCCTGCTTGATGTTAATCAATGAGCTTGGATCTCATCTTCTAACATTATTTAAATCAAATGATCGACATCTTCCTTCAGTCAAAAGAATTTGCATTATCGATGGACTGGAGCCGGGATGCCCTTGCTTGTCACGAACAAGCATTCCATTCAACCGAATCAAACATAGATAGATCCGTTCTACTCAATCGCATTGCCAAATGGAATATTTATCACTGTAAGTTTTTCTCAGCCTTCGAAAACTATGTAGAAGCGCGAAAACTGGACAAGAATAATTCCATTGCGAAAACGAATATTGAAAAACTGAAAAAATTTCCTACGGTTGCCGGACTAAACATTGATGTGGAATCCGAAATAAACGATTCAAAGACTTTAAAAGGGTGTGTCGAATTACTTTTATCAGTTGGCCCTAAAGATCGTGCTCGATCAATTCTGGAATCGAATATTGATCGGTTCAATACCTATCATGAACAAAATGAGCTGGCGAAATGCATGAGGGAGATCGATCCGAAACTGGCAATAAGATTTTATGATGCTTGCTATCTATCACATCCTAATCATGTCTCCTTAGTTGGCAAGTCTGCCTGCCTGATGGATCTGGAGCGATTTCTGGAGGCGGAATCAATTCTTGAACCGATTTTTCAGATGCTTCCAGACGATCCCTATGTATTGCGGACGGTTGCGAAATTAAAGAGACGCTTGGGAACCAGAGAGGAAGCAGATCGCCTTTTTGAGAAAGCGGACGCGATTGAAGACGGGCAAGTTCAAAATTAATGTCCGGGCCACCACATGCCATGGCTACATCCCCTACGTTGCGTTATCCAAAGGCCGCGAGGTAGGAGGAGCCATCGCCGGACATCCGGTGCCTCACGTGAGGCACATGACGGAGGGCCATGACAGAGGGCCAAGCCTTTAGTCATGGGAAGGTGGAACTGCGATTCGTGCCTGCATGATGTTAATCCGTGAGCTACGACCCCCATTCACAGCGAGAATCGCCCAGCCCCAGGCAAGACTCAATCTGGTCTGACTCCCGTGAAGATCATACGTTAATCTCTGTCATCTAGGACTGTTACCATTTATGGATTGTGTGGCAGATTTCAGATAATCACAGCAATGTTGGTTCGGACCCACTATCCTGATCCGCCTTTGTCTTCGGCTTCTTGGTCGGGGTGGCTCTCTTCTTAGTACCCGCAGATTTCTTGGCTTTACTCGTTCCGGTTTTGCTCGTGTCGGCTTCCGGCGACGGAGTTCCTGAGTCCTTAGAAGTTAGATTCGAAGTATTGTCGGTTCCTGATGGTTCATCTCTGGCCGCTGGGTCGGATGGTGGAATGTCCGACTTGTCCTCGTGGGGCACTTCTGAACCGGCAGAGAGCGGAGTAATGTCCTTTCCTGTCTCCTCCGTATTGGCTTGCACCGAATCGCCGACCTCTCTTTTTTCGTCAATTGCATCAGCCGGCTTGGGCTCTTCCGGGACCTCCTGTGTGACGGGATGGCTTGCAGGCCACAAAAGAGCCATTGGCTGATAGTTTTTCCGCTTGGCCGCGAAGGGATGCTGCCCCGCCAGCCGCTCGTAATAGGCTGATGCAAAAGTTTCAAATCCGGCATTGAATCCTAGCAGCCACAAGGCATCGATCAGCACGGGACCAGGCACACAACCCGCCAGTTCGCGACAATCTTTCTCCAACGCATCGAGATCTAACCCACCGGCCTTGAGTGCCAATTCGCGCCAGTGAAGGAAGATGGCAAGACTCGCTCCGTGCGTGGGGAGCTCGTGCTTGTCTGTCAGACGTCCAAGAATGCTCATGAGACCAGAATCACCATAGACTTTTGCAAATCCCCTCAAAGTCTCCTGCCTGGGCATCAGCCATCCACGGAGTTCCGACAACAGGGAGTCCGGGGTTTTGCCCTGCAATCCTTCAAGCAGGATGCCACCTAGATCCCGAAGTCCGGAAACCGGTTCGCGCACCATCGGCTTCGTGCGTGTGAAATCCAAGGCTCTGCCGACGGCATCGACTCCATTTGCCAGGGGGCTGGCCGCTCTCTCAGGCAGCCCTTCGGATACCGAGTGCCCGGCCGCATCCACCAGGCACATGACGAGCGCATCCCCTCCCTGCAAGCTCCGCATCCGGACGCGGTCTTTGAACCACGCCACGATCTCCTTTTCGAAAATAGGTTCCGACAGAATGATCTGGCTGCCAAGCCTTCCTTCCAGCAGCGATTGTGCTAGAGAAGTCAGCGGAATCACCTTTCGACAGTCTTCGGCAGATAGAACGTGCCGGAAGTCCGGTGTGCTTGAAGCGGGCAACGGGCGCAAGGGACCGGAGCCGGACAAATCGAACGCGAGCACGAGAGCTGCATGTTCATCGCTTTCGATGAACTCAGGCATTTTCGCGAGAAGAGAAACAATGACCTCTGCGCTGGCAGACTGTGAGCTAGCAGCGACGAGACGACTCCCATCCACACGGAGAAAACCGGATGCGTGCAAGGAGTTGAACTCGTCAATGGAGACTGAAAGTAGAAAGCGGAGTGTTTTCATGATGATTTAGAAAAAGTCAGAGGCATCATCGGCATCGTCGCCGTTTTGTGTGGGTGGCTTGATTTCAATTCGATCCAGCAATTCCACGGGCATCGCTTGAACCAATGGATGGGGGGTCGCCCCGCTGTAGCTGAGATTGAGCACTTTGCGGGATCGAGTGGCCGCAACATAAAAGAGCCGGCGCTCGATGGCGGGGTCTCTCGCATAGAGAGGTTGGCCATTATCGAGCGCGGGCAGGAACACCGTGTCAAAATCAAGTCCCTTCGCGCTGTGATAGGTGATCAGATAGATGATTCTACGATGTTCTCCATCATCGAGCCTGCCGTAGCCGTTTCCGAGGTATCTCAACTCCATTCCGCGGGCTTCGAAGTATTGATTGACGGACTCGTAGTCGTATCTCCCATAACGATTCTTTGGGAACTGCGGAACGGGCACTCCTTTCAAACCACACACAACCCTGATGAAATTCTGAATCACCTCATGACCCGGAAACAGCACCGCCACGGGATCTCCGGTCTTTGTGAATCTGAGCGCCTCTCTCCACACCCATTCAAATTCCTGTTGCTGGTCTGCGGCACGGGCCAGTGTAATCGAGACGTTCGCCTGAAGGCGCGCACTTCTCGCGGCGTTGATTCTCGCGTCAGGTAGAATGCTGGCGACGATCTGCTTCAGTTTTTCAGTCAGCCGATAGACAATGGCCAGCGAATGAATCTGAGGCTTGGCCAAATTCTCAATATCGCCAGGGGAAACCTTGTCTGGATAGATTGACTGCTCTTCGTCACCGGCTAGCATCAGAACGCCCGCATGGGCCTTCAGCACGTGAAGGCTTCCAGCATCTAGGTCTTGAACCTCATCCACGAAAATGTAGTCGCAATGGAACGGGTTCTTACAGAATTCCAGATACGTCACCACGCGGATGTGCGCGGCATGATCCGGCAAACCGGATCGCAACATGTCATTGAGCGAGTGGGTATAGCCGACGACACAGGCGGTGGCTCTGGGATTGAGCTTCAGCAATTCACCCAAGGCAAGAATCAACAAAACGCTTTTCCCGGACCCGGCGAACCCCCGGACCCATTGGGAATCCGTTGCTTTGAGGAGCTTGTCGAGAACGGAGCGTTGCTCCAGATCAAGGCTGTTGTAGGGGCATATCCAGGGCATTTCAGTGGATTCTGTTTTGGTTGATGATGGAGGCGGCGAGATTGTTTTCGTCGTAGATGCGTGCCGGCAGTTCCAGGCTCGCTCGCAGTTCGGCGAGTTCCTTGAGCATCTCCTGGTCCGCAAAAGTCCGGGCCACTCGTTCGGCGCGCTCGATATCAACAATTTCCAGGTTCCCGAGACGCAGTTCGATTTTGAATTGCTCCAATGCGGATCCGAGCGCGGCATCTCCTTTCTCCTTGTTTCCTTGGGCGATATATTCCCGGCCCAGTGACTCAAGAACCGTGGGATTGTCAGGAGCCATCGAAAGGGCTTCCTCGAATAAGGTGAGCGCCTTGTCCCGCTTCCCCTTGGATCTCATGGCAATCCCCAGATTGTAGGCACTCACCCATGTCGGTTTACGCCGGTAGGACTCTTCACCCCACTCGTCGGACAGTTCTGATTTGTTAGCCATCGCGTAGTGGTAGCAGATCTGTGTTGCGTTGTCCGGGGTGCCGTGGCGTTTCGAGATCTTCTCCAGCGCCTCATAGGACTCCGCCGCATCGAGATGGAAGCCGGAATCGGCGCAGGCCTTTGCGAACGCTGCCAGCACCACTGGCTCCGGCTTTCCTCCGCCGTTGACAATCGATTCGTTGAGCTTCTGCCGGGCGACGAGCCTGCGGGTCTCCTCCGGAGTCAGCGACTCGTTTGACAGTGGATTCGTCAGTGATGCATGGGTCATCACCGATCCAAGCTTCGCGGTTACATGGAGCAATTTGTTCTCGTCCAGGCGACAGGAGAGGGTAATCCGATCTCCCGCCCTGAATGGCGCTTCGGGCTTTGCCGTTAGTTCCATGAGATGAAGGATCTTTGAGGCGTTTGAGACACAAATAGGCAGCTCCACCTTGCATTGCTGGTCGCTCGGCACCACCAGGGCGTCGGAGAACACCACTTCCGGCGATGGGATCGGAGTGCCGGCTGGCATGACGCAGTGCAGGTTGTTACCGCGGGTGAGCACATAAATGCTTTCACTGGTGATCGGTTTGATGAACTGCATGCCCAGTCCATTTAACGCAAGCGAGTGCAAGGCCGCGCCCCGTGAAACCGGCGTGCGCACATCCTGGCCGATCACGCATTCGACGAAACGCCCCATATACCGTATGACCGCATCCTGCACCAGGGGGTTCTGGGCGCTCCCTCCGATGAATAGAACCATGCCGAGATCATCCTTGGAGATGCCCGCTTTTCGCAGCGCACTGCTGATCGGCTCGAAGATGCTGATGGCATTGGAGTCTGCGGACTCACCACCTTCCGGGTCGAGAAATGGCCGCATGACATCATAGAAGCGATTGATCGAAATCGTCGGAGTCTCCAGTTCCAGTCGGACTTCGCCGATGACTGTCGAATTCACCGGGCCGACAGAGACCGTCTGATCGGATTGTTCATAGGAGGAGACATCACCCCCTTGAGTTTTGAGGGCCAGCCATCTGCAACATTGAATCTTGAGCTGTTCGGCTGCCGGTTGCAGGCGGGGCAGAATCACCTGTTCCATCACAGTGGAGCGAATGTGGATTCCCTTGGAGCAGTCCTGTTCCATCGCCGGCCACAGGATCTGCTTGGCGATGCATCGGTCGATATTGTCTCCCCCCAATGCGCGGAACTGGGAAATTGCTAGATTTCTGGAAACCAGACGATCCTCGGTGCATCCAACGTCGAGAATGGAAATGTCGCAGGTGCCGGCACCAAAATCGAAAACCAGCACCTTCCTGGCACGGTCTCCGAACGATTTCACGACCCCGTCGCCGACGTCCAGCGTATCGAGCAGGTAACTGACGAAAGCGGCGTTGGGTTCATCAATGATGCCGCTGTCTTGCACCTGGATGCCGGCGGCCTCCATGACACGGCATAGGTCGAGTCGTTGATTCGGTTCGAAGGAGGCAGGCACGCTCACTGCGTAATGGATGTCCGTGGGCAAGCCCTGTGCGTCGATCCATTCTTCAATATGCTCCCGCAGGTATTTGAAAAAACAGGTCGCCACATCCTGGGGTTTGCGGATCTCAACCGGGCCAACTTTCCCGTTGAGTTTGGAACGGTAATACTTTGGTCCCAGATCGATCCCCAACTCCATCTTGAAGGATGACCAAATATTCTCGCCAGGGGAGAGTTCCGGTTTCAGGTCAGCCGCGCCCTGGCCCACCAGCAATTTGTCCTGTGACCATGCCACGCATGTTGGCACCAAATAGTTGTCACTCGTGCGCCCGCTGATGTCCTTTTGGGGAATCGGGATGGGCTGTGTTTTCAGCGTGCCGCTTTTCGGATCGAGAAACACCCTGCTAGCCACCGTGGTGGAGGTGCCGAAATCAATGCCCACATAAGTGGCTTTTGATAGGGCATCTTCGATCTGATCGTGCATTTTTCCATGCGGCGTGAGAAATTCCAATGGGATGCCCTGGTCGCCCTGCGGAGGAATCGGCATTTCGCGGACTTCCGCTTGCTCGAAGGGTGCGGGCGGAGCTACTGGCGGTGGTGGCGCATCTGGAACCTCGGCCGGGGGACTCTTCGCTTCCGCGTCTCCCGTCAGCACGCCCATCGCGGATTTTAGATCCTTGTCGATTTTCTTCAGCAAGGCGGTAGGGGCATCCAGCAACTGGCTCATTTTCTTGAGACTGAGCAGCGCGGACATCGTGTCCTCCTGGCTGAACACCGGGTCCGCACCCATGTGGGACAACTGGTTTCGGATCTTGATGATGAATTCACACTGCGCTCCGCCCACCCTTTGATCGTCGTCGATCCCGCGCTGTTCGCAGACATTGCGCCAGTTGTGCTTGAGCACGCTGCATAGCGAGACGAGATCGAGCTTCCCGAGTTCGGTGATCGATCCGGCTTTGATCTGCTTGCTCTGGCTGCCGCTGAGCCGGGCACTGCGGACCAGAATCTGCCACCAATCGGCGCTCCCCGAACAGATCGCGGGAAGGCTTTCCCGGAGAACTTCATACAAGTGACGTTGAAAGCCGTCCAGGTGTCCCTGGATGTCGATTGGTTTTGGCTGGGTGGACATGATTTAAGCCTTTCTTTGTCTGGCGTTCTCCGGTGTAGAACGCATTTTGAATGCGTAGTCCGTCCCAAACAGAGATTTGATGAGGAGGAAGGCGTTTTTTAACTTTGAGCTGGCCCCCAAAGTTCGGCTGCCAGAAGGCCAAATTAGGTTATGGTGATGGAACGCGAGAGATTCATGGAGATTGTGGCGGTTGAATCAAGGGCAGATTGGCTGGTGACCCGAAATTGGGAAGCTGGAGTGGAATTCGCGAACCGTATCGGAGGCTTCCCAATTTCGTCGCGCCGAGGGTCATGCCGCTTCCGGAGTTGCGGGAGGATACGGAATTGCGGGTATGGCTGGAGTGGCTCGCCGAGTCCACGAATGAGCGGAGTTCGGCGATGGGCTGTTGGTATCTCGGGCAACTGGAGAATGGGACCGCGCTGGAGGACGCGGCGTTTCTCGACCTGGAAATTCAGGAACACGCGGGCGAT
>JAYVNM010000010.1:0-21626 GCA_043758445.1 Akkermansiaceae bacterium | reverse complement strand
TGGGCAAGGCTGCCAATCCGGCAGGCCCGTAGGAAATTCCCAGCGCCTTGCACCCGGCGCGCACGATCCGGCTCGCCTCTTTTTCGCTATGATCGCGGATCGCCTCTCCCGTGCCACTCCTGCCGCTTGCGGGTTTTGATGGGGATTGTTCAAGCAACCAGTCCGGGCCATTCCCTTTCGCGTGGCTTGGCAGACTGCTCCACTTGTAGCCGATCAACGGCCCCTGTCTGCCGCCTGCCAGTCTAGCCCGTGCCGGATTGAGGTGAATATAGTAATGAGCGGCGTCCACCTTTATTTGAAATACTCCACGCCAGCGGTGAAGATGGGCTGGTGCTTGTTGCCGGGAATGTTTTTCGCCACATGGCGGCCAGCGCGCTCCGTGTGGGCCATTTTCCCGAGGACGCGGCCGCAGGGAGAGCTGATGCCTTCGATGGCGGCGAGGGAGCCATTCGGGTTGATGGCGATGTCCATGGAGGGGGTGCCGTTTTGGTCGCAGTATTGGGTGGCGATCTGTCCGCTGGCGGCGAGTTCTGCAATGACTGCCGGGGTGGCGTGAAATTTCCCCTCGCCATGCGAGAGCGGGAGGCGGTGGATGTCGCCGATTTCGCTGTTAGTAAACCAGGGTGAGAGCGTGCTGACGATGCGAGTGCGGGCGTAACAGGAAATGTGACGACCTATGGAGTTGTGGACGAGCGTGGGGGCAGCGGCGGTGGCGTCACGGATTTCGCCATAAGGAACGAGGCCGGTTTTGACAAGAGCTTGGAAGCCATTGCAAATGCCGAGGATGAGGCCATCGCGGTTTTTTAGCAGGTCCATGATGGCATCGGCGACGCGGGGGCTGCGGATGATGGTGGCGATGAATTTCGCGGAGCCATCGGGTTCGTCGCCTGCGCTGAAGCCGCCGGGGAGCATCAATATTTGCGAGCGGCGGATGTGTGCTGCTAGCTGTTTGAGTGATTCCTCGATGTGCTTAGATGTTAGGTTTCTAAAAACCAAAATCTCGGCTTCCGCCCCGGCTTCGCGAAAGGCTTTGGCGGAGTCGTATTCGCTGTTCGTGCCGGGAAAGGCGGGGATGAGGACTTTGGGATTGGCGATGGAGGATTGGCGATTTGGGCTTAGGGATATTTTTGTGATGGAGGGTTGTGGCAATAGACAATCATTTACCACCGCGCGGCAATCCTCGGGCTGGGTTGGGTAGATGGGTTCGAGGGTACCGGACCATGCCTGATGGAGATCGGTGAGGGCGTGGGCTTCGCCGTTGAGCGTGAGGGTGGGGTCGGCGGTGGTTTCGCCGATGATTTGGGCGTTGAGAGATGGGGGGAGATGCTCTGTATGTTCGATGAGGAAATGGCAATAGCGTTCTTGGTAGAGTCCAGAATTCAGAGTCCAGAGTCCAGAGGATGAAGAAGAGGAAACAAAGCCGAGGTGATTGCCGAAGGCCATTTTCGCGAGCGCGGCGGCGAGGCCGGCTTGGCCGATGTGGTGAAGTGAGAGGAGCTGGCCGGCTTGGTTGAGGGCGTGGAGTTGGGCGGCGACTTGTTTGATTTTTTCAAAATCCGGGAGCTGATCGGCATCGCGCGGGATTTCTATCAGGGAGACGAGCGAGCCGGGCTTTTTAAACTCCGGAGAGAGTGCGAGGCTGGCCTTTCCGGGGGCGAGGGCGAAGGCAACGAGGGTCGGCGGGACGTCGAGTTCATTGAAGGAGCCGGACATGGAATCCTTGCCACCGATGGCGGCGAGACGCAGGGCGTGTTGGGCTTGGAAGGCTCCTAACAGCGCGGCGAAGGGCAGGCCCCAGCGTCTCGGATCGTGCCCGAGTCTGGGGAAATATTCCTGCAGGGTCAGGCGGATGTCGGAGAGTTGGGCTCCCGCGGCGACGGCTTTGCAGACGGCTTCGGTGACGGCATAGACGGCACCGTGGAAGGGCGATTTCTCGGATAGATAGGGATCGAAGCCCCAGCTCATGTAGGTGCAGGTGTCGGTCTGGCCTGTGAGTAAGGGCAGCTTTGCGACCATGGCATCGGGCGGGGTGAGTTGCATTTCCCCGCCAAATGGCCAGAGGACAGTGCCTGCGCCGACCGAGCCGTCGAAGATTTCCCCGAGGCCTTTTTGGGAGCAGGTGTTGAGGGCCGCGAGCTGATCCTGAAGGTGGATGGTGGAAGGGTAGGATGATGAATCTGGCGTCAGTGGGGAGGCGAGTGGCGCGGTGACGTGGACTTTGGCAGTCTGCTGGACGCCGTTGGTGTCGAGGAAGGCGCGGGATAAGTTGACGATGATTTTTCCCCGCCATATCATGATCAGGCGGCCTGTATCGGTGACGTTGGCGACATGCTTGCACTCGAGATTTTCCGCGTCGGCCGCAGCGATGAACCAGGCGATTTCCGAGGCGTCAACGCAGACGGCCATGCGTTCTTGGGATTCGGAAATCGCGAGTTCCGTGCCATCGAGGCCATCGTATTTCTTGGCAACGGCATCGAGATTGATTTCCAAGGAGGGCGCGATTTCGCCAATGGCGACGGAGATGCCGCCGGCTCCGAAGTCGTTGCAGATTTTGATTTTCCGGGTGAGTTCCGGGTTGCGGAAGAGGCGCTGGATCTTGCGCTCGGTGGGGGCGTCGCCCTTCTGGACCTCGGCGGAGTTTTCAAGGGCGGTGTCGGTGTGTTCCTTGGAGGAGCCAGTGGCGCCGCCGACGCCGTCGCGACCGGTGCGGCCACCGATGAGGAGGATCACATCGCCGGGGGCGGGGGTGCCGCGAAACACTTGGGAGCGCGGGGCGGCGGCGACGACGGCCCCGATTTCAAGGCGCTTGGCGACGTAGCCGGGGTGATGGACTTCCGCGACTTGGCCGGTGGCGAGGCCGATCTGGTTGCCGTAGGACGAGTAACCTTTGGCGGCGATCTGGCAGATTTTTTTCTGCGGGAGCTTGCCGGGGAGGGTGGCGGAGAATGGCGTGAGAGGATTCCCGGCACCCGTGACACGCATGGCCTGATAGACGTAGGCGCGGCCTGATAGAGGATCGCGGATGCAGCCCCCGAGACAGGTGGCGGCGCCGCCGAAGGGCTCGATCTCGGTGGGGTGGTTGTGGGTCTCGTTCTTGAACATGACGAGCCACTCTTCGGTGGAAGTTGAGAGTTGAGAGTTGAGAGTTGAGGGTTTGGAAATCTCGACAGGCACGACGATGGAGGCGGCGTTGACTTCCTCGGAGACTTCGAGGTTGTCGAGCTCGCCGGAGGCGCGGAGCTCGCGCATACCGATGAGGGCGATGTCCATCAGGGTGATGGGCTTGTCGCTGCGACCGAGTTTTTCGCGGGTGGCGAGGTAGGATTGCCAAGTGCGTTGGACGGCTTCTGCGCCGGGGTCGAAGGTGACGTCCTCGATGGCTGTTAGGAAAGTGGTGTGACGGCAGTGATCGGACCAATAGGTGTCCAACATGCGGATCTCGGTCAGGCTGGGGGCACGTTTTTCCTCGTCGCGGAAATAGGTCTGGCAGAAAGCGACGTCGGCCTCGGACATGGCGAGGCCGAGGCGGGCGCGGATAGCCGTGGGAGTTTCGGTTTTGAAGTCGGTGAGAATTTGGACATCGGGCGGGGCGGATATTTCGCGGCGACCGGGCATCGCCGCGATTGGGACTTCGTGGGAATCGACGGCGTTGATGACGAAGGATTTCACCCGTTGGAGTTCCTCGGATGTTAGGTTTCCAGCGAGCACAATGACCTTCGCGGAGGAAACTTGCGGGCGTTCCTTGCCGGTGAGGATTTGGACGCATTGGGCGGCGGAGTCTGCGCGTTGGTCGAACTGGCCGGGGAGAAACTCGACCGCGAAGGCGGTTTCATCTGCGGTCAGCAAGAGGGTTTCGGAAATGGCATCGACTTGTGGCTCGGAGAGTATCAGGTGGGCAGCGGCAGCAAACTCCACGTCTGATAGCCCCTGGATGTCATAGCGCTGGACGATCCTCGCGCCGGTGAGGCTGGATAGCGTGAGCGACTCATGGAGAGCATGGAGGAGATGGCGGGACTCGGCCTGATGACCGGCTTTTTTTTCGACGAAAATGCGATTCATGGGGCAAACGGCGGATGCTAGTATGCCGGGCCGTGAGGGCAAGCGGAATGGGCCTGAATACCGGAATGCGGGAAGTCTGCCGCGCCTGCTTGATCAGATTTGCCGCAGGGACGCCCAAGGTTCCTGGTGACTGACGTCGATGAGAAACGGGCCAGTCGCGGTGCCGGGCGAGAGGATGGCGAGGATCACCGCGTCTTGGTCGCTGGAATTGAAGGTGGCGTGGACGACGCCGGGGGCCATGTGCGCGACTTCCCCGACCCTGAGCGTCCGCACATCGGCGCCGACCCATTGTTCCACCTCGCCTGCGAGGACATAGATCGCTTCTTCCAACTCGGGGTGATGGTGGAAATTATGCCCCTCGCCGGCGGGCAGGACGGCGCGGCAGATTTGGAGGTTTTTGGCGTTGGTGATTTCCGGTCGGCACAGCCAATAGTTGGTGCGGCCCTTGAAGTCTTCCAACATGGCCTCGGCTGCGGTGATGAATGGGGTTTTCATAAATTAGAAGTCGCGACCATCTCGGTGAGTAGCGGCCCGGCTTGGGCGAGTAAGATTTCCAGCGGCAGACCGGTGTCTGTGAGTGCATGGAGGTTTTGGAAAATACCACATTGGCGGACCTCATCATCGGCGTGGCCGCAGAAGGCGGTCACGGGAACGGCCAGCTTCCGGGCGAGGCGGGCGAGCGCGACCGGGCCTTTGCCGGAGAGGCTTTGGTGGTCGAGCGACCCCTCGCCGGTGATGACATGATCGGCGGCGAGTATCCGGGATTTCAAATCCAGCAGTTCGGCTATCAGATCGAAGCCGGGAAGCAGCTTCGCCTTTGCGAAATGCAGCAACCCGAAGCCGAGGCCACCTGCGGCACCCGAGCCTGGAACGAGGGCGGCGGCACCGCCACCGCTAACAGCAACGAGGTGGGCGAGCGCGGCTTCTAGGGTGATTTGCGCTTCCGGGCAGGCACCTTTTTGGGTGGAGAAAATAGCGGTGGCACCGCGCGGGCCGAGTAGCGGATTGTCCACGTCGCAGGCGGCAATGATTTCCGGCAAAGTTAGGGAGGCGTTGGCAGCAATTTTTCTAACTTCTATTAGATTTGTCGGGGATGGATCGACATTCTGGCCATTTTCATCGAGGAAATGGAAGCCGAGCGCCGCCGCCATGCCGCAGCCGCCGTCATTGGTTGCACTGCCGCCGAGGCCGAGGATGATACGTGAAACGGCGTGCTGGGAAATGGCGTGGGCGATCTGCATTCCCGGGCCTCGAGTTGTGGCGTGGAGGGGATCATGCTCGCTGGCTGCCAGTCGCCAAAGCCCTGCGGTTTCCGCCATTTCGAGAATGGCCGTCGGGCCTTGCGGGGTGTCCGCTAATACATAGCGACTGGTGATGGGACGCCCGAGCGCATCAACGGCGGGGCAGGAGATCCATTTTCCGTTGAGGGGCAGTTTCAAGGTCGTCATGAACCCTTCGCCACCATCCGCAATCGGGCAGAGGTCGCATTCCGCGTCAGGATATTTGCCGCAGATGCCTGCCGCGATCGCTGCCGCCGCTTCTGATGCGGACAGTGAACCCTTGAATTTATCCGGGGCGATGAGGAAGCGTGTGGGCATGGGGAAACTTGGTCCACGGGCGATGGTGTCACGGCCCCGAGAAGCGGATCTAATCTAACGGCGCTACGCCAACCCAAGACCCACGGAGGCAAGGACGAATGCGGCTACTCCAGCCCTCTAGAACAGGCCGAGAGGGGCGGATGTGGATGGTTTGCCATGCGCGGAGCTTTGCAGGAATCGCGCATTCCGAGTGATCACAGCTTGTAAAACTGTTCCCAGCCTTGCCGGGGCGGAGGACCGACGAGCAATGCGTTGGCGATTTTATCGTTGGTGATCTGGCGGGTTTCACGGTCGAAAACCAGCTTGCTATTGAGGCGTTGGGCGATGACGCCGAGGGCCATGGTTTGGCTCAAGGGGCCGGCAATGTCGAAGGAGGATCGGCATTTTTCATGCCCCTTGCAGGCGAGCAGGAAATTAGCGAAGTGGTCGGACGGACTCTTGGGAACTTCGGGAAGTTTGGAGACCATTTCCTGCGCCTTGTCCTCAGGGATGATTTTCAAGGTTGCGCCATGCGTGCCGCCCTTGAACGTCAGGCCTTCACCATAGATGACCTTGCCGGGTGGTGTGCCCTTGGTTTTGCTAGCTCCATTAGAGGGTGGCGGGATGTTAGGGTCCACCACGGCTTCGCCGAAATTATTGGGCAGCGGTGGTAAATTGGCCACGCCGTCGTACCAAGTGAGTTCGACTGGTGGCATATCACCGCGTTTTGGGAACTTGAAGGCAAGCGTGGAGGCTTGAGGGAAAATGAGCGGGCTGTGGCCATCCGCTCGCACAGAATCCACTTCTTCGGGGATGCCGAGGTTGAGGAATTGATGGGCGGTGTCGAAGATATGCGCTCCCCAGTCACCGAGGGCACCGTTGCCGAACTCGAACCATGAGCGCCAGTCGCCGTTGATGTAGCCTTTGTTGTATGGCCGGGGTTGTGAGGTGGTCAACCAAGTATCCCAGTCGAGGGAGGCCGGGACCGGTTGGCCTTCGAGGATCCCGTCAACCTTCATGCCGTGCCAGCGGCGGCTGTTGTTCATGAAGGCGGTTATTTTAGTGACGTTCTTGATGATTCCGGCTTCGGTCCAAGCTTTGAACTGGAAATAGTTGGCTTCCGAGTGGCCTTGATTGCCCATTTGCGCGGCAACCTTGTATTTCTTCTCAGCCGCCATCATTAGATCCACCTCGTTGAAGGTGTGGGCCATGGGTTTTTCCACATAGACATGTTTACCTAGGGACATGGCGAGCATGGCGATGGGGAAATGGGAGAAATCCGGGACACCTGCGGTCACGGCATCGATGTCCTTGCCCATTTTATCAAACATCTGGCGGAAATCTTGGAAGCGCGGCACGTTGGGAAACATCTTAAGCACGGCTACGGTGTGGGGGGCACCCATGTCGGTATCGCAAAGGGCGACGATATTGCAAAGGCCGGTGGCGTAAAGGGCCTTGATGATTTCACCGCCGCGGTTGCCGATGCCACAGCAGGCGAGATTTACCTTTTCGCTGGCGGGAACATCGCGTGCAGCGGCTCCGAAAAGCCGGGCGGACGAGGCGAGTGAGAACGCGCCCGCGCCAAGCATACCGCCGATGAATTGGCGGCGCTGGAGTTGCGAGGGTGAGAATGCACATTGCAGGTGTTTCATGGTTATAGTAGGGTTGAATTTTCGGTCGAACTCAGGATTTCTAGCCAGCCGCGCGGTGCATTGAGAAGACCGATACAGCGGAAAGCAGGTGAGTTTTCCAAATAAAGCCGGACCGGATTCACGGGGCAAACCTTTTTCTCACGGGACAAGTCCACTGCCGCCGAAATGTCCGGGCAAAAGAAAAATGCCCGGAGTTCATACCTGCCCGATCAGGCTGGGTTTAAACTCCGGACAACGCTGAGACCGACGGTATGATCTGTTAGTCCTTGATGTCGAGGGCGGCGTACTCGCCATCCTTACGGCGATAGACAATGGTTAGACAATCGCGACGGGCGCTCTTGTAGAGGACGAAAGGGCGGTCCGAGAGTTCGAGCTGCATGATGGCGTCTTCCTTGTACATGGTGCGGACCGAGTAGTTCTCGGGATACACGATGAAAGGGATGGGATCCACGTCTGAGTCTTCCGGGTGATCGAGGACGTCTTCCTTGAAGAAGCGCTCCTCCAGATAGCGGATCGATTCGTTGCGATGTGGACGGTGTTTTTTGAGGAGCCGCGTCTTGTGCTTGCGCATCCGGCGGGCGATTTTTTCGATGGTTTCATCAAGTGCGGCATACATGTCCTTGCCCTCGGTGTGGGCTTCAATGGTGATGTGGTTGGCGCAGAAAAGGATGATTTCGGCAATGTGACGGTTTTTCTGGACGTCCAGAATGGCCTTGGCCTCGATGATGCGCGGGTAGTCGAGGTGGAGGCTCTCGATTTTTTTGTGCGCGTGATCGCGGAGGGCATCGGTGACGTGTTCGTGCCGGACGGTGACGGTGATTGGCAGATTGACGTTGGCGGTTTGCATGTTCGTATTGGTTGGTTTTTTTGGGGTGAATGGATGGCAGTTCTAACTGCCCTATCCGTCGATAACCATGGACTAAAATTATGGGGAGCGCCATGCTCTTTTCGGAAAAATGACAATGATCCACTGGGGCGTGAGAGTCGGGCGAATTTGCCCGGAGCCGCCGGACGCGCTACTTGGGCCGAGTGAGTTCCTCGAAGGTCGATCCCTCATGCTCGGCAGGCGCGGCGGGGGCTTGCGGTGTGGCCACAGCAGCTAGGAAAAGTTCTTTAAAATTGTCCGTTGGGGTGGATGCTGGACCGCCGATTTTCAGGGTCACCCAGCGAAAACCATCGGTGACCGGGCCGAAGAGTGAGTTCAGGCGCGGGTTTTTCGAGGCGGTGATCATGGCCTCGGCCAAGCCGACTTGGAGATTGCCGGATAAGGTTTGATTTGCAACGAGCGAGACTTCGCCGCGAAGCGCGATGCGGCCCTTGCTCTCGAAATTCAAATCGCGCAGGGAGACAATGCCATTTTCCCGGTGAAAGACGCCTGCGACATCACTCTCGAACACCGGATGCTCAAACCATTGGTCGTCTAGGAGCTGGGCAAGGGCGAAGAGGCAAGGAAAGCCCTGAACGGCGATGCGTGAGGCCGGGGTCGTGTGGAAAGCGATGTCTAGGACGGGGGATGGCTCGGCGGTGGGGAGGAATGAAAAGTAGTTCGATTTCGTGGTGGGCAAGGAATCAATGCGGCCCGAGAAGAGCCGCCCGAGCGCGGGACCCGTAATGCCCGAGAGTTCGAAGGAATCCATGCGCACGGCGAGGGTGGAAAGATGGTCGGTCTGATAGGGCGCAACGCTGCCGGAAAACTCAATGACGCTTCGGTCATCGGTTTCATGCAGCATGCGTAAACCGATGATGTCGGCATCCTTGCCACGAAATTCAACGAGCGCATGATCCAATCTGAGCTTGGGCCAGCCATTGATGATCAGCAGACCCCGATAGAGGCTGAGCTGTGGCCGACCATTCACATTCTCAGGATTCAGCGAGCCTTCGGATTTGGAAAGTTTGATCAAGGGGGCATTGGTATCGCCTAGGGTAATATCTAACTGTGGGATGCGGTAGCGGTTGAAGTGGATGGCGAGATCCGTATCATCCGTGTCATTAACCAGAATGGCTTGATCGGGTTTCGGAATTTGCAAGGCGAGGCTGCCCACTGCGACGATGACTTCCTCGCCGTTCATCGATTTGCCGAGGAAACTGGACGGGGAGATTTCCGCCACGATGTTGCCGAGATCGAAACTTTTCAGAATGTTGCCGTCCGGCCATTGGAGAGTGATTTTTTGGGCATTCGCGGTTTTCGGGTTCATCCGGAATTGTTCCATCTGCACGGCAGCTCCGCTGGCGTTGGCTATTTTTTGGATCAGGCTGCTGCGAAACGAGCTGCTGTTCGCGTAAATGATGGCCGCGCCGATAATGAAGGTGCCGAGAAAAATTAGCACCAAGACGGCGGTTACTTGGAAGACTCGTGAGCGCTGCGAACGGAGGTTATCCTCCTTGTGCGGTTGGACGGTGCGGCGCTTTCGTTTGCGGACCCGGATCGACGGGCTGCCGTCCGCGCGGGTTACTAACTCCCCGTCACTGTGGGTGTCAGGGGAGTTCTTCAACCGATCCATAATCTCGTCGATCGAGTATTTCTCGGGCTCGCTGGGGACGGTGGACATCTTGACTCGTTAGAAAATTAGAAAATTTGTGGGATAGCTCAAATTCAGCGGTCGCGGTAGCGGTGGCCGGTCGGATCCACGATTTCCACATTAACGAGGAACATGACTACATTTTTCTGCGTGTAGCTCGACTTGGATTGGAATAATCGACCGAGAATGGGGATTCCACCCAGAATCGGCGTGTGGTCCTCGACATTTTGCACGGATTGTTTGATGAGGCCGCCCACCATCACAGTGGTGCCGTCGGCCACGTTAACGCTGGAGGTGAGGGATTGTTTGCTGAAAACCGGCATGAGAATTTCATTCTTCGTGACGACCGAGGTCGTCTGAACTAAAAGCCCATTCTGGGGGGAAAGAATCGGACTTCCATAGTTCACAAAGCCGTCGAAATCGGTAAATGTAGGAGTCAGGGTGACGCTGACATATCGCTTGTCGGGATCGGCCACGGGGAGGACCTCCAGAGTCATGCCGACGTCGCGTTTTTTGAAGGCCGTGGGGTTGGAAGGCGTGACGGCTTGGACATTTCCTCCGCCGCCCCCAAATCCTCCGTTAACATTATTCCCCCCGTTTCCGACATTGTTTGGGATTTGAGGTGGTTCGTATTCACTTGGATAGGTGAATTCACGGATCACTGAGATGGTGGAGGATTGTCCGCTGCGAGTCACGGTGGCGGGTTGGGCCATGACATCGACGCCCTTTTTCTGGGCGAGGCCGCGCATCATCATCTGGATATTGGTGTCGTTAATTTTGCCGAAGACTCTCAAGACCCCGGGAGCGCGACTGCTGGCCTGGCGACCGCTGGGATTGGCGATCAGGTTGTCGATGCTGTCACCTAAGATGGCACTGTCGCCGCTGCGGTTGCCAGCGGTGATGGGACGTCGGAGGACTTGACCGATTGGCAATGGAATATCGCTCAAGTCACTACCGTTGCCTTGGGTGCCACCGGATAGATTGTATTTATCCGTACCACCCACCCAACTCGGTCCGCCGAAACCGAAGTTGTCCAAGACCGAGTCAAAGCCGAGTTCTTCGAGGTTGGTTTGTTGCACCTTGATCATGGTCACTTTGACCGACACCATGACGGGTTCGGTCTTGGTTAAAGTATCGATGATTTGGGAAATATAGTCCTGATTGAGGGCGGTATTGACGACGCGGAGGGTATTCGCGGTGGGTAGGTAAGTTGCGCTCGCGCCTTCAGGAAATGCCACGCCTTGTTTCACCAGCGCTTCCTGGGCTCCGAGGCGCTTGGCGAGCAAACCTCCTGTGGGTGCCGCCGTCGCGAAGGGATCGGCAGCGGGGGTCTCGGTGGCACCGCTGCTGATACTGCTGATGAAATCCGGCGGTACTCGGTAACTGCGGGACACTAGGTCGGCGGAGGCGGAACCAGCGGCGGAAATAATTACCGCGAAATCGTCTGTCGTGAAGATGGTCTGGGTGATTTCCGTGATGTATTTGAGAACCTGCCTGAGCGGGACGTTGGTAAGTTGGAGATCAAAGCGCTGCTTGTGGACCCGGATCGCAGTGGGGGAGTCCGCAGCACCGAGATTCACGGTGAAATTCACCCCCTTACGGGCGGGGTCCAGCTCGGTGGTATCGTTTTCGCTGGCACGGATTCGCAGAAAATCGAGGGCTTCCACCAGCGTCGTTTGATCCAACGCGATTTTCGGGATCTTGATGCGGTCGAGCTTTGACCTGACATAGACAGGCTCCGAGGTGGAGTCTCTACCGCCGGGATCAAGGGGCGGCGCGACAAGGTCGGAACTCGGTACGCTGAGTTCCCATTGGCTGTCGAGCTGTGCGAGCATTTCCGCGCGGGTATGGTCAGCGGCGGACTTATAATATATGCTCTTTGCGGCTGCTAACCGTTCCATACCACGGCGGGCGGCGGTGTTGGTAGAGTCGATCTGGAGAATCTTTTGATAGGTCGCTTTTGCTTCGTCGAATTTCCCGAGATCGGAGGCTCCCTGGGCGGTGTAGAGTAGGCGGCGCACGGCATCCACATCCTTGGTGTATCCAGCGGTGAGCGCAGGATTGGTGCGGATTGGATCGTCGAGCTGGGCGCGGCAGGCGAGGGCACCCGGGTTGTTAGGAGCCACGGATTCCATGAGCACCTTGTCCACCACGGCCTTAGCGGCGGCAATATCACCCTTGCGTGAGAGGAAATGAGCCTGCTCGACGGCGGCCTGGGCATAACGCTCGGTGGTGGCGGTCCGCAGTTCGGCAGAAACGGGGGCGTCTGGAATCAACTCGCGGGCACCGGCGTAGGCCTCGACCGCCTCAGCGTAACGGCCTGCGGTATAGGCTTCATCGCCTTTTTTCAGGAGTTCCTGCGCCTCGTCGATCGCGGTACTGCGGCGTGCAGTTTCCGTTGCGGCAGTGGTCGCGGCACCTCGGATTTCGCCGCCGTGGAGCGGTAATATGAGGCACGCGGCAGCTAACAGAGTTGTGCGGCCATGAGAAAAGTTGATGGGTTTGAATGTCTCCATGTGACTGGTCGAGGCGACATATAGCGAGCTTGACTGGCGAGGGTAAGCGTAAAATCCGCGAAATTCATCTTTTTGGATGCCAAGGGAATTCAAGTTGCACGGCGACCTGCCGCCGACGGAGGGGTTTCAGGCGGAGGTAGGGCGCGAGTCGGGTTTCGAGGAGGCGGACGACTTTGGTGTAGATGGGTGATGAAGTGTTCACGCGAAGAGTGTTCGCCTGAACTAACTTAATGTCAAGAAGCTGATCTCACATTCCCGGAATATTTTTCAAGAATTCCTTCGCCGCATTCGCATCTTGTTGGATTTGAAGGCGGAGGGCGTCGATAGATGGGAATTTGAACTCGGGTCTAAGGTGTTTTTCAAAGCGGATTTCCATTTCCTGCCCGTAGAGATCGGCGGAAAAATCGAGCAAGTGAACCTCCAGCGAGTGGGTTTTACCCTCGACGGTCGGGCGGGTCCCGAGGTTGGCGACGGCGGCGAATTGACGAGTGTCCACGAGAATCGCCCGCACGGCCCATACACCGTCGGGCGGGAGTTGCGCCTCGCCGGTGGCGAGATTCGCGGTGGGGAAACCGAGGGTCCGGCCCAGTTTTTTTCCTTCTATTACCGTGCCGCCGACTGTGTAGGGTCTGCCGAGCATCTGTTCCGCCGCCATGAGATTGCCGTCGCGGATGGCTTGGCGGATGCGGGTGCTGCTGATCCGCTCACCATCGTGCATGACCGGTGCGACGGATTCCAGCTTGAAACCATAACGGGCGGCTTCTGTTTCGAGGAACGCCACGTCGCCGCTGCGATGATGACCGAAGCGCCAATCCTCGCCCACGGCTAGCGTTCTAACCGGTGCCACCATGAGCCGGGCGATGAATTCGGATGCTTCCATGCGGGCGAATTCCAAATCAAAATGCAGCGGAATGAACAAGCCGATGCCAAGATCGCCGACCACTCGGGCCTTGTGAGCGAGCGTTTCTAACAAGGATGTGGGAGCCTTGCCGGGAGCGATCACCCGGATCGGATGGGGATCAAAGGTGAGCAATCCCGCCAGTCCGCCCTCGCGCTTAGCGGCTTGCACGGCGCGGGAGATCACCTGCTGGTGGCCGACGTGGACACCGTCGAAAACCCCGAGCGCGAGGTGCAACGGCAGGCCGAGCGCGGGCAGTTCTTCTAGGTGATGGCGAATGAGCACGGCTTTGCGATAACGAGCCAGCGGCCATTCGGCAAGCGCAGGGCGTCACTCACTTCCCGCAGTCGCAGTTTTTCCCGCAGCCGGATTTTTTTTTCGGACGGATGAAGCGGACGGTGAAGATCACCAGCGTTGCGACCACCAAGGCTGCTGCTAGAAATGTTTGCCAATCGATATTCATGTTAGAATCCCAGTAATTTACCGCCTTGGAAGACGAGGAGTGACACAAGGTAGGCGAATCCGGTCATAAACACAAACTGCCAAAACGCCCATTTCCAAGAACCCGATTCACGGGCGACGACGGCGGTGGTGGCCGCACATTGCATGGCATACATGAAAAACAGCAGCAGGGAAATCAGCGACAGCGGTGTGAAAATCGGCCGACCGTCGGGCCATTTCGATTGCGTCAGACGATCCCGGAGGACATCGCGGCTTTCCTCCTTGTTTTCCGACTCATCAACCCGATAGAGGATAGACATCGAAGCATTAAAAACCTCGCGCGCGGCGAAGGATGTTAGGATAGCGGTGCCCATCCGGCCGTCGAAACCCAATGGACGGACCACCGGCTCGATCACCACGCCGATGCGCCCCATAGCACTGTGGGCCAGCGAGTCCGCCTTGTCGGCACCCGGTGATTTCGGATAAGTGCTGAGCGCCCAGAGCAGGATGGAAAGACCGAGGATGACAGTGCCGGCTTTTTTCACAAAGGCCATCGCACGGTCAATGACATGGCGGAAAATGTAACTCCACTGTGGTTTCCGATAGGGTGGCAATTCTAACAGAAAATGACCGGGCGTGATGTCCTCACCCAGCCGACCGCGCAAAACGCGAGCGACGACGAAGGCGCTAAGCGTGCCGAGGGCGTAGATGCCAAAGAGCACTAGCGCCTGTCTCCAAGTACCTTCTTTCGACTGTAGCAACAGCGGGACGATTAGGAAATACACTGGCAGCCGTGCTGAACAGCTCATCCACGGGGCGATGAAAATCGTGACCAACCGGTCCTTCGCGGAGTCGATGGTGCGGGTGGCCATCACGCCTGGAATCGCGCAGGCGAAGGAACTGAAGAGCGGCAAGAACGATTTACCGCTGAGGCCGGCCTTCGCCATCACCCCGTCCATCAGATAGGCGGCCCGTGCCATATAACCAGAGCTTTCTAATAACCCAATGAACAGGAATAACAGAACTATCTGCGGCAGGAAAGTCACCACGCCACCGACTCCGGCGACGACGCCATCTGCGAGCAACGAGCGCAGATCGCCCTCTTGCAACATCGAACCGATCCATGTGCCAAGGCCATTTTGGCCGGATTTGATCCAACCCATCGGAATTTGTGCGAAGGAAAAAATCGCCCAGAATACCGTGAAAAATATGACCGCCATGGCGATCCAACCGTAGATCGGGTGGAGCAGAACCGCGTCGATTCTATCGGATAGCGTCTGCTGATGGGCCTCCGGGCGGCGGGCGGCGAGTTCGCAAAGTCGGGTGATGAAAGCGCGTCTGTTAGTTTCCGGATCGCTGCTGTCTTGGATCCAAGTCGCCTCGGAAGCGTGCGGGCGGGGGAAGCGCAGCGCTTGTTTCAGCTCGACGATCCCGCGTCGCGCGTTTGCCTGCATCGGCACCACGGGGATGCCGAGTTCCTCCGATAATTTCGCCGGATCGAGCCGCAGCCCGGCGTGTTCGGCGACATCGACCATGTTCAGGGCTAGCACGCAGGGCAGGCCGAGTTCGATGACTTGGAGGCTAAGTTGGAGGTGGCGTTCGAGGTTCGAGGCGTCCACCACGCAGACGACGAGGTCCGGGATCGACTCGCCGGGGAGCAGGCCGTTCAGCGCGTCGAGGGCGACTTTTTCATCCGGTGAGTTTGCCCGGAGCGAGTAGCAACCGGGCAGATCGAGCACACGCAGCTTGCGGCCATGGGGCGTGAAGGTTTCCCCGGACTTCACTTCCACAGTGACGCCTGAGTAATTGCCGACGCGTTGGTTGGCACCAGTCAGGGCGTTGAACAGCGTGGTTTTTCCGGCGTTGGGATTGCCGATCAGGACGATCGTCGAAGGAGCTTCAGCGGCGGCGGACATGGAAAAATTCCCGGCAAATTTCAAGCGACGGGAGCAACCATCACCTGTTCCGCCAGTTCGCGGCTGATGGCCATCCGGGTGCCGCAGATCGAGCAGATCAGATTCCTGCCACCCGCGATTTTCCGGACCTGCAATTGCTCACAAAATCCCAAATCACGCAGCCGTTCGCAGCCGGGGCCGCTCAAAAAACGAATCCGCATGTCGCATCCGACCTTGGCTTGATTCAAGGTGATGGCGCTGTCGATTTCCAAATCGGCGGCAAGGGCGTGTGACATCTGCGTGAAGATCGCTAATTGAGACTGGTTTGCAACAAGAAAAACGGAATCTGCTGAATTTCCGGTGAAATTTTTCAGCGCCCTTCCATGATCCGTTCCGCCAGCATCTCCGGCAGGCCGGCGGCGATGATCTTCGCTTGAGTCTTTTCGATGTCATACTCGACTCGGCGGAAGACGATGACATTGTGATCGAGGTCGTAAATCACGTAGCAGGCGCGGTTGTCGCCGTCGCGCGGTTGGCCGACGGAGCCGATGTTGATAAAATATTTGGATCCGTCCTCGACCGCCACGGACTCGGCGGGCACCTCGCGGACCCGGTCGGATTTCACGTAAACCCGCGGGACATGGGTGTGGCCATGGAAGCAGACCTGCGTGAATTGATAGGAAAAATTCGACATCGCGTCGAAGCGGTTGGTCACATAGTTCCAATGCGCTGGTTGGTCGAGGGTGCTGTGGACGACGGTGAAATCCGAGACTTGGCGGACCATCCGGAGGCGGGTCAGCCATTGGCGTTGCTCGTCGGTGAGCTGTTGTCGGGTCCATTCCAGCGCCGCCGCAGCGATCGGGTTCATGCTGTCGAGGGAGTGGTTACCCGAGGCATCCTCATCGTGATTGCCCTTCACGGTCGGGCAGTCCATGGCCCGGACGATTTCCAAACAAGCGGATGGATCAGCGTTGTAGCCGACGACGTCGCCCATGCAGACGTAGTCGGTCACGCCCTGTTCCGAAGCGTCTGCGAGGACGGCCTCGAGGGCTTCTAAATTGGCATGAATGTCACCGAAAAGAGCGATCCGCATGGAGTGGTCAAGGAATGGGACGGCGAGTTTGGCGCTTGTGGGCGGTCTGTCGAGACGAAACCGGAGGTCTAATGGGAGAACCACTCGTCAGGTCCGGCGGGAGCTTGTAAAGGTTGGTTGAAAATGCTTTTTTCCGGCGGCACGGCTAGGGATTTTTCCAACGACTGCAAGGCACCGGCTACTCCGTATATTGGGAAATACTCGCGTGTCCGTTGCCAGTGACCGGCCAGCGCGTCGTGGGCTTTTTCCGGGGTACCGAAAATTTCGACCGCCCGCGCCGTGACGTCCATGTCCGGATTTTCATGCGCTTCGAGCACCAGAAGCAGAATCATCACGGTCGGCACGTGGTTCCGTTGCTCGGTGAAGAGTTCGCGGGCGAGGGCGAGGGCTTCGGGTTCTTTTCCGGCCACCCGGGCCAGCGCGTAGAACTCGTTGCGCCGTACATATCCCGGTGCATTCCCCGTTTCCCATGCCCGGTGATAAGTCTCAGCGGCGAGGGCAAAGCTCGTGCTCGGGTCACGGAATGCCGGAAATTTATTGGGGTCCGCGAGCAGGAATCCGAGGCAGCTCAGTAGGTTCCAGTCGTTAGGATTGTTACGGATGCCGCGCTCCAGAAATGCCCGGCCCTGAAAAATCGCGGCCCGCCAAGCCTCCTGCCGACGCAGCGCCGGCAGCTTTGAATCGTTCAGATAATAGGCGGCCGCGTTGTATGCCGAGTGCCATGATCCGGTTTCCCAATAGTAGCGAGTCCCGGGGGCGAGATCCACGATGGTGCCGAAGGTTTCCGCCAGATCAGGCCAGCGTTGCTCCTCGAAAAACCCGAAGGCGCGTAGATTCAGGAAAGTCGCCACCAGTGTGCGTAACCCGCCGAGCGCCACCGCCGAACTGGTTTGCCCGATTTTTTCCCGCGTGCTGATTTCCATTTTTTGCGGCAGCAGTCCGGCGGCATTCAGCTCTTTCGCCAGTCCGTCCTCGAATGGCATCCGAGCCGCCCCGAAGGCCAGCAGTGCCACTGTAAGAACTCCGTTTCGTTGCCAGTTTTTCACGTTAAAACTCCTTTTCCGCAAATACCAACCACGAGGCAGCGGTGAAAAACACCGCGTAATACAGGCCAATCAAGGTCAGCTTACCGAGCACTAACAGCGGCATCGTTTGACCCTCGATCACCGCGTCGATCACGTTGAAGTTTTGGAAATCCGGCAGCACCAATGAGAATAACAGCGCTCCCATCCGTCCGGCGAGAGTCTCGCCCGCATGGCCAGCGTGCAGATACACCGCCCGCGCGTCGGCTTGGAAGTGGCCGATGAAATAGACCATGAAACTGATAATGGCCGTGAATAAGGTGCTGGTCGAAAAAGTGGAAATCAACAAGGCCAGCGACGCCATGATCGAGGCGCGCAGAAACACAGCGAACACCGCCCCTTGCAGCGACCAGGTCGGTCCGTTGAGCAGCGTATCCTGCTTCATCGAGTCGATGGTATTCTGTGGCCAGCCTTGGGCGTTAGCCATCTCTATCTGTTGTCCCATCACTAGGGAGGTGCGAATTTGCAGCACCGCCGTCATCAGCACGTCCATCAGCGCCAGCGAAACGAAGACTAACAGCAGCACGCCCAGCAATTTCCCCGCCAGATAGTCGATCCGCGGCACCGGCTTCGCCAGAATTGTGTAAAGTGTCCGATCCTCCACGTCCTTTGGCAGCAGCAGCGCGGTCGCCACGATGGATAGCACGACCGAAAACAGCGTCATCGTCCCCAGCGACCAGCTCTTAATTGAGTGCAATACATTCACCCCTAACGATTCCGGCCCCACGTGTTGCGGCAGATCGAAGAAATTGCTGGCGATGGCGATCACTGCGAATACCGCGAGAAAATAGAACACCTTCATCCGCACCAACTGCGTGAACGCGTGGCGGGCGATCACCCAGATTCGGCCCACATGCGAGCCCCGTGCAACTGCGTTTGCATTATTCATAGTCCATCCTCCCGGTTCGTGGTTTCACGCAGAAATAGCCGCTCCAGTGTTGTCCGAGGCTTGCCCGTGCGCACCACCGTAGCCCCCGGCGAACGACGGACCAGCGCCATGATCTGCGCCACCAGTTCTGAGTCCGCGTCTTTTAAAATAATCTCTGTCTGGTCCTCGATGGCGATCAAGTCCTCCAGCCGTCCTGCCTTCACCATCTTGCCTTTGAAAATGATCCCCACATGGTCGCACACCTCCTGCACCTGTTCTAGCAGGTGTGAGCACAGGAACACCGTAATGCCTCGCTCCCGCAGCTTCAGGATCATATCGCGGATCTGTCGCGAGCCCACCGGATCCACCCCCGCCGTCGGCTCGTCCAAGATCACCAATCGCGGCTCTTGCACCAGTGCCTGCGCCAGCCCGATCCGTTGCAGCATCCCCTTGGAATACCCGCCGATCCGCCGGTCTCGTGCGCCCTCCAGATCCACCAATGCCAGCAATTCACCCACCCGGTCCTCCAGATTTCGCCCTTTCAACCCGCACAATTTCCCATAAAACCGCAGCGTCTCCGCCCCGCTCAAATGCTTGTAAAAATACGGATTTTCCGGTAAAAAGCCCACATCATTCCGCGAGTCCACCTTCAATGAATCCTTGCCGAAAATTGCGCATGTCCCCGCCGTAGGTGCCACCAGACCCAGCAGCGCCTTCATCGTCGTCGATTTTCCCGAACCGTTAGGACCGATCAAGCCGTACACCTCGCCCGGCATGATTCGGATCGACACCCCGTCAACCGCCCGCAGCAGTTGCGCCTTGAAGGACGTTTTGAAGTCCTTCACCAGATTCACGATTTCTACAGCAGGAATTGTTTCAGCCATCGGCAGAGACATCTTCAACACCATTACACCGCTGGCAACGGGCAAATTTGGGCAATTTCCAACCTTGCCAGCCCCTACCACCATGCCCTTACCTTTGCCAACTCCAATAACCGTCATGAACCGCATTCGCCTCGTCACCGCCAGTCTCATCACCGCCCTCGTCCTTCCCGGTTGCCTCCAAAGCGAGACCACCATCCACCTCAACAAGGACGGTTCTGGCACCCTCGTCGAGCAAACTACTTTCGGGTCTCAAATGCTCGGCATGATCGAGCAAATGTCCACCATCGGTGGGCCCAAGGCCGATAAGCAAGACCCGCTCACTGAGATGTTTTCCCCGGAAAAAGCCAAGGCCAAAGCCACCACCATGGGCGTGGGCGTGACCTTCGAGAAAGTCGAACCTCTCATAGCCAAAGGCAGCAAGGGTGCCCGCACCACTTACCATTTCGCGGACATCAACAAACTCCAGATTTCCCCCACGGACACCATGAAAAATGCCTCGCCCATGGCCGATGCCGCTCCGCCCGCCGCGAAATCCAAGCCTGTCGTCTTCGCTTACGCCGGTGGCACCCTCACCATGACGATGCCCGAGCAACCCGCCGCCGACCCGGGGGCTGATCTCGCCCCTGCCGGTGCCGAGGACAATCCCCAAGCCGAAGCGATGATGAAACAAATGTTAGGTGATATGAAAATTTCTATCAAGCTCGTCGCCGAGCCAGGCATCGCCAGCACCGACGCCACCTATCACGATGCCAACACCGTCACGCTTATGGAAGTCAACATGGGCAAGCTCCTCGAAAAGCCCGAAACCCTGAAAAAACTCCAGTCCGCCCCCAAGGACAATCCCGCCGCCGCCATGGAACTCCTCAAGGGCATCGACGGGATGAAAATGGAGACCCAGAAAACCGTCACGGTGAAACTCAACTGACTCTGACAAGACGCGTGGACCACCACGGCCCACGCGTCACAAAATGAGGCTATTTCACAGGTCAACTTGGATCGTCGGGATGATGATCACATCCACCACTTCGCGCGTCGGTTCATAGACTCGGACGATGTGGTTGCCGTACCAATACAAACGGGTGTCAGGTACGACCGCGATTCCAGGAAACCAATCGTAAGGCACCGGCTTAAAGGCACGCCACCAAGCGTCTTCAATCACATAGCCGATCACGATCCGCTGTTGCCAACCGGACGGCAGACGTCTGCCACCTTTCCAAACCATGCCGGGTGGCAAGCCATTCTCCCGGCCTCGAAAGCCTGAGAAATATCCAGTGATCCGCTCACGGTCGCGGTCCTCAAGGCGGGCTTTGAATTCCCCCCGCTTGAACGCCTTGTGCTCTGCTTGGCGATCCGCCCGCTGATCGGCTTTGTTTTCGGCTTTTTGCTCGGCTCTATTTTCGGCTCTATTTTCGGCTCTATTTTCAGCTTTTTGCTCGGCTTTTTGCTCGGCTTTTTGCGGCTTATCTTTGTGATCGGCCTTGTCTGGTTTCGGGTTGTCATTCTTATGCTCCGCCGCTTGGTCTTTGTCGGCGTGTTCCTTCTTGTTTTTGCCATTCTTGGCATCGTCCGCTTTTTCGGGATCAGCACTTACGCTGGCGGTGAACAGCGCCACGGAGGCGCTGACGAGGCCGAGCCATTTTAGTAGTGATTTTGGTTTCATGGATTCGTTGGAATATGGAGTTTCGCGCACATTGAGTTTAACGGACAAAGGATTTCGCCGCATCACCGCGCAGCAATCCTTATGCAGCTTGCGTACCTGCACTCAGCTAGCACGATTGGATTCTGTGACCCACTGAAATTTAGGAGCTTGGATGAATTCGATGCACCCCAATCCGACGGCCCATCCGCCCGAGTGTCGCGCGCTTTGCACGGTTAGCGGTCAAAATCCCCGATTTTCATCCAGCGACCTTCGGACTGCTCCGACACGTCGGAGCTTTTCCACTGGCCGACATGTCGGCCAGTGGAAAAGCGGCGCGATCAGTCCCCAATGCGTTTTCGGATAGCCACAGCGACGCGGCGGTCGGGCGCATCGAGGACAGCGAAGAGAAGGAAAGCCATCGCTGGCTGGAGAGTTGGCGCAAAGCCGACGCGCTCTATCACCGCCTCGGCGGGCACCGACGCGTGGTCAGCGTGGCCGACCGA
>JAYVNM010000009.1:0-21806 GCA_043758445.1 Akkermansiaceae bacterium | reverse complement strand
TGATGGGACGCAGGGCTTTGGCTCGGTCGGTCAACACAGGGATAACGCCAACGATGGGGAAAAGTGCTTAAGATTTCTTAAATACCTGAATAGTTACGGCTGGCGCAGATAAACCGACTCATAGATATTATTGAAGCTTGCAGGCGGAGGGCCGGCCGGGGAACCGACAAAGGTGGCTGGGTCAATGATTTTCTGACGGTAGCAGGCGGTTCGCACATAATAGATGCGCGGCAGATCCTCGATCCCGATGAACTGTCGTCCGTCGAAGTTAATAATGGTGGGGAGACTATCCGCATCCCACTGGTCGATCAGGTTGGCGACGATCTGGACCACATGGTAATTCACCGACTGGTCCAACGCCATCGCGGCGGATGTGCCGATTCCCGAGCCGCCCAGGCTTCCCACATGCAGGGTCGCCTTGATGAGTTCGAAGAAATCCGGTTCACGATTGAGCGCAGCGACTTCATTGAGGCGCTTGATGGAGTATCCAGAATAGGTCCATTGGCCGGCGTTGAAGGTGAGGCCGAAATACCGCGTCACTAGCGCGGCTTCCGGCGGTGATGGCACCACGAGATCCAGACGGTCGAGTGGCAAGCGCTTGGCGGCAACCGGAACCGTCGGCCTGCTCGGGCTGGTTAGACCGGAGATGACAGAGCGGATTTCCAAGAACGAGGGATTGATATCATCGTCCAGGCGGTTACCGTCGTTGCCACCGTTAGCCAGCGGCAGAACTTTCGGACGAGCGGGATCCGGGCGCAGGGCGGCCTGATTGAGCGCATGATTCGAGTGGGTAAAGTAGGCTAGCAGGTTGGGTGGAAATTGGGCGGCGTTCTGCCGCTGGAATTTGATGAGATCCTGCCGCGTGAGGAAGGTCTGGTCGGTATTCGTGCCGTCGGAGAAGACCTTGGTCCAGCCGTTCGGTTCGGCCCAGTCTTCGATCAGGCGCTTGGGTTTGGGGTTGGTGACCTTGCCCACTGAATGCCGCCAGTTAGAGAGGGTTTTACCAAGCCCGGCCGGAGCACCGGGGAGCGCCGTGGCCACCGCCCAGAACGGTGAATCTTTAGCATCCTTGCCGGCCGCGGTGACCGCCGGATCATTAAGCGCCACGGTGGCATCTAGCAGCCCGCCGAGGTCGTAGATCTGCCAGGCGTAGCGACCAACCACGAATTTCGGGTTTGCCTGGCCGGTGGACGTTAGGGATTGCGCGGCATCAGGAAACGGGCTGGCTGCCCCGGTCCCGGGATTTCCGCCACTGCGGTCCACGTAGATCCAGTCAGGAACTTGGGCGGCAGCCAGCGAGACACCATTGCGGAACAGTAAGGGCGTGGACCAAAATTCCTTGGGGAGAGAGCGCTGATCGAGGTCCTTGGTGGTAGTAGAAACGGAGCTAGCGCGTGCGACCCCCGAGTCATTGGCAGAGCCGGTTGTCGTGATTTTCGCAAAAGTCCGGCCATTGGCGCTTTGTTTGACCAAGTTTCTAAAATTCGGATCGGTCGCGAGGTTGGGATCTTTGAGCGTCCGGGATGGCAGCATGGATGTGGCGTAGTTAACCGGATAGATTTTCTGCAGCTTATCGCTGGCGGAGGCGTTGACTGGCGGCGTGTCGGCGGCGAATTCTGCCAAGACATCGCTGATGACGGTGGCCGTCGCTGCTTTGGAAATGCTATCTGCTTGGCGGATTGAGACGTCGAGTTTTGAGTTGCTGCGGTTGGCTCCTGCGATCAGCAGGAAGGCGAGGACCATGAGCAACAGCAAGGCGATGAGCGACACCACCACGACGATGGCGATGCCAGATTGGCGGCTGCGGACGGGGGTGGTGGTGGATGGATTTTTCAAGGGATGAGAAAGGTGCGCTGATAGCAGCGGATGGCTTGGAGGGCCTCCTTCGGCAGGCCGTTGTAGCCAGACTTGGCGAGGTCGTCACGGATCTTGGACCAAGTTTCCAAAGTGTTCTTGGAAATCGCGGCATCGGTGAATTTTCCGGCAAGAGCAGGAAGGCGAGTCACTCCGACCGCACGGCGGGAACGATCATCCAGCGTGACAATGCTGATGACCAGTCCGCGCAAATTTTCCGCAGTGGCCGGAGGGGTGATTTCCCGGGTGATGCCGGTTGTGCCTCGGATGAGATACTCGACCTCGATACGAAGAAGATTGTTAGAAATCGACTGGAGGTTGTTCGGTGAGATGGCGGGAAAATTCTGGCTGGCATCGAGCTTAAGGGCGGTTGCCGCTGTATCGGCAAATTTGTAGCCGAGCGAGCCGCGCAGCAGCCGTTGTCTCAGAGTGGCATCTTGGATCAATTCGTAAGTGACTAGTGCGACAGAACGATCACCGACATCCGCAGCGGTGGTGAGACCTCGCGTGTTAGCAAGAAATGCGATTTTGTCATTGCCAGCCATCGATTTGAATTCAACTCGCGCATCGTCCCGCACGATGAGCTGTGAGAAATCGCGGCCGATCTGATCGAATGCCCGGCGAGCAAATGCGTCATTGTTAGATTTAGCTTCGGAAATACGGATCGCGTTTCTCGAGGTCTCAGTGACCTGCAACACCAACAACAAGATAATGCTGAGAATGGCCATGGTCACCACCAGTTCGAAGAGGGTGAAGCCGCCCGGATCCCGATGTTTGCTTGAGGAATTCATGGCTGGAAAGCGGTGAAAAGTTCGACCGCACCGGCTTCGCGACCGGCAGGAGCCTTGGCTGGCCAAGTGGCGCGGAGGCTCAAATAATAGGGCGCGGTATCTGAGTCCCTGCGAATATTACCGGCAATGCGATACAGCGCATTGCCGTTTGCCGGCGCGATGGCTCCGTCTTCCGAGATTTTGTAATCCACCACGAAAGGCTTAGAGACCGTGGGCGGAGTGATGCCGTAGCGGAGGCTTTTCGCCATGCCCGAGCTGATGGCCAGACCGACATCGTCACGCATCGCCTCCATTTCCGCCATGGCGCGGTTCTCGTTGGAAGCGGCCTGCACCTGCTCCATGCCGCCAGGAATCACGCCCATGATGGCGGTAATGGCAAAGACAAAGATGCCGAGCGCGATGACGACTTCAAGCAAGGTGAAGCCGAGGTTGGGTCGTGAGGAATGGAATTTTTGTGAACGCATGTCAGCGGGAAAATTCGAGTGCTTGTCCGGTCAGGCCGGAGAGTTGGACGGAGGCGACATCTTGTTTCACCGACTCTGGGACGGTGCCCCGCCGCGTCGGCTGAAGACCGAATTCCGTCCACGCCATCAGCACGCCGTCGCCGGCAGGAGGGACCAGCTTGAGGCGCGCCTCGGAAGGAGCTGCGGGAATCAGCCACGCCTCGCCACTCGGCGTGAAGCGGACCCACGCGGCGGCGTCTGACCGATTAGACGCGCCCACATCCGGGCGGGCAAAACTGGCGCTTAGACTATTGCTGAGCTTAAGATCGGGGAAACGTTGGGCTCGCCATGCTGCCTTTGCGGTGGCCGCAGTGTTACTGCCGTCCGGAGATTCATAGACTCCGATGAAAAAATCGTTCGGCTCCTCGGCGACGGCACCCAGCCGGACCCACACGTAGGTATTCTTGGCGATAGCATGAGCGCGGGCGCGCTCCAACTGCCCCGCAACCACAGAGGCAACTACCGTGGGACTCTGCGATGACGCCAGCCTGTTAAATAGCGGACCTGCGGCGGTCAGCAGAATGGAAATCACGACAATGACTGCCAGCATTTCGATGAGCGTGAATGCAGACCGCGAGCGGTGACGGGCTTGGTGTTGGGACATGGTTTGCGTAAAGCAGTATCATTCTAACCCATGTTAAGAAAGCGATAATTTGGTGTGGAAAGTTGCGAGCACCGGCCTTCAAGCAACGATTGCTATGAAATTGCTTTTGGGGGTAAAGGCCGTTGCTGCTCCTCGCTCATCGTCGGCCTTATTTGACAAACAGCAAACAGGATCCCACCCACAACGCGAGGCAAACGATGATTTGCCCGAGGAAATAGGCGATGTTGAGATAGACCAACGAGCGTCCACGATAGCGCGTGCCGACAGCTTTTTTGAACATAAAGAGAAATCCCAAGATGAGGAATAAGACCAAGACGGGAACGCCGAGGAAGGTAATGCCGTAGTCATCCCGGTGCCGAATGCCAGCGGCGAGCAGATTTCCCAACAAAGTAGCCGCGGGTGGCAGGGCGAGTGAGATCCATAAGGCCTTCCGTGGCACTTCCGGCACGGGCTGGGGGATTTGCGGGGCTTCGTCCATGGCGTGTTCACTATCGGAACACGGGCACCGGGGAAAGACCAATCCCGTACGACTGCGTAAAATCACAAGCGAAATAAGCTTGAGAATCCCCTTCCACGCACTCACATCGGTGCGCTGGCAACAGCGATGACCGGCAAATCGCCCAGGGTATGGCTGCAAGCCACGAATGGGATGGAAAAAATTCTGGAATTTCCACTGGAAAACCGGATGATCCCAGTGTAAATGCACGGTGAATTCCTCATACCTATACCATACTCCGACTTTTCAATGTCGGGCATTAATTATAAAATTACCCAGGGCTATCCTTCCCCTGTGGCTTCTTATTCCAAGGATCAATTACCATGAAACCCTTCCCATCCTATCGCAAGTTCCTCGCCCTCGCGGGTTCTACCTCCGTGTTCCTGTCATGCCTGCCTGCTTTCGCGGCAGATGCCACTTGGAACGTAAACGCCGGCGGCAATTGGTTCGCCACGGGTAACTGGCTACCCACCGCCGCGCCGGGCGCGACCTCCGGCTCCACCAATACCGATACGGCGACCTTTGGCTCGGCCATCCTGCAAGCGCGGCTGGTTACCGTGGACACCAACCGCAACCTTACCGGGATCACTTTTTCAGGAAATTCATTCGTTTACACTCTGAGCAGCGGCAATCTGCTCCTCACCAATGGCGGCCTCATCCAGACCAGTGGCAACGGCGCGGCCCACACGGATATCATCAGCACCGTGATCGCGATCCAGGGCGACGGCGGTGCGGCCACCTTCACCTCTGGTGCCTCCATCAATGGGAGCATCATGAGCCTCGGCGCAGTGACGGGCGTTTCCACCGGAGCGAATGTCACGAACCTAACACTCAACGGCACCAACGGCACGAGCAGCAGCGCCAGCACGATCACCGGGATCATCGGCAATGGCGGCGGCGGCGGGAAACTTGCCGTTACCAAGTCCGGCGGCGGGATTTGGATTCTGAGCGGCGTGAACACGTATAGCGGTGGCCTGACGCTCACCGGCGGCACCCTCAAATTTGGCAACAACTCGGCGATCGGCGCGGCGACTGGAACCTTTACGGTTAACGGCGGCACGTTTGATACAGCCACCGGATCGGTTACTTTCGGCAATAACCCGCAGATTTGGAACGGCGATTTCACCTTCACCGGATCGAATAACCTGACCTTCGGCAGCGGGGTCATCACCCTCGGCACGGCGGCTGGCACCTCGCGGACTGTCACGGTTGCCGGCTCATCTCTCGTAGTTGGCGGGGCGATTTCAAACGGCACCACTGCCAACAGCCTGATCAAAGCGGGGGCTGGCGAGCTGAGTTTATCAGGTGCCGGCACCTACACGGGTGGCGTAACGCTCAATGGCGGCACGCTCAAGCTCGGCAGCACCACGGCTCTCGGAACCTCGGCGGGAACCCTCACGATCAATGGGGGCACGCTCGATTCAAGCGTTGCGAGCCTGACGAATGCAAACAACAATCCACAGACATGGAATGTGGATTTCACTTTCGGGGGAACCAATACACTGAACTTGGGGACTGGTACGGTTTCCCTCGGCACACTCGCCGGGACTTCCCGGTCCGTGACCGTAACCGCGAACACGCTCACCGTCGGGGGCATCATCTCTAACGGAACAACGGCCACCAGCCTCATCAAAGCAGGTGCTGGAACGCTGGTTCTGTCAGGCGCGAACACTTTCACCGGTGGCGTGACGCTCTCTGCTGGCACCCTGAAATTTGGCAACACCACCGCGCTTGGCACGGCAGCGGGAACCTTCACGATTAACGGCGGGGCCTTCGACGTGACAAGCGGACTGGTGATGGGAAATTATCCGCAGACGTGGAACTCTGACTTCACGTTCATCGGGTCAGGGACGCTCGCTTTCGGCACTGGTGCCGTCTCGCTCGGCACGGCGGCGGGAACCTCCCGTAGCGTGACCGTCAGCGGCAACTCGCTCACCATACCCGGCGTCATCTCCAACGGCACCACTGCCAATAGCCTCATCAAATTAGGTAACGGCGGACCACTAATTTTGTCCGGTGTCAACGCCTACACTGGCGGCACCACCGTGACGGTCGGCGAGCTGCAATTCACCACGGCGGGCAGCGTGCCGAACACGGGGAACCTGCTCGTCAATGGCGGCGTGCTGACGATTAAAAACAACAACACCAGCCTCTCTAACAACAATACCGTTACGGTGCAAAGCGGGACCTTGAACATCAGCGCGTCCAGCTCGAACAACCAGACGCTCGGCGGCACGGGGACCGTGAATACCGGACCGACGATCACCCTCGGCAATGCGGCAAACCTCACCGACGTCACGTCCACCATCGCCGTCACCACCAGCACGGTAAACCTTAATAATCCAATCAATGTGGTGGGAAAAAGCTCCACTTCCAGCGTGTATAACAACGTCATTAGTATCGGCGCCAATCCCAGCAAGCAGGCCGGGTCGATCACGTTGGCAGGCAATGGCACCAGTTATCGAACGAATTTAAAGTTAGATATCGTCCTTGCAAACAACACCGGTGGCTTTGGCGCGGTAAGCGGCACTGGCAATGTATTGGTCAGCGTTTCCGCGAATCCGAATACCGCTCCCACAGTCGGTGTTTTGAACAACCTCGGCACGGTGACGGTATCAGGTGGCGGGGTGTCTGGCTCACTTGCAACTTTGGACCTCACCGGTCTGGGTGCGAACGTCACCGGGCTAACCATCAGCGCCACCGCTCCGACCCTAGCCCACCCGATCACGATCAGCGGCGCGAATTCGACTTTTATCGGTGACACGACGCTCTCGGCTGGTGCCGGTTTCACCCAGTTGGCGAACACGAACGCATTGCAAAACAGCGTAATCAACTTGGTCAGTGGCTCCTTCTCGTTCGGCTCGCTAACCGCCGCCTCGCTTGGCGGCCTCACCGGTACGCAGGGTGTGAACCTCAATAACGCCACCCCCGCTGCGGTCGCCCTTACCATCGGCAACAGCAACACCCTCAATAGCGCCGGCTCAAACACTTTGTTTCCCTCTTACTCGGGCATTCTGAGCAACACCACTGCGGGCGGTAGCTTGGTCAAGGTCGGCAGCAATAGCCAGATCTTCACCGGCGCGAGCACCTATACTGGCACGACCACGATATCCGGCGGGATGCTGACCTTGGGCACTGGTGGCTCGCTCGGGAATACCGCGATCACTGTCGGCTCTGGGGCCACCTTGTCAGCCGTGGCCGGACGCTTCGTCGGGAATACCGGTACCCCCGCCGCAGGTGCCACGCTCACGCTCAACTCCGGTTCTACCCTGAGTCTGGCGGACAACACCGTGGGAAATTTCACCATCAACCGCGGCTCGTCCGCCACCGGGAACGTGCTCACCCTCGCGGGCGGCACGCTGCAGTTTGACATCGGCAGTTCGACGAGTGCGGTGCTTTCCACCTCAGACACGCTTTTGGTCAATGTTGGGCCTGGCGCGGTTGCCGCGACCGGCAACAACATCATTTCCGTAAATACCGGCACGGCGACCTCGCTATTCGTGGGGGCCACCTACAATATCATCACCGCAAACAGCGGCCTTGGTACGGCCAACTACGTCATCAACAACCCGAACGCCTCGTTCGGTGGCTCGTTCTTCCACTTCACCGTGGGGGGCACGGCCACTCAGGAAGTGCTGACCGTGGCCCCAGGCCTCGTTTCCACCCTGTTGAGCGCATTCTGGACTGGCAGCGAAAACGGCAGTTGGGCCAGCCAAAATGGCACCACCTTCAAAACGAACTTTTCGGGCGTGGCGACGACTCCCTCGCCCAATACCTACGCGTTGCCGGACCTGAATACGAATGTCACCATGGTGGCGAATTCCGCCATCAACCTGAGCACGACCCTCGATGCGAATTTCACGATCAACAGCTTGGCATTCTCCGGCACGGGGACTAACAATACTGCTGGCTCGACCATCGCCAGCGGCACCGGTACGCAGACGCTGACGATCAACGCCGCCGCCCTGAATGGCAACACCGCCGGCAACGGAATTTCAGTCTTCGCCGGCTCCGGCCTAGATACCATCAGTGCCAACGTAGCACTGGCGATCAGTCAAACCTGGACGAACAATTCCAGCAATGCCCTCGTCGTGAGCGGCGTGGTGAGTGAAGCCAGCGCAGGACTTGTCCTTACCAAGGCTGGTGCCGGACCGCTCTCGCTGGCTGGCAACAACACCTACACCGGCGGCACGTTCCTCACCGCCGGCACGCTCAATATCAACGCCCAAGGCACCGGTGCCGGAAATTCCGCCCTGGGCACCGGCAGGCTCACCCTGTCCAACTCCACGCTCGATAACACCAGCGCCGGGACCGTCGATCTCAGCGGCACCACCAACAACGTCCAGACTTGGAATAATGACCTGAGCCTAGTCTTCACCGGCACGCGGGCACTCAACCTCGGCACCGGCGCAGTGACCTGGGGCACCAGTGCCGCCACGGATGCCATGACCCTGACCAACAACAGCGCCTTGGCCGGCACCTCGTTCACCATCGGTGGCGCGATCACCCCCGGCACTGGCGGCACCGCCGGGGTGAAAACCCTGAACATCGCCGGGATCGGCAGCACCGCCCTCACGGGAAATATTACCTACGGTAGCGCCACCGCCATCGACCTGAACGACACCAGCCCCGGCACCCTAACAATTTCTGGCACCAGCAATCTCCGGACCCTCACCTTGAGCGGGGTCGGTAGTTCCACGGTGAACCTCGGCACCGGCAACCTCACGCTGGCGAACGGTGGTGCCGCCACCCTCGTCGCAACGACTAACAGCACCATCAACTCCACCGGCGCGGGCACACTCACCCTCGGTGCCAACTCCGACGACATCGGCGCCGCGGCGGGGGTCACCCTCACGATCAACGCCAAAATCACCGGCGTGATTGGCAATACCTTCGAAATTTTCCACGCGGGCGGTGGCACAGTTGTCCTCACGAACACCAATGCCATTGCGGGTCCCGTGAGGGTCAGCGGGGGCACCTTGAGTGTCAGCTCCATCGCCAACAACCTCGGCACCGGCACCGGCACCGACAACATTTTATTGGGCAATCTGGCGGTCAGCACGGTCCTCCTCTACAACGCATCGGGCACCGGGGAAATCACCAACCGTATCATTAATATCAATGGCTCGGCCACAGCCACCGCCATCGACCAGTCCGGCACCGGCCTGCTCAAGTTCACCGGTGCGGTGAATTCTGGAATCGTCAACAGCGGGGATAAGATCCTCACCCTCAAAGGCTCCTCGGCTGGCACCGGCGAGCTCGCAGGCATTATCAGCAATGGCTCCGGAGGCACTCAGGCGATCGTCAAGACCGGCACCGGCACCTGGACTCTCTCCGGCGCGAATTCCTACACCGGCTCCACCACCGTTAGCGGTGGCGTTCTCGCCATCGGCACCGCTGGCACGATCAACACGACCAGCGGTGTTGCCATCGGCAGCACCGGCGATTTCCGCTACAACAACTCCACCACTGCCCTCTCGCTTCTCGTCTCCTTCAGCAGCACCGGCGGCACCCTCAGCGGCACCGGCGCCATCGCCCCGGCTACCACCATTCCTGCGGGAAATTCAGTCGCCCCCGGCAGTGGCGGCACCGGAATCCTGAGTTTCAACACCGGTCTGACCATCACTGGCACCTACGTCTGCGATGTCAGCGGCGTGAACTCGGACAAACTCGCCGTCACCGGGAATCTCGACATTTCCGCCGCCACCCTAGCCGTCTCCGGTATCCCGACCGCTCCCAGCTACACGATCGCCAGCTACACCGGCACCCTCACCGGGACCACTTTCGGCACCATCAGTCCCGCCATCCCCGCCGGTTATTTTGTCGTCGTGGATTCGATCAACAAGCTGATCCTCCTGCAGGAAGGCACTTACAGCACATGGGCGGTCGTCAAGGGCCTCACCGGCGCTAACAACGGCACGCTCGACGACGCTGATAACGACAGCATCTTCAACCTCCTAGAATACGTTCTCAACGGCAATCCGCTCAGCACCTCCCTGTCCATCCTACCCACGGTCACGCTCACGCCCACCAATTACATCTTCAGCTTCAACCGCCGTTACGAATCCAAGGACGACACCACCCAAGTCTTCCAATACGGGTCCAACCTTACCGGCTGGACCGACATCACAATTCCTGCAACAAGCTCCGGCAGCGTGACCGTCACGGCAAACACTCCAAGCGCTGGCATCGACCTCGTGCAAATAACCATCCTTAGGGCCGGCAACCCTATTATCTTGGGCCGCCTCAAGGTTTCCAAGTGAGCCGGCGGCATGACTTTCCATCAATGCCGCTTCATGAAATCCGCTTGTTTCTGGAAATAGCCCAGCCAAGCAATCATCAGGGCTCTAACTTCCTTCCATGAGATCCTCTGAACTCAGTGGCCGCCCTCGTTAGGCGTGAAGCCGAGCACGACGATGACAGATCGAACAGTTCAAGGCACGCATGCAGTGAATTTTATCCGTACCGCCCGTTGGCACAAGAGCACACTCAGTAAATATACTGCTGCCGCGCATCAGGATTCGGGAAAGCCCCGACCGCCGCAAGTTCGTAAAGCGCAGAGGTCTTCTGATAGTTTTGGCGGAACTTATCATCAGCACCCCAACGCCAGCCCGCCGGGCGACCTCCTCGCGCTGCATCGCCACGAGAAATCGGATATTTCATATCACCATTCGTAGCTTTCAGCCCGCAGATGCCAAGCGCGCCGTCATGGCGAGGTGAATTTTGAGCTTCCCATAACTGATCCGGCCTTCGAGTTGCTCGAAAATGGGTTTCAGCGTGACACCATCATGGCCCTCCATGGCGGCTTGGATTTCCTGTTCTTCGGCGGCGGTGTAGAAGGCCCGAGGATCGAAGCGTTCGCCGTTTTCGATGGCTTGGGCGAGGTGGCTCTCGATGGTGGTAATCGTGAGCGCGCGGGTTTCCGCGATTTGATCGATGGATGCGCCGTTTTTGAAAAGCTCCAGCGTGACCGCGGCGGTCCCGCCGATGACTCCTGTTAGCCGTGGCGCGGGTGCGGTGACGGTTTCCAGCGGTGTAAATTTCTGGACGATGTTTTCCGTTAGCCAAGCGCGGATTGCGGTGAGAAAGGTCCCGCCGTAGTCCTCGCGTTTCTTCTCGCCGACGCCGGGGATGCGGAGCAGCGCGTCTGCGGTTTCCGGGTAGTCGCGGCTGAAGTGGCGCAGCGTGACATCTGAGAAAACCACGTAAGGCGGTACGTTCCGGGCATCCGCCAGCTCCTTGCGCAGAATCCGCAACCGCTCGAAAAGGCCCGGATCGCAGGGGATTTCGCCACTGCGGACCAGCGACTTGGCACGCGGACTGGCCAGCGGGCGGGTGAGCATGACGGTTTCGCGGCGTTTCAGGACATCGATCCCGCGCTGGCTAACAGACACGGTGGGAAATTGATCCGCGCTTGCAGCTAACAGGCCGGCCCGCAGCAACTGTCGGCCAAGGTCCACCCAATACGGGCGCGTCTGGTCCTTGCCGATGCCGTGAGTGGTAAGGGCATCGTGTTTCCACCGTAGGATTTTTTCCGAACGTCCGCCGGTCAGAACCTCGGCGACGTGGTTGAGGCCGACGCTGAAATTTCCCGCCTGACGAATGCGCAATACGCAACTCAGCAGCTTCTGGACATCCGTGGTGGCGTCCCATTGTTCACGAGGATGGAGACAATGGTCGCAGGCCCCGCAATTTTCCTCGGCCCAGATTTCGCCGAAATATCCTAACAGACACAGGCGGCGGCAGGCATCGTTCTCGGCGAAATGCGTCATCTGGTCGAGCTGGTGGCGGGCCACGTCCCGGGCCTGTTGGTCCGGGATCTCGTCGAAAAATTTCATGTATTTCATTACGTCGCCCCGTGAGAACAGCAGCAGGCAATCGGCGGGCAGGCCATCACGACCCGCGCGGCCGGTTTCCTGATAGTAGCCCTCGATGTTTTTCGGCAGATCAGCGTGGATGACGTAGCGGACGTTCGGCTTGTTGATGCCCATGCCGAAGGCGACGGTGGCACAGACGATCTTCGCCTCGTCGCGGAGGAAGGCGTCCTGGTTTTTCACCCGTTCTGCGGCATCGAGTCCCGCATGATAGGCGACGGCGGAAAACCCCTGTGCACGCAGCGTGGCGGCGAGGGCTTCCGTGGACTTGCGCGACTGGCAGTAAACGATGCCCGAGTCGTCGGGACGGGCGTTGACGAAGTTACAGACCTGCGCCGCCGCCCCGGACTTGGCGGCGACCTGGTATTTTAAATTCGGACGATTGAAGCTCGCGAGGAAAACCGCCGCGTCCCGGAGTTCGAGTTGTTTGACAATATCCTCGCGCACCCGTTCCGTCGCTGTGGCGGTTAGGGCGAGCACTGGGATCTTCGGGATTGCCTGCCGCACCTCCTTGAGCCGCCGGTATTCCGGGCGAAAATCGTGGCCCCACTCGCTGATACAATGCGCCTCGTCCACCGCCAGCGCGGCGATTTTCCATGCCTCCAGGCGCCCGAGAAAATCCGGTAGCATCAGGCGTTCCGGCGCGACGTAGAGGAGTTGATAGTTTCCCGCATCCAGTCCGTCGATCCGCCGCCGCGCCTCGCTGCCGTCGAGCGACGAGTTGAGAAATGTCGCCACCACCCCACTGGCTTCCAGTTGATCCACCTGATCTTTCATCAAGGCAATCAACGGCGAGACCACGACCGTCAAACCCTCGCGGACCAAGGCTGGAAGCTGATAGCAAAGGCTTTTTCCGGCACCCGTCGGCAAAATCGCGAGCGCATCCCGCCCGGCCAGCGAGGTTTCCATGATTTCGCGTTGCAGTGGGCGGAAGTCGTCATAGCCGAAGGTTTGCTTCAGGCGACTGGTGAGGGCTGGCAGATACATGACGCGAGCAATAAGTGATCGTTTGAACACGTCAAGCGGAAAAGTGCCATGGCCGGGAAAATGCCTGCTTGCGGGTTGCGGGCGGGCGGGCTTTTTTAGTCGCGCTGGCCATTGCCTAAAACCTGTATTTTCCCCTCATGAATCCTCGACGTTTTGCCCTACCTTGCCTGCTAGGGATTTGCGCGGCGGTGCTGTTGCTAACTATACCGGCGTTTTCACGAGAGGAGCCCCTAGAAGATCTCGTCGAGAGATCGCGAGCGGCGATGAAGAGCAGCCATTGGGAGAAGGCGCTGGAATTTAACTCGCGGGCGGTCGCTAGTTATGGGAAAGACAATCCACTGAAAACGTTCGGCCCACAATTCGGTGCCATCTATTATCACAAAGGCGTGTGTGAAATGAAGTTAAAAAAATGGCAGGAAGCGATCACATCATTCGAGTCTTGTTATAGGGATTTCCCAAACAGCGGTGCGTCATCCGAGCGGGCGAATCCCTATCAAAAAACCGCACTCCTCAAATGGGGTGAGGCGGCGATGGGCGCGGAAAATTGGGAACTCGCAATCAGTCAGTTCGACAAGTTCATCGCAGAACGTGACAAGACTCGCGACCGATTTTCCCATGGCGCATTCTATATCAACAACGCGGTCTGCCAATACCAGCTCGGACGCATCGCCGAGGGCAATGACAACTTGGAAATCGCAATCCGTAATAAGGCCGATTTTCCCACTCCTGAAATCGGAATTATGGCCGCCTTCCAAGCGCTCGTCGTTGCGGTGATCGTGAAAAAAAATGAGCAGGCCTTGTTGGATTTCATCGACAAGAACCGTGGTGAACTTCTTGCGGAACCGGGTGAAACAGATACTTACCCGCAGGTCTTCCTCAAGCTCGCGGGCGATGCCTTCGCGGAGGGAATGCAACGGGCGGCACTTGCTATCTATCAAATTACACCACCCGCTTTCACGGTGATACCGGGAGCTGATTCGCCCGATGTCATCAAGCTGGCTGGCGTCGCGCTGATTCATGAAAAAAGCGGCAACTTCCGGGGTGCGTTCGCCGCCTATCAGCAACTGGAATTATACTATCCAGATTCTGCGAACCGCGAAAATGCAATCTATCAGCTCGTCCGCACCGCCTCGCTGATTGGCGAGACAGATATCGCAAGGCAAGCTGCAGGCAGCCTAGCCAAATTGTTTCCCAATTCCCCACATCTGGCGGAAATTCGTGCGGCGGGCATCGACATCGCGGAGAACGCATCCGCCGCGCCTGTGGTCAAGCCCGATGCACCCAAGCCGAACGTGAAACCAGTCGTTAGGTCGCGTGAAATGGCCGACGCCATCGCGCTCTATCAGGGCCGGAAATACCAAGCGGCGAAGGCGGCATTTACCGCCATCAAAGCCCGTCATAAAGCCGCCGGACTGGCCGCATTTTACGAAACGGAATGCCTACGGAAACTCGGCGATCTGGAGGGTCTGGCCCGCGCGCTGAAGTCACTGGTGAAAGACCCCGAACTTGGCGAGGACCGGCTCCGGCAGTTAGAAATCGACGCGCTTTGGGAGGAGGTGCGGACGAAAAATTGGGACAAGCTCGCGCGCGACCATTTCCCCATCCGCCTGCCCGCCGATCAACGCGCCCAAGTCGCCTATTGCCATGCTCTGGCGCTGGAAAATAACGGAAATCCGAAAGCGGCCATGAATGCCTATAACATCGCCATGACGGCGGATGCCGGAGCCTCGGAGGAAATCGCCCGTCAAGCGGCCCTCCATGTGCTGCGGATTCATCTGGCCGACCCCGAGGTGCGGGCCACGCTGGCCAAGTGGGGGACGCCGGAATTGCAGGAAAGTCCGGGGGTTTCCCGCCTTCAAGAAGCTGCCGCCGTCGCATCCTTGTTCGAGCTTTCGCTGGGTGCCGGAATGCCCTTACCCCCTGAGTTCAGGGACTTCCTGAAAGCCAGAACCGGCGGCTGAGAAATTCCGTGCATCCCGCCCTTTACAAGCCGGATGATCCCTGCCACACACCTCGAAATTTAGCCGCCCGGCGGTATTTCCCGAACCTTCTCCCACCATGCCCAAAGACACCTCGATCCGGAAAATCCTCGTCATCGGCTCCGGCCCCATCGTCATCGGCCAAGGCTGTGAATTCGACTACTCCGGCGTCCAGGCGTGTAAAGCGTTGAAGGAAGAGGGCTACGAGGTGATCTTGGTGAACTCAAATCCGGCGACGATCATGACGGATCCGGAATTTGCACATCGCACTTATATCGAGCCGATCACGCCGGAAGTGGTGGAAAAAATCATCATCCGCGAGAAACCGGATGCCCTGCTGCCCACCCTCGGCGGGCAGACCGCGCTCAATACGTCGATGTCGCTATTCAAGTCCGGGACGCTTGAAAAACACGGCGTGAAAATGATTGGTGCCAAAGCTGCGGCCATCGACATGGGCGAGGATCGCCAGCTTTTCAAAGAGGCGATGATCCGCATCGGCCTCGATATGCCGCGCTCCGGCATCGCCCACACGATGGCGGAGGCAAAGAAAGTGGCTGAGGAAATCGGCACGTTTCCGCTGATCATCCGACCCGCGTTCACCCTCGGCGGCCAAGGCGGTGGCATCGCCTACAACCGTGAAGAATTCGAGGAAATCATCACCCGCGGGCTCGACCTTTCACCCGTGTCCGAGGTGCTCATTGACGAATCGCTGCTCGGCTGGAAGGAATTCGAAATGGAAGTCATGCGGGACTGCGCCGACAACTGCGTGGTCATTTGCTCAATCGAAAACTTCGATCCGATGGGCGTCCACACTGGCGATTCGATCACCGTCGCGCCGATCCAAACCCTAACGGACCGCGAATACCAGATCATGCGCGACGCGTCCTTCGCCGTCATCCGCGAGATCGGTATCGAAACCGGCGGCTCTAACATCCAGTTTGCCACCGACCCGAAAACCGGCCGGATGATCGTCATCGAGATGAATCCGCGCGTTTCCCGCAGCTCCGCGCTCGCCTCGAAGGCAACCGGATTTCCCATCGCCAAGATCGCCGCCAAGCTCGCGGTCGGCTACACGCTCGACGAATTGCCTAACGACATCACCCGCGTCACCCCCGCGTCGTTCGAGCCGACCATCGACTACGTGGTCACTAAAATCCCGCGCTTCACTTTCGAGAAATTTCCTACCGCAAATCCAGTCCTAACGACTTCGATGAAATCCGTCGGCGAGGCGATGGCCATCGGCCGTACCTTCAAGGAGTCCATGCAGAAATGCCTGCGCTCGTTAGAAACCGGCCGCTGGGGTTTCGGTTTCGATAGCAAGGACCCGCAAAATCCCACGAAAGACGAGATCACCCGCAAGCTCCAGATCCCGAATGCCGAGCGCATTTTCTGGCTGCAAACCGCATTCGTGAACGGCTGGACGATCAACGAGGTTTTCGACGCCACCCAGATCGATCCCTGGTTCCTTGGGCATCTCCAACAGATCGCAGATGAAGGGAGCGTGGGCATCTTGCCCGCATCTTCTCCTAATGCGGGCGAGACGCCCGCGCTCCCGTCCAACCTCCGCCGCCTCAAAAAAATGGGGTTCTCGGACCGCCAAATCGCGAAATTCCGTGGCACCACCGAGGACGCCATCCGCGCCGAGCGCAAGGCCGCCGGCATCATCCCCACCTACCGCCTCGTCGATACCTGCGCCGCGGAGTTTGAAGCCTACACGCCGTATTTCTACTCGACCTACGGCGACGAAAACGAAGCCCGGCAGTCGGACAAAAAGAAAATCATCATCCTCGGTGGTGGTCCTAACCGAATCGGCCAGGGCATTGAGTTCGACTACTGCTGCGTCCACGCCGCCTTCGCGCTCAAGGAACTCGGCTACGAAACCATCATGGTGAACTCGAACCCGGAAACCGTTTCCACCGACTACGACACCTCGGACAAGCTCTACTTCGAGCCGCTCACGTTAGAAGACGTCCTTAACATCTGCGATCAGGAACAACCTTACGGCGTGATCGTCCAATTCGGTGGCCAAACGCCGCTCAATCTAGCAGCCGATCTCGAACGCCACGGGGTCCCCATCATCGGCACCTCGCCGAAATCCATCGAACAAGCCGAAGACCGGAAATTTTTCTCAGCCCTTCTAGACAAACTCGGCCTCAAGCAAGCCGAAGCCGGCACCGCGACCAACGAGGCAGAAGCGCTCATCATCGCCAACCGCATCGGCTACCCGGTCCTCGTCCGGCCGTCGTTTGTGTTAGGCGGCCGCGGCATGATGATCGTCTATTGCGACTCGGAACTCACCCGCTACATGCGCGAGGCCGTCATCGCCTCGCCCGAGCGTCCGGTGCTCGTGGACCGCTTCCTCGACAACGCGACCGAAGTCGATGTCGATTGCATTTCTGATGGAGAAACCTCCGTCGTCGGCGCGATCATGGAGCACATCGAGCAGGCTGGCATCCACTCGGGCGACTCCGCCTGCGTCATCCCGTCCTTCTCTCTATCGGACTCTATCAAGGCGGAAATCACCCGCGCCGCTATCGATCTTGCCAGCGAGTTGAAAGTGTGCGGCCTGATGAACATCCAGTTCGCCGTGAAGGACGAACAACTCTACGTCATCGAGGTCAACCCACGCGCCTCGCGCACCGTGCCGTTTGTTAGCAAGGCCACCGGCGTTTCCCTCGCCAAGCTTGCGGCGAAAGTCATGGTCGGGGAGAAGCTCGCCGACATGGGCTACACCCGTACGATCGTCCCGCCGCATTTCTCGGTGAAGGAGGCCGTATTCCCGTGGAACCGCTTCCCCGGCATCGATATCGTGCTAGGCCCGGAAATGAAATCCACCGGCGAGGTCATGGGCATCGACGCCGACTGGGGCATGGCCTACGCCAAGGCCCAGATCAGCGCCTTCAACCCGCTTCCCAAAACCGGCACCGTCTTCCTCTCCGTTTCCGATAGAGACAAGGACCGCGCCGTCGAGGTCGCCCGCGACCTCGCGGAACTCGGCTTCAAAATCTATTCCACCGGCGGCACCCATGCCCGCCTCGTCGCGGAGGGCATCCCGAGCAACCGGGTTTACAAAGTCCTCGAGCAAGCACGCCCCAACGTGATCGACATGATGAAAAACGGCGAAATCCATTTTATCATCAACACCCCGTCCACCCACGAGTCCCGCGCCGACGAGATCCTCATCCGCTCCACCGCCATTGCCCAAAAAATCTCCCACGCCACCAACCTCTCCGCCGCCGAAGCATCCGTGAAGGCGATGCGGTCGTTGAAGAACAAGGAGTTCACGGTGAAGAGCATTCAGGAGTATCACGCATGATCGCTCCCACGATAACTCCCTCGACATAAAATATTCAGCAAGCCGCGCGATGAGTCCGGAACAATTCGAATCAATTTTGGACCGGCTTTGCGAGCGCCTTACTGAGGTGGCACCTACATTCAGCGTTCGCTACAGGACATTGAAAGCGAGATGAGAAATGCGGCCGACTATTTGCCGCACGCGTTGTTTGTTGAGTATTGGGGAGAAGATGTCCCCAAGCCCCAACGAATTGCCTGGTGGCTTGCCGAGGCTGACAAGCATGCGTAGAAAGCGAATATGACATATGGGTATTCACAGGTCTCAAATCCCACCCCGAACAGCTTCGACTAACAGGTCAGCGAGGTCGCATCAAACAAAGCACCGAAACCAATCTACTACGTCGCCTGCGCGACAAACGCGAAGAAGTGTCCCGCTTCCTCGAAGACCTGCAAGTGCCCTTTGACAACAACCAAGCCGAGCGGGATTTGAGGATGGGCGAAGTCCAACAGAAAGTATCCGGCTGTTACCGCAGCCAAGCAGGCGCGGAACGATTCTGCACCATCAGCAGCTACATCTCCACAATCCGCAAGCGCGGCCTCAACCTCATGGACTCCATCAAAGCGGCCTTCACCGGGATCCTCTGGCGTGCAGTGCTGAATAGTTACAAAAAACAAAGGAGAGCGCGAGGCTCTCCTTTGGATTAAAAGTTGGTCCAAGCGGACGCTTATTGGAATGTGTAGCTCGCTTGATAGACGGTGAACCCTGATTGCGCGCGCAGTGCGAGATTGACAAAATATGGCTTCCAAGTGGTACCCTTGGTTCTCACAATAGCTTGATGGACGAGAGTCGTTGTCGTGGCCGTTTTGTTATCGTAATAATTTTCGTGATACGTGCTCAACTTAGTGATGGATTTATAATAAATCGAGAATGAGGGTCCAGTTCCTGAAGCCGCGCGTCCGGTAAGCTGCCCCTTCGCACCGATCGTGAATTTGACGGCTTGGCCTTTGCTGAATTTCGGAATGGTGCTGGGGCGCGTGCCAATCTGTGAGACTGACCCCACATGCAGGGTGAAAGTCTGTCCCGCAACAAAGTCGCCGAATACGGTGGCCGCCCGGGCTTGGGATAGAGGAAGGAGCGTGGCGCAGCAGGCGATGGCTTGGATGATGAATGTTTTCATGGTGTTAATAACAATGCGTGAGCTTCATAGTCGGTCTCCCGTATGGGATCAAGCGCAAATTCCAAAGTGCTGCGGAAATGGCACGGCGATTGGCTGGCGATGAGTTTAGAGGTGAAGTTTTCGCCATTTTGCGCTAAAACTTTTCAAAACATTTTGATGCATCCGCCCGGTCTCTGGGCGGTAATCAGCGCGAATCATCAGGTCAGGCAAAACAAGGTTGGCAGCATGGTGGATTCCAACTATCACTGGGTGGCGTATCCCATGGGGCGGAACTAACGATGAAAAGCAGCGAGATCCGGGGAAACCGCAAAGCCGTAATTCTTGGCACGCTGGCTGGGTGGGCGGTGCGCTGCTGGGCCATGACCCTGCGCTTCGAGGTGGTGGACCGCAGCGGCGTGACTCGCCCGGATGGTCCAAGCAGCCCGGTGATTTACGCGATGTGGCACAACCGGATCATCACCATCCCGGCGATCTGGTGGCGCAGGTGTGGAAATTTTCGCAAGGCCGTGGTGTTGACCAGCGCGAGCAAGGACGGAGCGCTGTTAGCGAGCGCGATGGCGGTCTTCCATATTGGTTCAGTTAGAGGCTCCTCCTCGCGTCGTGCGGTGGCCGCATTGATCGGCATGAAACGCGCGTTGCAGGATGGTCGGGACGTGTGCATCACGCCCGACGGGCCGCGCGGGCCGCGCTATGGGTGCCAGCCCGGCGTGATCAAGCTCGCGGAGTCGTCCGGTGCGCCGATCGTGCCGATCCACGCCCGCTATGCCTCGGCCTGGCGCTTGAAAACCTGGGATGGCCTGGTGATCCCCAAGCCCTTCAGCCGCGTGAGCATCATTTTCGACGGGATGCTTGTGATTCCCCCCAAGCTTGACGAAGCTGCCTTCCAAGCCCATCTCGAACGCCTCCAAGCCAGCCTGCTCGCCGGGGTGGACGATGCCTGAAATTTCCAATGAACACCCCGCAAATCCTCGATGGAAAATCCGTAGCCGCCGCCGTGCTCGACGAGTGCCGGTTAGAAACCGCGGAGTTATTAGCCAAGGGCATCAAGCCCGGCCTCGCCGTGGTGTTGGTCGGCAGTGATCCCGCATCTCAAGTCTATGTCGGCTCAAAGGCCCGCACCTGCGCGGAGCTCGGATTCCACTCGCTGAAAATCGAGCTGCCGGAGGAAACCACGCAGGAGGAGTTGCTCCAAGTCGTCCGCGACCTCAATGCCGATCCCGCGATCCACGGCATCCTCGTGCAATCGCCGCCGCCCAAGCACATCGACGAGGAAGCCATCATCCGTGCCCTCGATCCACGCAAGGATGTCGATGGCTTTCACCCGGAAAACGTCGCCAAGCTGGTGCTCGAAGACCCTAGCGGATTCGTCCCCTGCACCCCGGCGGGTTGCATGAAATTGCTAGAAATTTCCGGCATCAACACCCACGGCGCGGAAGCGGTCGTCATCGGTCGCAGCATGATCGTCGGCAAGCCGCTGGCGTTGTTGTTAGTTGCTAAAAATTCCAACGCCACCGTCACCATCGCCCACTCGCGGTCCAAGGATCTGCCGGGAATTTGTCGCCGCGCGGACATTCTCATCGCCGCCGTTGGTCGCCCGGAAATGGTGAAGGCGGATTGGGTGAAACCGGGTGCGGTGGTCATCGACGTGGGCATCAACCGGGTGCCGGATGCCACCAAAAAATCAGGCTACCGTCTCACCGGCGATGTCGCCTATCAGGAAGTCGCCCCGCGCTGCGCCGCCATCACCCCCGTCCCCGGCGGCGTCGGGCCGATGACGATTGCGATGCTGATGAAAAACACGCTGCAAGCCGCGAGGCAGTGTCGGAGTAGTGAGGAAGGGCGAGTGGGTTTCATGAATTGTTAGGATCGGCGTTCGCCACACCTCATTGATCCCGGCGGCGTAGCCGCACGACCGGTGGCTTGAATGGAACGGATGAAACGGGTTTAGATGCCTGCTTTTTTCACAATTTCAGGGTCCGGCTTGGTGAAAGCGGCCCTCTCGCCACAAAGGCAATTATCTGCGGCGACGGAGAAGAGCGTCAGGTGAAAACATGAGTTTTTCCTCGCCCCCGTTGGGATTATTGTAAATCAAGGGATCGTGTGCAAGCTGTGCTCCCTCCCGCTCGGCGAGTCAGCCGGGCTTTCCCGGCACGGCTTTTTCATTTGAAGGCATTGTTGCAGACCATGTTGTAGGGGATGGTGATTTTCATGGAGGAGAGTTCGAAGATCGCAGGCCATGAGAGGTG
>JAYVNM010000008.1:0-21810 GCA_043758445.1 Akkermansiaceae bacterium | reverse complement strand
GTGCGAGAGCGAAAATCGAAGCTGATGAGGATTCAACTTGAGGGTAAATCAAACCGGATTGATGGCTAGAGAAATATTTGTTAGGCGACAGGGTTCATCAAATCGACATTGGGACGGACGTCACTCAGACCTTCGGGCCTTTGCAGTATGTGACCCTCAGCGTAAACAGCGGCACACCCTTCGCGGTGAACAGCGGGAACTACTCCGCGCAAGGGATGGTAGTCGGCCTCAATACCCTCGTCTATCGCGTCTGTGCGCAGAACGGGGCAGAGACGATCTACACGGTAAACGTCACCCGCGCCCCGGCCAACGCCGCGCCCACCTTCAGCGGCTACGCCTTCAGCACCGCCAAGAACACTTCAGCCAACATCGCCGTAGCCAAGCTCCTCGCCCGCGCGGCGGATACGGATGGCGGCACGCTGGCGATCACCGCCGTTTCCCCTGCCAGCACCCAAGGCGGCAGCGTTTCCCTGAGCAGCGGAAATGTGAGCTACAGCCCAGCCAACAACTTCACCGGCCTCGACACCTTCACCGTCACCATCAGCGATGGCCAAGGCGGCAGCGTGGTCGGCACGGTGACCGTGACCGTCACCGCAGGCAGCGCCCCCAGCCAGAATCAGGCAAAAATCACCGTCCTACCCGGCGGCAATGTTTCCCTGCTTTTCCATGGCATCCCCGGCCAAGGATACATCATCCAGCGCAGCACCGACATGCTGAACTGGAGTTTCCAAGCCAGCGTGACCGCCGCGCCAGATGGCACCATCCCTTACCTTGACACGAATCCGCCACCGGGTGGCAGTGCCTTTTACCGGACTACTGTGCCTCAAAACTAATTGAAAATCAAATTTTTTTAACCACGGATTACACAGATTTACACGGATGAAGACCCACAAATCAGAACGTAATTGCTCATTTTGAGAACGAAAACCGGGGCAAAGGTGCCCAAACGACTGAACCCAAACTTTCTTATCCGTGATCATCCGTGAAATCCGTGGTTCACATCTCCCTCTTAAGCACCGGACTTATCCGATCTATCCATCGCATGAAAACGAAACACCTCCTCGCCATTTCCGCCCTCTTGCTCACTGGAGTCGCCCACGCCGGCGGCACCATTACCCCCATCACCCAGAGCTTTTCCAGCAACCCCGGCATCCTGATCCCGGATGGTGACCTGAGCGGACTCCTGACCACCATCACCCCGGCCACCACCATCGGCACCATCGGCACCATCACCAGCATGACCGTGACCCTCAACATCTCCGGCGGCTGGACGGGCGATCTCTACGCCTACCTCTGGCACGATGGCATCCTCAGCGTCCTCGTCAACCGCCCCGGCCTGACCAGCAGCGCCCCCGCCGGTTCCTCAAATGCCGGCCTCAACGTGACTTTGGATGATACCGCTTTCTCAAATCTCCACTCCGGCGCAGTCAGCTTCGGCATCCCCCTCAACGGCACCTTCCAACCGGACGGCCGCGACGTACACCCGCTCTCGGTGCTGGATACCTCCCCCGTGAACGATCACCTCAAGGAAACCCGATGGCCCATGCTGGCGTTTTTTGCGGGCGAGGTGCAGGCTAACGCCATGCCGCAGATTCAGCTTCCCATATTCCCAGCCAGCAGCACCGCCATCACCTCAGAACTCGCTTTCGAGCAGCGTGACGGCCAGGTCTATTACTTCAACGGACACTTTCCCGTCTTCACCCATCCAGTCGAAGACATCGCCTCGTTCCGGTTTTTTACCCGCCAACTCATCGCCACCGAAACCCACTACCCCGGCACCAATTTGCGCCTCAAATACGTCCCGCTAAGGTCATCAAGTTTCCCTCTAGGTCAGGATGTCTGAGACTTCTGATAAGATCCATGTGCCATGGATCACCGGTTTGCCGTGGCATACGGTGGGAGTAATCTGGATGCGCGAGTTCATGCGGGAGCATTATGCCACTTGAAGCCTGCGATTCAAGTGGCGTGATTCTAATCCGTCCTGATAGCCCGATATCGGCCGCACCAAGTGAGTCGAGGTGTCAGGACAGAGGCAGTACAGAGGGACTAGGCCCGAGGTCCAGGCCTTTTGTCAGAAAATCCCAAACTGCCGAAAATGTAAATCCGCTGACCCACACCCACGTACTCAGTGGGACACAAAGCCCTTGTGAGTCGGCAGCATCGCGTCCGGGTCATGCAGCACCATTTGCGGAATCATGCCCTTCAAAGTCGCGGTGTAAACGCTGCCTGCAGCACGCGCCAAAACCGTGACTTGTCCCAGTTCGGGAATGGTGACTTTCACCGGTCGCTCCACGCCGTCGGCGGCCCATGCGGTGATCAACCAAAGAGATTTCGTGCGATGTTTGCGCGCCAGCACTCGCACGCCCGAACTGCCCGTGGGAAATTCATAGGCCGCTTGCTCTTTCGACCAAATGTGCCGGTTCGGGCCGGGCAGCAAATCGCTCCCGCGCAAATCGTCTTCGAGATAGGAAAACAGCGCCTGCACGTGCGAAAGCGTCGTCATTTGCGGCAGGTAATGCGCGGGTTTGTCGGCGGGAAACGAGCCATCAAAACCGCCGATTGGAAACGCATAATACCCCGCGTTGCCACCCAACATTCCGCTAGTAAACAAGCATTTCAGAAAGCCGGCGTACAGCGTCATCGGGCTGAGTTGGCCTGCGTTAGGATCAACCAGAGCCGCCGCGTTCCCTTCCTGCAACTGCGGTTTTTGCGTGCCGTCGGTGGGTTTTGGCACCGCTGAGGGCAGCGGATTACCGTGAGCATCGGCTTCTTCAATCCAGCCCGGAGAAAGCCAATCGTAGGAGTAATGCTTGTTGTGCGGGATTTGAAAACCGACCGCATTGAGTGCGCGCGTCAACAGGTCATTGCCGCCCGCATCCGGCAGGTAGCCACTGTTGAAGTGCTTGTAATAATACTCGTTGGACGGCAAATCGGTGGCGTTTAGCGTATCAGTGTCGTCATAGCCCCAATCGCTCCAGCCGCCGTAGCGGTTGCGTTCCACGTTGCCGGAACTGTAATAAATGTAAAGATTGCGGTCGGGAACTGCTTTGCGGACAGCATCGGCGATGGTTTGGCGTTCGCGCGCTTTGGCTTTGGAGAGGAAGCTGAACCAATCGCTATCGCCTTTTGCCGCCACGACTTTGGGATCGCGCGCTGCCTGCTTTTGCATAAAGCCAAGAACACCCAGCCCATATTCGCCGCCGTTGAGAATGATATGGATCGGCACTTTTTTTCGCAACTCACTCAAAGGCCGCGCTCGCAGTTCGCCCATTTGGTCAAGCACGCTCTGCGGGTTGAGCGGGCTATAAGTGTTGCCGTCCAGCAGCTTGCCATCGGCGTCGCGCAGGAATGTTTCGGGCGCCGGGCTGGGGGGCTCGCTGCGATCCACAATCACCCCCAGCGGATATTTCTGGGGATTGGAAAGCGTCAGCGCCACCATTTTTGCTTCTTTGCTTTGCGGGTCATTCAAGGCCCGTTGGACGGTTTCGTCGCTCAGATAATTGGTTTGCAGGACGTAATTCCAGTTTTCGGTAAATTCGACACTGGTTTCTAACGATAAATCCCACCCATAGCGCGTCAAACGCGGCAGGGTGTGGCCAGGTTTATAAATCGGTTTCGGCTGGCGCTGGAGCCACTGCGCGGGCGTGATGAGCGCTATCGGCGGCGCAGCGGGCACGTCAATGGCCGTCTGCGCTTGCGAAGGCTCAGCGGCAGTGGCGAGTGCCGCGATTCCAAATGCAAGGGACCGAGGTTTCATCCGGACAAGTTTCATAAGGATATAAAGAGTGTGGCGGTTCAGGGTGCTCTGAAGTGTTGCGGTGTTCATCATTTGGCGGCCGGCCCCACGCGGACTCAAGTTCGCCCCGATGGATCGCTCAGAAATGGCTTAAAAAATAAAAATCGCCCGGTCGATGGTACAAACGCTCCGGTCGATCCTACAAACAGCCTGGTCGATCCTACAAACGCCCCGGGCGATGAAAAAAAACGCCTCGATCGATGAAATCCATCTATGCGGACATCGCCCGTCGGTCCGGATCAGACAACTGGGCGAGGCGCTGTTTCAAATCCAATTCGGTTGAAGCACGGTCATGATGCTTGAAGCGGGTCCATTGTCGGTCATGGGTCCACCTCCTGTTGGTGAATGATCACAACGCCACCAGCGCCTTCAGCCTGCGGCAAACTTCCTCGACGTTTGCCCGCGAGTTGAAGGCGGAGATGCGGAAATAACCTTCACCTGCCGAGCCGAAGCCGGAGCCGGGGGTGATGACGACTTGGGCTTCACCTAACATTTTATCAAACATGTCCCATGATGTTAGACCTGTCGGGCAGCCGACCCAGACGTAGGGTGCGTTCTCCCCACCGAAGACCGGGAGTCCGGCGGCGGTGGCGGCTTCGCGGAGGAGCTTGGCGTTGCCCATGTAGTGCTCGATGAGGGCAGAGACTTGTTGTTTTCCTGCGGGTGAGAAAACAGCGGCGGCGGCTTTTTGGACTGGGTAGCTGGCACCGTTGAACTTGGTGCTGTGGCGGCGCGACCAGAGTTGGTGGAGGGGGATGCGCTCGCCGGTGTCGGACTTGCCGCTAACGGTTTTCGGGATCACGATGTAGGCGCAGCGGACGCCGGTGAAGCCGCCGTTTTTCGAGAAGCTGCGGAACTCGATGCAGCAATCTCGGGCACCTTCGATTTCAAAGATCGAACGAGGGATTTCCGGGTCTTGGATGAAGGCCTCGTAAGCGGCGTCGAAGAGGATGATGGCGTCGTTTTGCTTGGCATATTTCACCCAAGCTGTGAGCTGGGCGCGGGTGGCAACGGCTCCGGTCGGGTTGTTCGGAAAGCAGAGATAGATGATGTCCGCTTTTTCGTTAGGAACAGCGGCGACGAAGTTATTAGCCGCGTTGCAGGGTAGATAGAGCAGGCCGGAGTAGGAGCCCTTTTCATTGGCGTCGCCGGTGTTGCCAGCCATCACGTTGGTATCGACATAGACCGGATAGACGGGATCGGTGATGGCGATGACGTTGCCTTTGCCGAAGATATCGAGGATGTTGCCGGTGTCGCATTTTGAGCCGTCTGAGATGAAGACCTCGTCCGCAGAGATGCCGAGATTGGCGAACTGATTGTCCACGATGGCTTGGCGAAGAAACTCGTAGCCCTGCTCCGGGCCATAACCCTTGAAGGTGGCGCGGTCGGCCATTTCATCGACGCCTTCGTGCATCGCCTTGACCACGGCGGCGGGCAGCGGCTCGGTCACGTCGCCGATGCCGCAACGGATGATGCGGGCGGCTTTGTCGGGGTTTTGCTCGGTGTAAACACGGACGCGGCGGGCGATTTCGGGAAATAGGTAACCGGCTTTGAGTTTGAGAAAATTGGAATTGATGGTGGCCATGCGGGCGGACGTTTAGCGATGGACGGGGCAGCGCGCAAGGGCGGACGTGGGCGGGAATGGCGGGTAGGCGGCGATGTTTTGATGGATCCGGCTTGATACTGCGGGGTCTGGCGCATTGGTTCGTCGCGCGATGGCGGAATCTCTGATGCGACCCATGACGAGGCCGACCCGACTGGAGGGCCTGTCTCCCGTAGAAGTCGCGGGGCGCTTGCGGCATTTGGAGAGCTTGGTGTTTTTCGATACGGCGGGAAATTTACCCTCAGGCGCATCCCGGCCCATCTCCGTGATCGCCGCTGGCCCCCGGCAGATCTTGCGGGGAAATATCCATCGCCCAGCGGACCGGGAAATCCTCCGCACCGCCCTCGCCGCCGGCCCTAGGCTGGCTGGCGACCACGGTTTCCCGGTCGGCGGACTCTGCGGTTGGGTCGCCTACGAGGGCGATTTCACCTTCGGCGATTTTCCGGAAATGCTCGTCTTCAGCCACCGCGAGCAAGCATGGTGGGAAACCGGCCAACTTTCCAGCCAACTCCGCGAGACCCATGGCACTGCGGAAATTTCCCCCTTCACCCCCGCCACGAGTCGCGAGCAATTCACCGCTGGCGTCAAGCGCATCAAAGACTGGATTGCCGCCGGAGACATTTACCAAGCGAATCTCTCCCAGTCCTTCACCGCCACCGTCAGCGGCGATCTTTTCCCGCTTTACGTCACTCTCCGCGACGCATCACCCGCGCCCATGGCCGCTTATCTCAAGCTCGCTGGCCACGAAATTCTCAGTTCCTCTCCGGAGACATTCCTGAAAATTTCCGGTCGCGGCATCGAGACCCGCCCAATCAAAGGCACCCGCCCGCGTTTCCAAGATCCTGACGAGGACCTCCGCTCTGCCTACGAACTCCAGACCTCCGCCAAGGAAATTTCCGAGCTCGTCATGATTACCGATCTGCTGCGAAACGACCTCGGGCAAGTGTGCGAATTCGGCAGTGTCGAGGTCGCGGCCATGCTCCAGTTAGAGACTCTCGCGCAGGTCCACCACCTCGTTTCCACCGTCACCGGCACCCTGCGCGCGGAAATCGACGCCCCCGCCGCGCTTGCCGCCTGTTTTCCCGGCGGCAGCATCACCGGTGCGCCAAAAAAGCGCGCCATGGAAATCATCCGCGAGTTAGAAAACGCCCCCCGCGGCGTCTATTGCGGGGCCATCGGCTGGCTCGGCTACAATGGCGAAAGTTCACTCAATATCGCCATTCGCACTTTAGTTAGAATGGGCGATCGGATCACCTATCAAGTCGGTGCTGGCATCGTCGCCGACTCGGATCCGGAAAAGGAATACGAGGAAACTCTCCACAAAGCTGCGGGGATTCGGTTGGCCGTGGAGCGGTGGCAATCATGAACTGTCCCACGCAATTTTCAAAGCTTCCTATTTCCCCAATCTGAGCTAATCTGGATTCAATGAAACAGGTCAATGTCATCAATATCGACGATCCCGCTGGCAAGACCGTGGGCCGCCGCCGCCCTCCGAACCCCCTTTGCACAAAGATCTTCACCATTCAGCGTGCCAACGATTGGCAGAAGGCTCTCCCGGTGAGAGGCACACCGAAAGGCGTTTTCCGTTTCAATAGCCACGAAGAAGCAGATTTATGGATGAGGAAGAATACCCAGGTGAGGGAGAGTTAGTTTCCCGCGCCCCCACCCCCCAGGACTTGGCGAATCTCTGTCGGATCCTGAATGACTCGGGGACGCGCTACATCGTTGTGGGCGGTTTTGCCATCCGTGGTGCGGGATACGGCAGGGAAACCATGGACCTCGATCTCCTCGTCGCTACCGATCCCGAAAACGAGGCCAAGGTCTATCAGGCCCTCGCGTCATTACCCGACAAAGCCGTCCTCGAACTCGAACCCGGCGAGATCGCGAAATACACCGTCGTCCGTGTCGGTGATGAAATCTGCGTGGACCTCATGGCCTCCGCCAGCGGGATCGACTACGAGGAAGCCTCCAAAGACCAGATCATCCGCCATGTCGATGGCGTCCCCATCCCCTTCGCGTCCCCTCGCCTGCTCTATCGGATGAAAGAGAAAACCCACCGTGAGAAAGACCGCGCCGACCTCCAGTTCCTCCGCGAGAACTACGCCGAGGAGATTTTCGGCAACGGGGATCAAGGGTAGGCTCGGTTACAATGGGAATACTCCCTCAACATCGCCATCCGCACTCTCGTTAGAGAGGAAAACACAATCTTCTATCAGGTCGGCACCGGCATCGTCGCCGACTCCGATCCGGAAAAGGAATACGAGTAAACTCTCCACAAGGCCGCAGGGATTCGCTGGTGGTGGAGGGGTGGTGCCAAGCTGGGTGCGCCCGTGATGAAGGCTAAGAGACGGACTGAAAATCAACAGGAGCGCGTTCATTCTGAACGCTATTTGCAGCGGACATTTTGTCCGCCGCATCACCAGATCGCCCGACAGGATGTCGGGCTCAAATAGTCGATAAAATATCGACGCTCCTCATTTTTCATTCCACCCCTAACAGACGCTGTTTAGGGTTCACCCACCGTCGGCTTCGGCACTGGGATCGCGGTGGCCTTGACGGAGCGGGTCAGCACATCCTTGGCGCTGCCGCCCGGCTTGACCGCCGCGCGGGCCATTCCGCGATAGCGCAGCGGTTGGTAGCCGAGATCTAACAGTGACGCCAGTGGCGCCTCTTTCAATGCGGGCTTCCAATACTGCGGGCCACCGCCGGTCTCGTAGTAATAAGTCCACGTTTTATCAGGCTTCGACCACCCCGCGCACAGGATCACATGCCTCCCTGAAATGTTCAGGATGTCACCCGGCCGCAGGTCGTAGCCACTTGGCAGCACATCGCAGACCAAGGGCAGTTGGCGCGTGTCATGAACGGTCGGCAATTTCAAACACCGCGAAACAAAGCCCGAGCAATCCAACCCTGCCGCATACTTGCTTACCGCAGAATTGTCCGCCCGGCGTTTTTCTGGCGACGAGACATCGCCCGCAGCGAAACCCGCAGCCACGGCGACATCGAACGCTGCCGAGTCCTCGAAACCGCCCCATTTGTAAGGGATTCCTTCATTCACGATGCCCGGCACCCACCAGCCCTTGCGCGGCTGTCCGGGTTCATGCGTGACATCCGGCGTATTCACAAGGATGCCGGACGTGTCCTTGCCGTGCAGAATATTTCCAGCAAATGGCCGCCATGGATGCGTCGCAAGTTCCTGCGCGATGGCCATGGATTCTATCGGCGTGAGTTGCGATGGCGCGGACGAATCACCGGCCTTCAGCGGTTCCTCCACGACCGGAGCTTTCACCGCGCAACCCGCTGTTAGCAGTCCCATCAAGATGACCATGCGTTTCATGACCCGAGCATGAACGACCGGATGACCTTGGTCAAACCTCGGCACGGCATTCAGATTGACCCCGGCGGGCAATGATTGCAGAACAGACGCGTGATTGGCCGCCTGCAAATCGTGATAACCACCGTTTTTGCGCTGGTGCTGCTGCCGACGCAGGGGGAGACGACTCCACGCCCACGGGTCGCCCTCGTCATCGGCAATGCCAAATACAGCACCGACATCGGCGCACTCAAGAACGCGGCGAACGATGCCAAGGCGGTTTCAAAAATCCTGCGCGGCCTCGGATTTTCCGTCACGGAGGAGCACAATGTTTCACGCAACGAGCTGCTAGAAGCGGTGACAAATTTCAGGAAAAAAATCAATGGCGCAGAAGTGGCCCTCTTCTACTACGCGGGTCACGGGATTTCGGTGGGTGGCTCCAACTACCTGATTCCTCTCAAGTCTGGCTACCAGTCAGATGCAGTCGATGCCATGACGCAGCACATGCTCGCGGAAACCAAACTCTACAATGCCGAGCAGGTCGTCGCCGAAATGAGTGCCGCTGGTGGACATTGCAACCTCGTGATTCTCGATGCCTGTCGTAACACCCCGCTCGCCCGTGATGCCAGCACCCGCTCGGCGACTCGTGGCGGCGGTCTATCGGAAATGAAGCCACCCGCAGGATCGCTCATCGCCTTCGCCACCGATGCCGGGCACACCGCCGCCGACGGCGAAGGTGCCAACGGCCTCTACACGGCTGAACTCATCAAACATCTCCAGACCCCCGGCCTCACCATCGAGCAGGTTTTCAAGCGCACCCGCGCCGGAGTCATGGAGCAATCCGCCGGTGCCCAGATCCCCGCAGAATATTCCCGTCTCGTCGGCGACGACATCTATCTCGCCGGTCTGGCCCAGCCGCCCGCCAAGCCTCCCACGCCCAAGGCGGAACAGGTGAAAATCCCCACGTCTAGCCAAATCAACAAGCTCGCCAGTGCCGGAAAAGCCGATGAATGCATCGAGGCACTGCGCCTCGCCGCCGCTGCAAATGGTCCGGGGGATTTCGCCGCTGCACCGATCGAGAATTTGTTAGAAATTGCCAAGGAAGAATTGAAGGAAGCCAGCGGACCGTCACCCAAGGTCGATGCCACCATGAAGACCTGCCAGCTTGTGCTCAATGCCATCCGTGATTGCCTGCCGGAAAAAAACACGCACCGCACGGAACTCTCCGCCAAGGCATTGAACCGGCTCGGTGACTGCCAGTTTCTATCAGGAAAAACCGAGGACTCGATCCGCTCTTACGACGCCGCGATCCAGCTCACGCCGAACGATGCCTACCCCATTTACAACCGTGGCCGCGCTCAACTCATCTTGGGCAAAAAAGATCAGGCCAAAGCGGATTTCACCACCGCTTCCGATCCAAAGTTCAATCAACCCACCGCCCGCAAACTCGCACTCAAGGCGCTTTCGGAAATGGAGTGATGACCGCCACTCTTGCCCACCTCCGTTCCGCCCTGCGCTGGCTCGCCATCCTCGTGCCAATGGCGGCGCTGGTCGGCTCCGCATCCGCGTTTTTCCTGTGGGCACTCGATGCGGTCACCCGGCTGCGTTTTGCCAATCCGTCGTTACTCTATTTGTTACCGCTCGGTGGCTTGGCCGTGGGTTGGCTCTATCAGCATTATGGGAAATCCGCAGGCGGCGGAAACAACCTGCTCATCGACGAGATCCACCAACCCGGCGCGGGCGTCCCCCGGCGGATGGCACCGTTGATTTTGTTAGGAACCCTGGTCACGCACCTGTTCGGCGGCTCGGCGGGACGCGAAGGCACCGCCGTCCAAATGGGCGGCAGCATCGCCGCAGCTTTCGCACGAGGCCTGAAACTGGATGCCGCTCACGTCCGCGTGCTGCTCATGGCCGGGGTCGCCGCTGGCTTTGGGTCCGTCTTCGGCACGCCCGTCGCCGGAGCTGTCTTCGCGCTCGAAGTCCTGGTCGTTGGCCGCATTCAATATGACGCCCTCATCCCCTGCTTCCTTGCCGCCGCCCTCGCCGATTGGACCTGCCGCGCATGGGGCATCGGCCACACCCAATACCACGTCGCTTCGCCGCTCGCTGGCGTCCCATTTGACCAGCGCCTCATGGGCAAGGTCATTCTCGCCGCCGTCGCATTCGGTCTCGCGAGTTCGCTTTTTTCCATACTTTCCCATCGGCTTGGCGACGCCTTCAAGACCCATATCCCCCGTGCCGAACTCCGCCCCGTGGTCGGCGGAATCTTGGTTATAGGCCTATTTTTCCTCGTCGGCACGCCTGACTATCTCGGCCTCGGGGTGTTGGGAAATCGCCCGGACGCCATCACTCTGCCCGCGATGTTCACCTCCACCGCGATCCCCGCCAGCGCATGGGCTTGGAAGCTCCTTTTCACCGTCATCACCCTCAGCGCCGGCTTCAAGGGCGGCGAAGTCACCCCGCTGTTCTTCATCGGGGCCGCCTTGGGAAATTTCCTCGCCGTCGTGCTCGGCGCCCCCATCGATCTCTTCGCCGCGCTCGGCTTCGTCGCCATCTTCGCCGGGGCCACCAACACCCCGCTCGCCTCCACCTTCCTCGGCATGGAACTCTTCGGCGCAGAAAATGGCCTCTACCTCGCCACCGCCTGCCTCATCGCCTGGCGCTGCAGCGGCTCCAAAGGCATCTACCCCGCCCAACGCCTGCCGTAGAACGGTCACTGAAAATCACAAGTGGCTTGCCTGCTTCCTATCATCCGGCTATCTCGTCCCCGCCATCCGGCATTCCCAGTCCCCGTAGTTCAATGGATAGAACGATGGTTTCCTAAACTGTAAATTCGTGTTCGACTCACGACGGGGACATTCCTTAAAATACGCTGAATTTGCTTAAAATAAGCGAGTTGCGAAAAAATCTAGTTTGCGACGGATTGCGAGAAATAGCCCCGAAATGCGGGCTTTAACCGTAAGAAACCGTAAGGTTTTTCACCCGCAGAATATTTGAAGGGAATCGGCACCTTCCGCCCGGGCACAAAAAACGCCGCCGCTCCCCCTGAGAAGCGACGGCGTTTCCGCATGTTGCGCTATCCACAAAAAATCAATCGCCAGCCGGGGCGGAATGCACCTTGTACGAACCCCGCTCGAAATTGCCAAACAGGAAAGCAACGCCAGAAGCCCGCGCCCATTCGACACAGGCGGCCCGGCGGCGGAAAAGGCCAATTTCCCCGTTTTCGAGGATCGCCAGAAAGCCCGGCACGATCAGCCCTTCCTCGGTTCCATCGCAGTCCCGGAGTGCGGAATGCAGGCTGGCGCGAAGATTTTCCTTCGACTCCATGCGGGCATTTCTCTGGCGTGCATCCCGTTCTTGGCGCAAGGCGGAAACCTCCGCTGCTAACTCTGCTAGAGCGATCTCACCCCCGCAGATGGATTCACGGTGCGCGGGCGTGGCAGCGTCATAGTATCGCTGAAAATCGGGATTCCGTTGGAGCATTTCGCGGACTTGCTTTTTGCGCCAGTTGATGATTGCCGCACGTCGGTTTTTCAGAGGCAGCGCGGCATTGGTCAGCAAGACCGGATCGGATGCCGCGATAGCAATGGCGCAAACCGCGTCCATGTCATCGCCAAGGTAGATGGCCAAAAGGTCAGCCTCGGCAGCGATGGGATCGGATTGAATTCTAGCGAAAGAGATAGGTAACAAGGTGGCACTCATACAACAGGGCGTTTGTGTCAAAATGCTCCCACGGGCGGTAGCGCGTTGATGGCTTCCGCCAGTTCCCATCTTTCACGATTGTCGGTGGCGACAGCGAGCCGGGCCATCATGGCATCACGCTTCGGATCAGCGGTGGCGGATGAATCCGCGGATTGTGGGGATGGAGTGCCTTGCTTGGTAATCCGGGCAATAACACGGGCGGCAAATGGGGAAACGGATGGCGTGGACATACTCCGCTGCGGGTGTCAAATGAAGGTGATCGGAACGGGCAAAAATGCGGCCCCCACAAAAGGCCAGCGTGGAAACAGAAAGGCCATTTACAAAATCAAAACACCATCCGCCAGCCCTACTACTTACAATGATTCTGGTCTTTTGGTCTTTTTCTCCCGGATTTTCTCCCACCCCTACACCTACGGCACGCGCTGCCCCCTCCCGGCAAGGACAACTCTCCCCCTTCTATTATTTCCAGAGTAAAACACCAAAAGACCAGAATCCCTGATTCTATAATGGTTCCAGAATGGTCTTTTGATTTCAAGAAAGGCCTTTTTCATGACAGAAAGCACCGGAACGAGCGCGGGCCGGGGCTTTCTGTCATGGATCGCCCCGCCGCTTGCTACTTTTTGCCCCGGAATGACAAAACCCGTGCCAGAAACAAAGTGAACCCCATTCTCTCATTTTGGCTGCTAGCTTTCGGACACACCGCCCAAGCCTGCTAGAAAAAGATTCCTTACCCCCCCCTTGCCCGGTGGTAGCTGGTCTTTTGGAGGAAGCCCTCCCCATCACACCACAGGGGCACGGGGAGGGCCAAGGGCGGCTTGTGTGGCATCACAGGAAGCGGACAGGATAGCGGGCACCCGTGGCCATTTCACGGCGGCCAAACTCAAACATCCGGCCTTGTGAGTCGATCAAGTGGCGGCCTTTCAGATGCTTCAATTTCCCGCCTAAAACTTTCTCGGGTGACTTGGGAAACCCGACGATCATTTCCAGCATCCCATCAGATTCAGCACGGGCGAGAATTTCCCCGGTTGTCAGCACGGGCGGGATTTCAATCGAAGCCTCACCGGCTAGATTGCCAAGCACTAGGCGCAAGGCCCGCCCCGCTTCATCTCCCCCGCTCTCCGCCTTGCGCGGGGCGAATGGGTTAGACATGCCGCAGGCAATCACCATCCCGCCAATCACACCGGACCAATCTTCAAACGAACCCCGGCGATGCTGCTTCATCATCGGCATTCCTTCATCACGCCAGCGGCGGACCAATGCCCAAAGCGCGGCGAGAAAGCGGGCGCGGGTAGCAGGCAGGAAAAGCCATCCGGGAGTGATTTCCTTGGCGAAGCTGCGGCCCGCCGCTTCCCCTGCTTCAAATAGATCAATCACCAATGCCCGGCGATCGAGGTCTTCACTGATTGCCAAGCTGTTTCCGGTGGCAAGTACTTGGGTGACTTGTGGAACCATCGCCAAGCGTTGCGAGTGCATCAAGCGGGTTTCCAATACTGGCGACGTCACAAAGCGATTGAGGGCTTGCGAGTGAATGCTGCGGCAATCATCCAAGACAAGGAACGGCTTCCGGGCTATGGCGGCGGAATCCAAGACCTTTTCAAACTCCGCTTCACTCTCGGGCTTGCCTGATTCCGGGGGCGGCCCGTGAACCGGGGCGAGCGCGATACGCATCAAAAGACTTTTCCCGCTTCCCGGCTGGTTGGCGTTATAAATCAGCATCGGGCGCGGTGTTCCCTCGGGGAAAAGGGCATGGCAGAAAACTCCAAGCATCGCCGCCACTTGCGCGGCGAAACTCCGCCGCATTTTCACAGAAATTTCCCCCTCGGGATCGAAGGGAAATTCCTTCAAGCAATCCCACAGAATGCCCCAAGCATCCTCCCCGCTCATGTCATCCTGATAGGAAATCCGGTTCACCGTGAAAAGCCCCGTGCCCTCGTCAAAGCCCTCGGGGGCGAGTTCCACCGTCCGGGCCTCGCCCGTCCAGACGGGCAAGCGGACGGCGGCAACGGCTTTCAGCTCCCGGAGTTGATTGCGGAACTGGTCTGCGGCCAAAATCTTTCCGGCTAGGTCTTTTCCGATAGATTCCACGGCGGGCGTGTCTTTCGTGGGGCGTGTGAAGGCAAGCCAGCTTTCCACCCATGAAGTGAACCGCTCCGCTGTCATCCCGGCGATGCGTCCCGCCTCGTCAACCGTCGAGAGAGATTCCCCAAAGCGAAAGATCGGGGCGGGCCGCAGGATCATTCCCACTGTGCGGGCAAGAGCGGAAATCGATTGTGATAGATTCACCGTTGGAAGGCGCGAACCATCGCCAGGCGCGGGCGTATCGGTGGCATTGGCGACGGCGACGAAGTTCTTTCGGATCGCTTCCGGGCCGGAATCATCCGGCGGAGTTTTAGGGGAAAGGGGCATTTCAGGGCAGTGATGAAAAGTCAGGGGCGAAGATCGAGAATCGGGCTGGCGGGCGCGGCGGGATTCAGCCACAGAAGCCGTTGCAGGCGCGGCGAGGGATAGGGCTTCACCTTCCGATCCTTGCCCCGTGAGCCGTGGCGGAGCGTGCCGGGAAGCCGTGTCAGGCGAACGGCTGTCATCGCCGCAGGATCAGCACCCAGCGGGCACAGGATCGGCGTTAGATCGTCCCGCAGGAAATCCCACGCTTCCTTGCTCCCGGCGTCCACACGGGCGAGGGCGTGAATACTCCGCCCGCCGGAAGTGTAAACTGCCACGATTGGAAGTGGTAGCATCACCAAGGCGCGAAGCCATAGCTCCGGCGGGGCTTCATCGGATTCAAGAACCATGAAACGCCACGCTGTGACGCAAGCACCATGCCGCCTTCCCATCTTCGGGGCACCGTCATCGGCCCGATTATTAGCGTTAGATTCCCACTTGCCAGAGACGGGTTGCGCCAAAAACCAGCAACCTATCGGCCCGCCCGTCGGCAGTGGCGAAGGAACTGCTTTCACTCCAGGTCTATCACCTAACCGATAAGAACCGCCGCCCGCGTGCCAAAGGAAATCCCCTTGGCTCCACTCGCTGCAAAATATCAAAACCCGTTCATCGGGCCGATAGATCGAGCGCAAGAAAAGCTCCGCCGTGCTTGTGTCTTGAACCTCGGGGATCGGCACGGGCGAGCGGGCGGCAAGCCATTTTTCATCTATCGGAAACGGACACCGGGCGGCGAAGCTCGCCAGCTTGGCAGGATCATAGAGTGGGCGTTTCTGCGGGCGCGGGGCTTCCGGGGCGTTGGCTACGTTTCCCAGCACCGGCGGGCGTGGCGTGTCTGTCCCGCCGCCCGATTCAGCCTTGCCAATCATGCTCCGCAACTTCGCGTTGAACTCGTCAACGGCGGCAATGCAAGACGTGTGAAAGCATCGCCCGGTGGGGGCACCTTCAAGCATCACTTGGAAATCACGGCGGCCCGTGGTTAGATTGTGAAGGTGACGACCGGGGCAAGGTGCAAACCCGTTAGAATCTAGCGGATTCCCAAGCAGGCTTTCAGCAATCGCCCGGCGGATGGCGGGGTTTGCGTTCTCACTCATGGCCGGATTCCTCCCGCCATGGATTCCAGCCCGCCCGCAAAAGGGCCAAGGGCCAATCGGTTTCCGCATCGAGCATCCCGGCGAGGTCCGGGCGTTTCACCCGCAGGGCGATTACATAGCCGGGCCGCTCATTGTTGGAGAGAGGGAAAGACGGATAAACGAAACGAGCGGTTGCCGATAGCGTCTCGCATCCTAACCGCTCGGGAAATCCTTTCTTCACAGCTTCATCCGCCAATGCCTCGAAAGCGCGAAGCACGGTCGAGCCGTGGCGGTGGAAATGGAGAATGAAGCGATGGAGCTTGTCCCGTGGCAGGCCGATCTTGGCAAAGGTCAAAGCCCGCAAGTCATCCGCTCCGCCCCCGGCGGCTTTCACCTCAGCAATGCGCCAGCTTTCAAGCGGGCTTGCCGTGGCCTTGTTTTTGGATCCAGCTTCAAGAACTGGGTGCATCGGTGTTTCGTCCATGATTCAGGGGAAGTTCATGGATTTACTTGCGGGTTCCACGGATCGCGGCCCGGCGTTTCGGTGATAGGCGCGATTCGTTGGCCTCGATGAAGTATTCCAGCGCGGCGCGGCGAAATCTAACCAATCCCCCGATTTTCACTCGGGCTATCTCCCCCTTCGCGCAACGTTCATCGAAGGTGCGAATGGAGATGTTAAGGAAGGCGGCGGCTTGCGGGCGGTTGAGTAATTCTTGCGACATGGTGCGTGTAGCGTGGCAAACTCCGGCTCGCCGCCCTCTGCTTACGCATTCGCCGCTAATTCATGACGGGTGCATAGATTTACCACGGGGAATCCCACCTGCTCGCCAGCACTCCGCCACGGCATTGCCGGGCATGACCTCCCCATCCGCCACCTTGGCAAGCATCAAGCCCTATCAAGGAAAATCTTCGCCGCGCTTTAAATTTTTAACTCCGGGATTGTTTCGCCGGGCGGTTTCCTTTCGCCATTCATCGAATCTTGCTACCATCACGGCTAAAAATTCCCATCGTTCCTCGAAGGTGAAACTGGTGCAATCGAAGCCTTTTTTATGTTTGGCATGCCAAGCATTCAAATCACGCTCAGTCATTCCCATACCATCAGGCAAACAAAGCCAATGGTTGACCACATCCCACTCGCGCAAGTCCTTTCCATTCACTTGCAAGCGACCGGATACTTTGAAGTATTTGAGGAAGTCCGGGCGGGATATTCTATCAGGTAAATTCCGATAGTCGAAGCCACAAACCTTGCGAAGTTCCGCCGCTGTCCATTCATTTTTCAGATTGATGGATTCGACGTATTTCACAGCGGATTCACGGGATTCGTGAATCACTTCCGCGCAACTCCAAAGCAATTCCATTGCAAGCGAAGGGCCATCACTTTGATTCATCCAGCCGCAGGCGGCGGTGACGGTGGCAAGCTCCACAGGCGAGGGCGAAGGCCATAAGTCACGGGGGAGGGATTCCGCCACTCCGCCGCCGTGCCTTGGCAAAACTAACGGCTTCGGATCATTCAAAATCTTAGCAATCGGCAACGGTGGCGCGTCGGGTGTCGGTGATGCTTTCGCGTTCTTTTTCGAGCGTGTTTTGGCGGGTGGCGTTTTCATCGGTTCAAGATATGTTTTGTGGTGAACCCCATGGCTTCCATCGGTGGGGGCAGTGATGGCAGCGATGGAAGGGAATGATGTTTTCGGTGACCGTTTCGAGTGATGATGGCTTCGGTATGGCAACGGGAGGAGCTTGATTTTCCCCACTCCGAATTCCCCGCTCTTGCCCGATAAGGGACAATCGCCGGGCGATGATGGCCAAAGCCAACTCAGTCTCAGAAATCCCCACTGACCGCGCGGCTTTTTGGAAGCACTCAAGCTCCCCGAAACGCATCGTAATCAATACCCGCACGGTCTCCCCACGCTGGGGGATTTTGCGGGAAAATGCTTTCACGCTTCTTTCCCAAACTGCGGGAAAATCATTTCGGGGAAGCGGCCCCGATATGTACTCGCCACCTTCCGATACAATACAGGAAACAGCGCGGGACACGTTCACTTCATGGGCTTTGATTTCATCAAACCAAGCACGCGGGAGGGCCAAAACAACTTCCACCATAGGGATTTCAAGCGGCGGCACTTGGCGGATTTCAAGAGTTGATAGAGCGGCATTCATGGGGTGGCTTTCTTGCGGGGTTTGGGTTGCACGGAATCGACGACAGGCTCATCGAATGAAACCACGTTGGCAGGGGCGGCGGGCCGGATGCTCCAAAATGCCTTGGCCTCGGCTTCGCTGGCGATTCCCTTGTAGTGGCGATGCAGTAGCTCGGGGCTTCCACCGTGGCCTAGCTGAATGCTCGTTTCCCCGGCGTGGCGGAATCCGGCCAAGTGATAGGTTGCGAAGCTATGGCGGGCGGCATTGGCAGGCATCGGCACCGGGAACGGGCGCGGGGCTTCCACTCCGTCTTGCTTGGCCTTTTGCTTCGCTGCTTCATCCTCGGCTTGCAGGATACGCCACGCCTTCCGCAAGTGGTAAATCCGGGCCATGGGGGACGGCGTGACAATCGCCCCGTCTGGTTGCGCGTAGGGGGCGAGGAAAGCGGCGGCGGCGGGTTCAATTTTCACGTCTCGGGAATGCCCGGTTTTCGTGACGGTATCGGGCAAGTGAATTTCCCCGGCGGCGAGGTCGATCATGCTCCAATCCATCCGCAAGCATTCTTGCTCCCTTACGCCGGCAAAAAAGCGAACGGCCCAAAACGGAACCAAGGCGGGCGCGGCTTTCTCCAGGGCGACGAAAAGGCGGGCAACTTCGCCGGGGCGGAGAATGCCGGGGCGCGTTTTCGGCGGCTTCGGGCGGGCGGCATCGGTGACGGGATTTTCACGAACCCAGCCCCGCGATTTCGCATAGGCGAAAAGCCCGGACAGGGCGAGCCGTTGATTGCGCTTGGCGAGCAAGCCGACTTGTTGCGGCTTTCCCGACTTCGCCGCCTTGCGCATTTCCGGACCGCGATAGCTCAGGGCGGGAAGCGTGAGAAGCCAATCGGACAACTCCGCCGTGGTGATGGAAGAAATCAAGCGGCCATCGAAATCCCGTGCGAAACGGGCACAGCGGGTGCGGATCGCTTGCAGGCTTCGCGCCCGCAAACCCTCGGCTGTCTTGGCGGCTTCGTAGGCATCCACGGCGGCTCGCACCGTCACGCTTGAACGGGTGGCCTTCCACCGCTCCGCCTGCTCTTGCAGGATCGCCAGCAAGGCGGGCGGCGTGGCATCGGGCACCGTGGCAAGGAAGCCCCGCCAAAACGTCACGGCGGCCCGCTCGGCTTCCGTGATCGAGCCAAAGGATTGCCCTACGTCTCCAAGCTCCGCCCGGCGGTCTTTCGCCCATGCCTCGGCATCGGTGTTATTCGTGAAGAGCTTGGCCAATCTCTTGCCACCAGCTCCCGGCCAGCGAACCACGAAACCGCCCGGATAGTCTTTGTGTTTCGTCTCTCTGATCGTGATTTTTTCCGTCGTGCGCATGGCTGCAAACTCTTGCAAACCGATGCAAAAAGCAAGCATTAACCGTAAGAAACCGTAAGGTTTCTGAATTTACCCTTTAACTACGGCAAAGAACGATGGCTTCCTAAACTGTAAATTCGTGTTCGACTCACGACGGGGACACCAGAAGCGGGCGAATAAAATTCTCCGCTCGTGAGCTATCTTCAGCCGATAAAGCATGAGACGCTAATCAGTTACAAGCTTCGCACGACTCACCTAAATAGTCGTCGGCCTCAGCCGCAAGCGCGTGGGTTTTAAAGGCTTCCATCACAGCCTCGATGGCTGCCGCTTTCGTGGCTCCGATGACGGAGATCCCGAGTAGAGAAAGCGAGGCGACCCAGACCTTGCCCATTTGGGCAACTTCGAGGGAAAATTGGCTACGATTGCTCATGGGGTTGTGTGTTTGTAATCGGCGTAGAACTAGTTACCATACGCTTTTCAGTCAATAGTCTTCGTCAAAAAACGCCGCGATGCAAGCAGAGAAGCTAAGTTTCGTAGGATACGCGCCAATCAAATGTCGGTGCGGGCTTGCCAGAAGAGACTCCAATTCCTGGACCCGCGAAACATCCGACTTTGAGACGACGAGAAACAGCGTGGTGTTCCTCGGATTCTCGATTTTAGGGTAAAGCATTTTCCCGCCATAAAGCTGGTGGGCCAGCGAGTTGCAAATCGCGCCGGAGATCCGTTGCTCTTCGACGGGGGCTTGCAACAAATTCCGTAACGCTGCCGAGGTGCTCGGGGCATTCTCGCGAACGAGTCCCTGCCATTGCTGGAGCCAGCCGGTGCATTGCGGGAAAACCTGCTCCTTGGAAATAACTTTCTTCAACTCACGAAAATGCGGCGTCACGATTACGTTGTGCGTCACCAAATGAGGATAGCACCCTTCCACCCGCACCCATTCCCGATTTTGCCCCAGCGCCTTTTGAGCGGGCCTGACATCGACGCCATTGGAATTTAGAAAAGGCACCACCGCGTATGAACAATCGCCATCGCCGACCTTGCCGATGACCTCCTCGAAATCCCCATCAATGCACTGGAACCGGCAATCCTTGCCGAAATGACTCATCGCGAATTCATGACTGAAGCTGCCTTCATGTCCCAAGCATGCGATTGTTTGTGGAGAGTCCAACATGAGTTGATTCGGGCGACATACTATCTTCCAAGCCTCAACGGACAAGCGAGACTTTCCGCCCGGTCTAAATCAGCCTTTCGGAAGGATTGCGGAAGTAATAGGAAATGCACATCGGGCATAGATCCTGATGTTCGTCATGAGAGGGTTAGAGTGTCAGTAAGCTAGAAAGACGTCTATCGCCACCCTGAAATCCTCTCTTCACCCGCCCTCCGATTTACCGACGGCTCTTTCTTGAGGTTCCCGCAAATGAAAATCCTAACAGTTTTACGTGCCCAAACCGGCCAGCTTGATGTCGAAGGGGTTTTCATCTGGATCATTGCAGCCGATGTGGATCGCTGCATTGCGTGTGCCGGTGGCGGTGGGTTTAAATTTCACGGTGAAGGTCGTCGTCTCGCCGGGGGCAAGCGTGGTCTTGACCGGCGCGGTCACGATGAAGTCGCCCGCGTTCGTGCCGTCCTTGGTGATGACCAGACCAGTAAGGGAACCTGTGCCCACATTGCTGATCGTGTAGCTTTTAGCGACAGTGGAGGAAGCCACCGCCTTGCTCCCAAAGTTTTTCTTGGCAACCCCATCGATCAAATTGCTACCGACCGGCTGCTGGACTGCTATGTCTGGGACTTTTGGCAGCGCCACTGACGGATAGCCCTGCCAAGTCGGCGTGGTGAAGCCCGCGCTTCCTTGAATAAAATAGACCTTGAACTGCGAAGAAGTGTTGAAGAAACCTTGGTTTCCTAGAATAGGTGCCTTGCCGAGGAAAGTTGCCTCCATCAGCAGAGGGCAGTCGGAAAAGGCATTGTAACCAATTGAAGCGACGCCGCTGCCGAGGGTCACGCGAGTTAGGGCGTCGCAGGACCGAAACGCTTCATACCCGATAAAAGTGACGCTGTTGGGAATCGTTACGCTGGTTAGTAATGCGCAATTGTAAAACGCATCATAACCGATGTAAGTGACGCCTTGATCACAAACTTGAGCGCGTCAGAATTAGTTTTTTGTAAATAATTTAAAATGAATTTGTTACGAGATTCCATCAAACTAAAATCCTTCATTCATCGATCAAGTTGGTCCCGTTTTAGTTTGGCCCGCTTGTGGAGTCTGCATAAGCGACAAAAGCCTTTGTGGAGTCCAAAATAAAAAATAGCCTCAGACATCCTGACCTACCCATGAAAGCCGTGGATTCGCGGGCATAGGCGAGGAAACCCGATGACCCATGCTGGCGTTTTTTGCGGGCGAGGTG
>JAYVNM010000007.1:0-21940 GCA_043758445.1 Akkermansiaceae bacterium | reverse complement strand
CCGCAGTCGCATAGGTCCCATAGATCGGAGCAGTTTTGTCAGAGAAGCCAGAGCTATGGCAAAAATGCCAGAGGTGCTCTGTTGACCGCTTACGCTTTACCAACGGCTGGTGGAAGCGGCGCGGAACCGCTTGGCGGATCTGGAACTGGAATACGGGATCGATAAATCCAAGGTGGATGCCAGTTCACTGAGAAAGCGACCTTGTCGACAGGGGATACGAATGCTAAGTGTGCTGCATGGAAGTAATGGAAATCATGCGGGAGATCCGGAAGTTACCGGATGACCAGTTGTTGGCCTTGGCCGCTCAAGTGGATGAGGAGGCGGCGCGTGCCGTGGATCATCGGTTTGAAAGCATGGTGCGCGAGGGTGGATTCGCGGCTTTGGCTGCGGAAGCGCTGAGTGAGGAGAAGGAAGGAAAAACGGTACCGCTGCATGAAGTCCTCGACCAGCGCCACGTTTCGTAAGCAATTCGAGGAGTTGGGTCCCGAGGTGCGTCGGCGTGCTAGGAAGCAATTCCGTCTGTGGCTGGCGGATCATTGGCATCCGTCGTTACATTTCAAGCGTGTGGGGCCGTATTGGTCCGCACGCGTGGACCGTGATCATCGGGCGCTTGGCGTGGAGAATGACGGTAAAATCGTATGGTTTTACATCGGAAAGCACGACGGATACGAGCGTCGGATTTAGCGTGGTATCTTTATCAGGAGTTATTACTGTAGGACTTTGCACCTGATGCTCCACACAAGCTTCTTTGCACGAACTGCGGCGAGACGCCACAGCCACGCCCGCGACCGGGGCGATATCGAGTTGCTGGAACTCATCGCGAAGAACCCGCAGGGGAGCATACGCGCCCCCGCGTGTGGTTGTCAGCGCCCTCGCTGGAAACAGGTATCTGCTGGTTGATGCAGGCCGACCATGCCGCGAGGGCGCGACATGGAACACGCGGGGGCGCGTGTGCTCCCCGCGGAGATGAAAATTTTTCGGGAGTTCGAGCAGGACGAGCAAGTCATCGCCCGGATCGCCGCTGCACAGCGGGACGATCTGGAGCAGGAGATTGGGGAATTGGAAATCGATGCGTAGCTGGTGACGGTGGAGATTGTTGAGTTGTGGAAGATGTGCCGTTTTAGAGAAAGACTCGGAGCGAGACGCTCCTTGGACGGGCTGGGACAGGTTGTCCCAGCCACAGCGGGTGGCGGAGGAAGCACTCGGGAAATGGCGGGAGGGAATGGATTGATGATTGCCGATTGTTGATTTTGGATTGTTGAGGGAAGATGAAGAATTTACCGACCGGTCACTTCAAAAATCAGCATTCAACAATCATCACTCGTCGATGATTGTTCGGTGGGCGGAGGCCCTCGTCGCTACATTCACGATTGCAGCCAGTCCTCAAGCATCAGTCCGGGAACGCGGGAGAATTCGTCGGAGTTGTGGGTAACGAGGATTCCGCCGGAGGCGCGGGTGATTGCTGCTATCCAAAGATCGGGCTGGCTGATGAGAGTGCCTGACCATTCGAGGGTGGCGCGGATGTCCACGTAGTGCTCAAGCACCGCCATGTCCGGCCATGCGATGGCGAAAGGTCGGAGGATGATTTCCACTTGAAGCGAGTGATGTTCCGGACGGGCGCTTTTAGCCGCGCCGAGTTTCAGCTCAGCAAGCACTTGGAACGGGACAAGAATTTCCGTTGGTGGATGCACGAGAAATTTTTCGCGCACATGGTCGGCGCGGCCACGGAGGCAGGCAACGAAGATGTTGGTATCGATGAACCGGGCCATTTACGATCCGGCATCAAGGGGTTCAACGGCGGAGGATAGAGCGCGCCCTGGAGCACTAAAGGAGGAATCATCGATGGAACCAAAGGACGCCATCCACTCGGAGGAGTAGGTCGTGGCAGGAATCTCGCCCACATCGGCGGCGAGGCGACCCAGTTGCTCGGCGGCCCAGTCTGGCAGCGGCTTGCGGCTGTGCGCCGCGAGGGCATCGAGCCGCAGTTTTAGCCGATCATCGAGATTCAGGACAAGAGTGCTCATGTGCGGTAAAATACCGGAAGTGACGTAGGTTTTCAAGGAGCATCAGGCATGTCCGAGTTTAGTGGCAAACGCAGATAAGCTGGTTTTATTGCCTGCGTCCATTTCCTTCATGAGCTTCGAGATGCTCTGGTGCCCGCGCTTTGACTGGTGTTTGAGCCTCAACAAGTAGGCGGTCATCGCCCGTCGGTCGGGTTCGGACAAGTGGGCGAGACGCTGTTTCAAATCCAGTTCAATTGAAGCCGTCATACACGGTGAGTATGATCCATTGCTCGCCATGGGTCAACCTCCAGTTTAAAGTCGTGACGATCAGCGGGAGGAACTGGCGCAGGAGATTGGGGGAATTGGAAATCGAGGCGGAGAGGGTGAAGGTGGAGATTGTCGAGCTGGTGGGAGATGTGCCGTTTAAGCGGGAGACTCGGAGCGAGGCGCTCCTTGCACGGCCTGCGGCGAGACGCCGCAGCTACGCCGCTTGGGTGCCCACCATTCACCGGGTCACGCCGCGCTCGGATTTTTCGATGAAGTCGATGAGCTGTTTCACCTCTGGAATGTCGCCGGTGTGGGTGGCTTTGAGCGAACTCAGGGCGATGGCGAGGTTGGTGTCCTTCTTCAGGAATAACTTTTTGTAAGCCGTCTTGAGGTCTTTGATAGCTTCCTCGGAAAAGCCGCGCCGCTGCAGGCCGACGGCGTTGAGGCCACGGGTTTTCGCCGGATTTCCCTCCACGATCATGAACGGCGGCACGTCTTGAACGACCCGCGACAAGCCGCCAATGAGTGAGTGCATCCCAATCCGGCAGAATTGATGCACCGCCGCGAAACCGGAAACGATGGCGTGGTCGCCCACCTCGATGTGACCCGCGAGGGCGACGGAATTCGAGAGAATGATGTAGTCGCCAAGCTGGCAATCGTGGGCGACATGCGAGTAGCAGAGGAACAAATTGTGCGAGCCGATGCGGGTGGGAAGCGCCGCATGGGTGCCCCGGTGGACGGTGGTATTTTCCCGGAAAACATTGTGATCGCCGACTTCAAGGTAGGTTGGCTCACCGAGGTATTTGAGATCCTGCGTCTTACCACCGATGGCGGCAAAGGCGAAGAACTCGTTGGCGCGGCCAAATTTCGAATGGCCTTCGAGCACCACATGCGAGTGCAGGACGCAATCATCGCTGAGCTCGACATTCGCGCCGATGACACAAAACGGCCCCACCCGGACATTGCGGCCCAGCGTGGCGAGGGGTGAAACAATAGCAGTGGGATGGATCACGCCGAAATGTCTGCGGATGTGGTCGGAAAAGACGAGAATATTTTAGCGGCGAAGATTACTCCCTCGGTGGCCGCGAGGGCGATTATGCTCCCCTTTTGCCGTTACCGGCCCCTTACGCCAGGCGCGAGGGACGGATCGTGAAACTCCAATTCACTCATACGAAGACTCGACGCGGCGGGCGACGTCGCGATAGCCGTAATCGACTTCGTAAATCTGCTTAAAGCATTCGAGGGCCGCAGGTTTGTCGCCCATATCCGAGTGGATGAGGCCTTTTTCGTAGAGCACTTCCTTTTTGGTCGTGTCCATGGCCATGAGGTCGGCGAGGGCGTCCGAAAGTTGTTTGATGGCGAGGTCGAACATACCTTTGGCGCGGAAGGTGCGGCCGAGGAGGAGGAGCACCTTGGTGCGGATGTGGGGATTGCGCGTGGCCTGCTGGAGGTGGGGAATGGCGGCACTAAGATCGCCGGCTTCGTAGAGCGCGTTGCCGAGTTCGTAGCGCAGTTGTGGATCGGTCGGGTTTTGTTCGACGCGTTTCTGGGCTTCCTGGACTTTCTGGGCGAGGCGGTCGGCCTTGCGCAGGTCGAGGGCGATCTTGAGATCCGCGTTACCGGGATCTAGGGCCGCAGCGGCTTCGAGGTGTTTCATGTCGGACTCGATGGCGCGGTCGCTCATAGCGGAGGCCTTCGTGGCGAGGGCGACGTCGCCATTGCTAAGGGTATGGGCCCAGGTGTAGAAAGCGTGGGCATTATGCCAGTCTTCGAGCTGCTCGTAGATGCCGGCGAGATCCTTGACGACGCTGAGTTGGTTGGGGTCCTCGTTGTATTTCTCGATGATCTTGTCGCGGCGGTCCTCGAGTTGGTCGCGGGTGAGGCCGGTGCGGGAGGCTTTTTCGAGTTCTTCGTTTTCCGCAGAGTTGCGCATGAGCGACTTCATGTCAGCGGTTTCATCCCACTTTTGTTTTTTCATCGAGGCGCGGGCGGAGGCGTCCTTGGAACCCTTGATCGCGGGGCCATCGGTGGGATGGCGTTTCACGATGTCGTTGTAAACCTCCATGGCACTGTTTGGCTCGTCGCGGGTGATGTAGAATTCGGCGAGCTTGTGGAGGAGTTTGGCGTTCTCGGGGTTGCCCTTGCGGACGGTTTCCAGGGCGAAGGCGGCGGTGGCGAAGAATTCGAGCTTGACGCAAATGTCGAAGAGCAGGTCGTTGGCATGGTCGCTGAGAGGATCTTTTTCGAGTTCCTTCTCGACGAGGGGCAGCGTGCCTTCCGGGTCTTTTTTGGCTTGGCCTTGGAGTTTCATCATGCCCATACCGCCGCTGAAAATACTGGCTTTCTTACGGGTGTTGCCGGTGACCTGAAGCTCGCACTTGCGGAGCATTTTCCGGCCCTCGACGAAGCCGGGAGAATCTTTGAGCAAGACTTGGAGCTGACTGATAGCGTAGGGCAGTTGGTTGGTTTGCACGGCGCTGATGGCTTTCAGCCAAAGCGGCTTGAGCTTGGGGGACAGTTCTCTTTCAGTGATCTCGGGCATGGCGATGAATGCGGGTGCGGTTTTTTTAAATGATGCCACCTTGGCGATTGGCTGTGGTGGAAGTTGCAGGGCCGATGGCGGCTTGGCAAGCGCGGGCTGACAGAGAAAGGCAGGGAATGTGGAAATGTCGCGGTTTTTGGGATTGCTGGACGGGTGGGGATCGTTTACGGACACGGCCCACGGCGGTATTTGAACGCGTCGATTGGAAAAACATCTCACTCTTATATGCCTCCCCGCCCCAAGAATACCGGACGCCGCAACAATCGCAACCGTTACGGCCCACCCAAGCGCTCCACCAAGGACGAAGAGGAAAAGGCGGTGGAAGTGGATGGTGAAATTTCCTCCGTGCTCGCCGGGACGATGTTCCGGGTAAAACTGGAGAGCGGCCACGAGGTGCTGGCGCATATTTCCGGAAAAATGCGCAAGCGCTTCATCCGCCTCGTCGTCGGTGACAAGGTGAAGATGGAGATGTCGCCGTATGACCTGACGAAGGCGCGGATCGTGTTCCGCTTGAGCTGAGTCAGGCCTCGTCAGCAGCCAGTGCGGGATGACCGCGTCGCTCGATCACAATGTCGCCTAACAATTCGCGCTGGCGGACGACGAACTGGTTGAGCTTCATCAATTCCAACAACGCGAGGAAGGTAACGATCACCTCGGCCTTGGTGGTGGCCGTTTGGAACAGCTCCTCGAAGCGCCGCGCCTCGCCGGGCGTGAACTGGCTGAGGAGCAGCTCGATTTTATCGGAAACGGTGAAGCGGTCGTCGATGATGTCGCCGAAATCGTGAGATTCCTCGAAGCGTTTCAAGACGTTCTGGAAGGCGCGGATGAGGTCGAAAATCGAGACTTCCGCTAGCGTGACGGGCTCTTCCGGGAGTTTTTCCGCAACATCCGGCTGGTGGGCGAAGCGTCCTTCTTGCTCCTGTTCGCGCAAACAAAGGAATCCGGCGGCATCCTTAAATTTTTTGTACTCGATGAGCTGGCGGATGAGTTCCCAGCGCGGGTCGTCGTCCTCGGCATCTTCCTCCGGCGGTTGATCGACCCGTGGCAGCAGCGTCCGGCTTTTCAGATACATCAGGTTGGCGGCCATGACGATGAACTCGGAGGCGAGATCGATGTTGAGCAGCTTGAAGGTGTTGATGTAGTCGAGATACTGGCGGGTGATGCGTTCGATGGAAATGGCCTGGATGTCCACCTCGTCTTTTTTGATGAGATAGAGCAGGAGATCGAGCGGGCCTTCGAAGATTTCGAGGCGGACTTTGTAGTCGGTATTTTCCACGGTGCGTTGGTAGGGGAGGCTCCCAGTGGGAGTGATGGCAAATTTCGCTCGCCTGCCGGGTGGCGGACGGTTTTACTTCGCGTGCTGCAAAGCGTGTGAATTTATGGAACTTGAGCAATCGCAAAATTTCAACGAGCGCCTGAGCCAATGGGTAGCCAACCAGGGATTTTGGTTCCAAATCCGTTACTCGATGACGGGCAGCGGCACCAAGGGGACGGTGATGTTCCACTTGCTACGCCTGAGTTTCCGGATCCTGATTTTCATGGTGGTACTTGCGGCTGGCACCGGAATTTACCTCGTCAAGCGGACCGGCACGGAAAAATTCACCGACGTGCTGCAGGCGGCGCTGCAGGATGGGATGACGGCATCGGAAGCGGAAATGGTGGGATTCATGCGGGTGCAGGGGGCGCTTGAAATCAGCCGTTTGTCGTTAAAAGGTGGCAACGAGACGTTTTTCAACTCGATGGTGGTCAAAAACATCCGGTGCAAAATGGGCTTGTTAGACGGTTTGTTCGGCAAATGGGATCCGGGCACTATCTCGATTTTCAAACTCGATATGGACGTGCGGGCTGGCACTGACGATGCGGATTCCTCGCAAATGATTGCCAAATCTCTCTTCAAAAGCTCAAAGCAAGTGCTGATCAAATCCGTGGATATTCAGGATGCCACGGTGCGCTGGGGTTATTCGGAGCGGACTTGGGGTTCTATCGACAACAGCGCGCTCAAGATCTCGCGGCAGGACGATGGCATGAAGCTGATTTTCAAAGGCGGCACCTTCACCCAAAACTGGCTGCGCAAACTCGAAATCGTGCACCTCGAGATCACCTGTGACAAGGATGGCATGACCTTTGAAAAAGTAGAACTCCGCCTCAAAAAAGGAACCGTCGATTTCTCGGGCTTGCGCGTGACCGGGGGCAGCCGACCGCTGGTGGAAGGCACCGCGAAAATCCGTCATCTTGACATCGAAAGCATGGTGCCTCCCGCATTGAGAAATTTAGTCGAGGGCTCGATCTCAGGCGATTTCCGGGTGGCGGGATCCACCAATTCCGCCGATGGCCTCGGCTTCTCAGGGCAGGTCACGCTGGATGGTCAGGACATCATCAGCCTGCGTGACCGCGTGCATTTGCTCAAAGCGCTCTCCACCGTGGACTACGTGCGGAACTATCACCGGGTGGATTTCCGAGAAGGGACGTTTCACCTGAAAACCATCGGCGGCGGCATGGAAATCACCGATCTGAAGTTCAAGGATGAAGAACTGCTTTCCCTCGAAGGAAAAATGCTGGTACGGCTACCGACCCCGGCGGAAACCAAAGCGGCCATGGAAAAAAGCGCCACCCCTGGCGGTGCCCCGCTGTTCAGTGGCGATGACACGGAGGTGGAAAAAATCGAGCCCAAGGGCGAGGAAGCCGAGTTCACGCTGCGCCGCGCGGCGGAGGAGGCGAAACGTGCGCGTGAAGGCATCGTCGGCGATGGCGCTAACAGCCTTTTCGACCGTCTCGGCATGACGCTTCAAATGCGCCGCTTGGAAATGCTGGCCGCCGAGCGCCTATCCCGGACCCTGCGCTATGAGGGCGTGTTCAAGATCACCCTGCCCAAGGACGCATTTGATCGCGCACCCCGCCTCGCCGCCCAATTTCCGGTGGACCCGAAACTCGGGCGCGTCCCGATGGTGGTGCCGATCGAGGGCAGCCTCTACGAAGTCACCCTGAAACAGGCCGAGGATCTCTACCAGCAAGGTCGCCGTTAGAAATCAGTGGGCCGCCGCCAGTCCTAGGCTGTTGTAAATTTCCCGCGTCGCGTGGCTCTTGTTGAGCGTGTAGAAGTGGATGCCGTCCACCCCCTCGTTGAGTAGCCCGGCGCATTGCGCCGCCGCGTAATGGATGCCCACCCGCTCGACGGCTTCGGCACTGGCTTTTGCCCGCTCCAGAGCCCGTAACAGCTTCGCCGGATACCTCGCCCCGGCGGCGAGTTCCGCCATCCGTGTCATCCCCGCCAGCGAGGTCACTGGCATCACCCCGGCGATGATCGGCACGCGGATGCCCGCGAAGTCGCAGCGATCCCGGAAATCCAGAAAATCATGATTGTCGAAAAACAACTGCGTGCAGATGTAGTCCGCCCCTGCGTCCACCTTGGCTTTGAGGAAATCGAGTTCATCCACCCGGTTCGGCGTGGTCGGATGGCCTTCTGGAAATCCCGCCACCCCGATGCCGAAGCCGCGCGGATCGGGATGCGCCCCGGAGTCATTGAACTTCCGGATGAAACGCACCAGATCCGCCGCATGACGGAATCCGCTCTCCGACCAATCATAGCCTGGCTGGTCGCGTGGCGGATCGCCGCGCAGGGCGAGAATGTTCCCCACCCCCGCCGCCGCGTAGCGTTCCAGAATTTCCATCACCTCCTGCTCAGCATGGCCCACACAGGTGAGATGTGGCACCGGCGGAATGGAAGTCGTCTGGCGGATGCGGAGCACTAGGTCATGCGTCAACTCACGCGTCCCGCCGCCCGCGCCGTATGTCACGGAAACAAAGCTCGGGCGCAGCGGTTCCAACTCGCGGATCGCCTGATAGAGATCCTCCCAAGCGGCAGCGCTGCGGGGCGGGAAAAATTCAAAGGACAGCGTGGGCTTTGAGGCGCTGAGAATATCGCGGATGTGCATGGCGGATGAGGTTGGAGAATGACTGGTTTCCACGCCCAGGACCGAAACTTTTCCCACCATCGGGAGTTTCTTCGGCACTTAGCTTCGCGGAATGCGTCTAAAAAAGCCCCAATCGTCCATGAAAACAATCCCTGTTTACTTTCTTGTCACTGGCGTGTTGCTGCCCACGCTTTGCCTTGCCCAGCCACCCAAGTCACCCCCGGCCTCTCCCCCGGCCTCTCCCCCGGGTGAGCGCGGCGAGCCGCACGGCCTCCCCCACCCCTTCCTCGCAGCGTGGAAACTCGCCGATACCGACCACGACGGCTTCATCAGCGCCGCAGAGTTCGCCGCCATGCCCCGACTCCAAAAAATCCCTGCGGATAAGCGCGAGCACCTCTTCCAGCGCCTCGACAAAGATGCCGATGGCAAACTCAGCCGCGACGAACTCGGCCCACTTACCAAAATGGACGGTCCGGGACCACCACGCCAGCCCTTGTGGGAGCTTGATGCCGATAAAAGCGGCGGGGTGAGCCTCGAGGAATTCAAAGCCGGTCACTTTTTAAGGAAACTCCCGCCGGAAAAACAACAGGAGCTTTTCAAACGGCTGGATACCGACAGCGACGGCGTGATCACCCCCAAGGATCACCCGCAGTCGCCCTTCAAACACCCAGATGGTCCACACACGAACCATCGGCCCGAGTCGGACGAACCCGGCCACATCATTTACAAACTCGATTTCGATGGCGACGGCGCATTATCCTTCGAGGAATTCCGCGCCGGCCCAGCCGTTAAAAATTTAACCGAAGCCGAGCAGTTAGCCCGCTTCAAACTGCTCGACCGCAATGGCGACCAAAAAATCTCCCCCGAGGATGTCCCGCCACCCGCCCCGCCCACGCATTAGCAACTCGCTGCTCAGCCCGTTGATCACTTGCCAATCAGATGCGCGCCTTGCGAGGGTCTGGAGGCGAAAATCTGTGGGATAATGCCGGTCGCTTTTTGGTATTCCGTGGCCAGAGTGGTGGCGATTTCTGCGGATTTTCGGGACTCGCAGAGGGTGACGGTGGAGCCACCAAAACCACCGCCGGTCATGCGGGAGCCGATGACGCCACCATGGCGTCCGATCGTGCGGGCGATCTCGACCATGATGTCGAGTTCCTTACAGGAAACCTCGAAGTCATCGCGCAGGGAGTCGTGACTGGCGGCCATCAGCGGGCCGAGGGCTTCGAACTCGTTGCGGGCGAGCGCGGCGGCGGCGGCGATGGTGCGGGCGATTTCTCCGACGACGTGGCGGGCGCGGCGGTTGATGGGGGCGCCGAGTTTTTCCCAATCCGCTTCCACGTCAGCAGCAGTGACGTCGCGCCATGAGGCTTTACCGAGAATAGCGAGGCCGTCCTCGGTGTGCCTACGGCGGATGGCGTAGCTGCCGTCGGCAAGTTCGTGGTGGACCATGGTGTTCGAAATGAGAACCGTTAGATCGGGATTCTCAAAGGGTACCAGTTCCGGCTCGCCGGTCTGGCAGTCGATGAGGACGAGGCGGTTCGGTTTGCCGAATGCGGAGGCGAATTGGTCCATGATGCCGCAGGGGACGTGGGCGAAGTCGTGCTCGGCCTTTTGGCAGAGCAGGGCTTTTTCGCGGGTGTCGAGAACGGTATCTAGCAGACCTTCAAGAAATGTGGCGGTGGCGCACTCAAGGGCGGCGGATGAGGATAAGCCCGCACCACCGGGGACGGAGGAAAGGATGTAGGCGTCGAAGCCGGGTATATGGTGACCGCGGTCCTGAAAACCGCGAATGACGCCGCGGAGGTAGTTCGTCCAGACTGGAGTGGCGGGCTCTTGGATTTTCGTGAGGTCGAAAATGGCGATTTCCTCACTGATAGCGGTGGTAATGCGGGCCTCCGTGGTGCCATTCGCGCAACCGGCAATGACGATGTAGCGGTCGATGGCGAAGGGCATGACGAAGCCATCGCAATAGTCGATGTGCTCGCCGATGAGATTGACCCGGCCCGGCGCAGCGGCAGTGATGCTGGCCTTGCGATGGAAGCGGTCCGCAAGTCCGGCTGCGGCGTCAGAAACGAGGTCGCTGAGGTCTGGATTGAGCTGGAGCATGGGTTGGATCGGGTAACTGAGTTACATACTAGCGGATTGATCGAGGCGGCGGCGATAACTTTCGACGGCCTGGGTCCAGACGCTGTGCATGCCTTCCGTCGGGCGCAACCAGACGGCGCGGTGCATCATAAGCATGGCGGGGCCAAGGTAAAGCAGATCGGAGAGTTCGTTTTTGGAAAGACCGGCCGGGCCTTCGCTCAGGCAGCGCTCAACAAGGGCTTCATCGGCGGGCTTGATTTCAGCGAACTCCAGTAGGGAAACATGGACGCCGTTGACGTAGGGATCCACCACGGCGGCGACGATGCCGCGGCGGGCGCCGAGCGTGGCGTCGAGCGCGGGATCGACCGCAGCGGTGGCGTGGTCGGCCATGAGGATGACGCTGGGTGGGTTTAGCTCCTCGGGGGTGGCGAGGATTTTCCGCTTCGCCAGTGCGCGACCGTAGCGCGTGCGACTGGTCCAGACGGAGACGGGGGCGGATAAAAGTAGTCCCAGCAAAATCGGGATCATCCACAGAGCGAAGGCGTATTTCGAAGTCCAACCGCCGGGGATTTTCGAACAGTAGCCGATGATGATGGCGACCGCGGTCCAGACGACACCGAGAATCGTCTGCGGGGCATGAAACTGATAGGCGGCCGCCCAAGCCGTGCCGTCGGTCTCGCGGTTCTGATTCCCCCACCCCACGGCGCGACCCATGATGATGCTCAAGACCATCAGCGTATGGGCGACCATGATAGCGGGGGCGAGCAACATAGAGACGATGGTTTCGAGCAGCGCACCGATGAGGATAGGGATGGCACCACCGAAGGAGCGGCGGATCGAGGGTGTTAGAATAGCACTGCTGACCGCGAGGATTTTCGGCATGAAGAGCAACCCGAAGATCGCGATGGTGAGGACGATGCTTTGCTGGATGCCGTCGATGTGGAACCAGCGGGCGGCGTAGTTTTGATCGAAAGGAAGGACGCTCAGATCGCTGGAAAAACGATCCCATGCGACCCAAGTGCCCAGCGCGAGAAAGAGGAACCATAAGGGACTGCCGAGGTAGGCCATGATGCCCATGAAGAGGTGCATCCTAACGGAAAATGGCAGCTTGCGGGCGAAGATGAGCCACAGGTGTTGGAGGTTTCCCTGACACCAGCGCCGGTCGCGGATGAGGTGATCGACGAGGGTGGGCGGGGCCTCCTCGTAGGTGCCCTCGATGTCCCAGGCCAGCCAGACCTCCCAGCCTTGGCGCACCATCAGTGCGGCTTCCACGAAGTCATGGCTGAGAATCCGCCCGCCGAATGGCTCACGGCCGGGCAGCGCGGGGAGCTCGCAGAACTCGGAGAACGGCTTCACACGGATCAGCGCGTTGTGCCCCCAGTAGCTGCCGCCGCTGAGCTGCCAGTAATTGAGACCCCGGATGAAAAGCGGGCCGTAGAGCCGCATCGAGAACTGTTGGAGGCGGGTGAAAATGGATGAGCCGCGGATCAACTTCGGCGGCGTCTGGAGAATTCCTAACCGCGGATAGGCTTCCATGATGCGGGTCATCGTCACGATGTCTGCACCGTCCATCAGGCTGTCCGCATCGAGGACCAGCATGGCTTCATAGCCGCCGCCCCAAGTGCGGACGAAATCCCCGATGTTGCCGGCCTTGCGATTTTCGTTGGTCTTACGACGTCTGTAGTAGATGCGACCGAAGCCATCGAGGTTCCGGCAGAGATTGGTCCACGCAGTTTCCTCCATCACCCAGAGATCGAGATCACGGGTGTCGCTGAGGATGAAAAAATCGAAGGACTCCAGATTTCCGGTGGCCTCAATCGAGCGGTAGATTGCCTCGATGCGGGCACAGACTTTCACGCTGTCCTCATTGTAAACCGGGATGACCACGGCGTGGCGCTTGAGAAGTGGGCCGCTTTTGCCATCGGCGAGCTTGCTGATTCTAACCGACTGCTTGCGCCCTAGCAGCATGTCGATTGCGCCGAAGATGGCATGGAACGAGCCAAGGACGAGCAGTCCATTCAGAACGGTGAAGATAGCTAACAGCGGATAGTGGGTCTTTTGAAACCCCATCCGACAGAACAAATCCGTCATCCAGAGGACGGCGAGAAGGTTGACGGTGACGACCGTGCCGAAGAATAGCGTGCGCCGCAGGATCGTGCGAAACCGTCCGAAAAACGGCCGAGTCGAAGCGCGGGTGGGCAGTTCAGAATTTTCCATAGGTGAAGAACCACACGGTGACGGCGATCAGGGCGATGAGGAAACCGAAGAACATCAGACGCATGATCGGCCGGCGGTCCATCGTTTCCCACCACTGCGCGGCCCCGCTGCCGATGGCGTTAAATTCAAGGGGCTTTGGCACCATGGTGAGCGAGGCGAATTGCGGCCCCGCCGCGAGGTAGGACTTTTTCATCGCCTCGACAAACTCGGGTGGCCATGGCGCGGGTGTTAGAAAAACGCCCTGCCAATTCCCCGGCATCCCGGCCAGCAGCAGCGCGAGCCGTCCCCGGGCGGCGAGGCGGCGGCTTTCAAGCGGCACGTCCAGCACGTCTTGAGTCCACTCCGCGACTTCGGATAGAGCTTCCTCCATCGCGAGGTAGCGCGCGGGTTTATTCGGCTCGGCAATGCGTCTGGCGGATGCTCGCCAAAGGATGCTGCGCACTAACTCGGCGAGGAGCAGGCGGTTCCTCAGACGCAGGGCTTGAAGGTAAGCCTCCACGGCCGCATACGCTTCTTCCCATTCGTTGAGTTCGCTCTCACTGAGTGGCTGCGAGGTATCTAGGGAATGACGCGTTGGACCCATGTTTCGGTGAGGAAATTTTCGCCGCGTTTCAGACAGCAGCGCAGCTCGACCGGGCCGATGTCTGCGAGCTTGCCACCCTCCGCCGTTGGTGCGATCTGGAAGGCCACGCGCCAACGCGCATCCGGCATGGACTGCACGGTGATGCTTTGAATTTTAATTTTCTCTGACCCGGCACCCACGGCTTGAACCAGCGGCGTGAGCGGCACGTCGGTTTGTTGATTGAGCGCGTTACCGGTGAACTCGACGAAGATCGTCCGCTGCTCATGCAGCCCTTCACGCAATCCGGTCCGGGTAGCGACGACGTGGCCTTCCGCCATGGAAGGATCTTCATCGAGCGTCCAGCGCTGCCGATAGGAGAACTCGATGCGGTCGCCGGGCTGCGGCGTGTGGGCGGGTTCCCACAGGGCGACGGTGTTGTCGGCGTGTTCGTTGGTCGTCGGATTCTCCATCAGCATGACCCGGCCGGCCCCCCAGTCGGAAGTCGGCTCCACCCACAGTGAGGGGCGGAGATGATAGGCGGCCTCGCCATCCTCGTAGGCGCTAAAACGGCGGTCGCGCTGGAGCAGACCGAAGCCGTCACATTTCTCCATATCAAAAAAGCTGAACTCCTGCTTGCCACTGTCGTTAGTGAGTGGCCGCCACAACCGTTCGCCATTTCCTAAGCGGATCGCTAGACCGTCCGAGTCATGCACCTCTGGGCGAAAATCGTCGAAGCGGCGGCGCGAGTTTTCCCCAAACCAATACATGCTGGACATCGGGGCGATGCCGAGACGTTTCACCGCGCGGCGGGCGAAGAGCACCGCCTTGACCGAGACGATGGAGGTGTTGCCCGGCTCGATGATGAACTGATAGGCCCCGGCGTAGGACGGCCCGTCGAGCAGTGCGTAAACTCTGGCGGTGGTGTCCGCCGGCTCCGGTTTGTGCAGCCAGAACTCGCGGAAACTGGGAAATTCCTCCTCCACACCCTCAGCCCCGGTATCGACCGCGATGCCGCGCGATGAGATGCCGTAATGTTGGTTTTTCCCGAGCGCCCGCCAGTAGCTCGCGCCTTGAAACACCGCCATCTCGTCGAAATAATCCGGCTTGTTCAGCGGCGCGTGCAGGCGGAAACCGGCGAAACCACCCTCGGCCGGCAGTTCGCCGTGCTTGTTGATCAGTGGGCCATAGTTGAAGAACGCCTCCGCCAGCCGGATTTTCTGCTGGTGGGTGCTGGTGAACTCGTTGAGCACCACCGGTTCCAGATACAAATAACCGGGATGGAAAAACATCGCACGGAAGGGCAGTTTCTCCGTCGCCCACAAGGCCTGGTTCGGATTGAAGCGAATGTCGCCGTATTGATCGTAACTGAGATCATTCATCCAAGCCGGCAGGCTGTTGCGGTTAGGCGGCACATAGGGCTTGTTCGCGAGGTCCCGAGCCCGGCTTTGGATGCTTTCAAAACCAATGTCCTCACGCCCCCAGATTTGGCTGAAGGCGGAAGTCGTTAGGCTCCCCAACGTCGCGAGTAATATCAAAGTCCTTGGCACAGCAAGGGTCATAGGGCGAGGAAGGCCAGTCCGTCAAGAATGGCGAGTTGGAAATCTTTCATAAAATCCGGATTTTCACGCCACCCGGGTCGCGTGATAGGTGAGAATGCCGTCGAAATCACTCTCATTCGGGACGTCCACCGCAGGCTCCGGCGCGAAATCGACGAAAAAGCGATCCACCCGGAATCCGCAAACACGTAATAAGGAAACGATCTCCTCATGCCCGAACCAGCGCAGCGTCTGCCGTGAGTGGTGCGTAACCGGTGGACTGCCAGAGAGCGTGTAACAGTGTTCGCGCGCAAGAACCCGGCCTTCGCGGTCCAGCCGATGCCGCGTCTCTAGCAAGCCAACCCGACCGTCCGCCAGCGTCACGCGGTGGTCCTCATACCAGGTGTTTTCCGGCAAATCGCCCAGCAGCTCCGCGTAGGGGATGAATACCGTTAGATAAAGTCCGCCGCCGTTTTCCAACAGCCCGTACCAATGCCGCAGGACCGCTTCGGGATCGGCGGCCAGTTGCAAGGTGAAGGCCGGGGCCAGCAGTGCGGAAAATTTCCGCCCGCTCGTCCAGTCCGCCATGTCGCCCTCATGCATCTGCGGAGAAATCCCCAGCCGCTGCGCCCGGATTTTCCCGAGTGCCAGCATGTCCCGCGAGAGTTCCAAGCCCTCCACGGCGAATCCCAGTTGCAGCAACGGTAGCAGCAGCCGCCCCGAACCCGCGCCGATCTCCAGTGCCGGACCGGTAAATTTCTTGAGAAACTCCGCCATCAACCGCACTTCCGAGCCATCATCCTCCGCCTCCCAAAAGGCGTCATGGAGTTCCGCTTCGAGCGCGAGATAAGGCTGGGACACGCCACGAGCATGAGGGATTTAAGTCCCAATCAAAGTCCGGTTTTTGATTTTCACTCCGTGTTAGCGAGTTTGAAAACTGCACGATCCACCGCACGCGAATCTGCATTCTGCGCGGGAGGATTGGGCTAACCAAATATCCCCGCTCACACAAGTTGCTTATTTTTAGTAAATTTAATCCCCGATCCACCTTGGCCGGGATCTTGCAAAAGCCAAAGCGCACCCCCCGCACCTTTGCCGAATGCCTCGGCCACACCGCTGCAGTGAAACTGCTGGCCGCCACCTTGCTGGAAGAGGACAAGGCCGACGAGGCGTTGACCGGCATCGCGATGGGCCGGGTGAACGAAGACGCCACGGTCTGATCCGGACCCCGCTCCACCCCCAAGCCCCTGTCAGAGTAATTCTGGCAGGTGCTTTTTGTGCTTCTGAGCCAGGCGGAGCGATGGGAGGATGGTGTCGGCTCGCTGTCCAAGTTCGCGAAAATTTCACCAATCAGCTTGCCAAATCCTCACCCGCAAGTCTAGTCCCTCCACTCACAGCCGCTTAATGGCCCTCTTTCATTATGGGAAAAACACTGATCATCGCCGAGAAACCCAGCGTCATGAACGACCTGAGTAAGGTCCTCACCAAGGTTCTTGGCAAATTCGATAAACAGGGTTCCGGGCGCGATATTTTTTACGAAAACGATACCGCCGTCATCACCTCCGCCGTCGGCCACCTCGTCGAACTGCGGATGCCGATGGGGCCGAATGGCAAGAAACTCGCATGGAATTTCGGCGTCCTCCCCGCCATCCCGGAAAAATTCGAACTCGATCCGATCCCCGATTCCGAGGCCCGTCTGAAGCAGGTGCTCAAGCTCGCCAAGCGCAAGGACGTCGATCTCATCGTCAATGCCTGCGACGCCGGCCGCGAGGGTGAGCTGATTTTCCGCTACATCGTCGAAATCGGCGGCATCTCCAAGCCCGTCAAGCGCCTCTGGATGCAGTCGATGACCAACAATTCCATCCTCGAAGCCTGGAAAGACCTCCGCTCCGAGGAGCAGATGAAGCCCCTTGCCGACGCCGCGAAGTGCCGCTCCGAGTCGGATTGGCTAGTCGGCCTCAACGCCACCCGCGCCCTCACCTGCTTCAATTCCCGCCACGGCGGCTTCAACATCACCGCCGCCGGCCGCGTCCAAACGCCGACGCTCGCCATCCTCGCCCAACGCGAGGCCGAGATCCAGGCCTTCAAGTCCACCCCGTACTTCGAAGTCCATGCCACCTTCGGCGTCAAAGCGGGTGAATACCTAGGAAAATGGATCGACGAAAATTGGAAAAAGGACGAGTCCGCCCCGCTCTCCAAGCCTGAGCGCCTCTGGGACCAACTCACCGCCGAGGCCATCGTCGCCCGCTGCACCGGCAAAACCGGCATCGTCAGCGAGGAAAAGAAGGCCAACACCCAGATTTCACCCCAACTTTACGACCTTACCACTCTCCAGCGGGAGGCCCCCTTTTCCGCGAAAGGTACCCTCCAACTCGCCCAGGCGCTTTATGAAAAGCACAAAATGATCACCTACCCGCGGACCGATTCGCGCTACCTGCCGGAGGACTACACCGCCAACGTCCGCGAAACCATGCAGGATGTCGGCAACAGCGGCCTCGAAGTCGCGAAATATGCCAAAGCCGTGCTCTCCGGCTCTGCGGAAAATGGCCCCCGTCTCCACAAGTCACGCCGCATCTTCGATTCCAAGAAAGTCTCGGACCACTTCGCCATCATCCCGACTGGCAACTTTGCCAAACTCTCCGAAGCCGAGCAAAAGCTCTACGACATGATCGTCAAGCGCTTCATCGCCGTCTTCTACCCGCCCGCCGAGTTCGAGCAAACCACCCGCCTCACCCGCATCGCTGCCGACACTTTCAAGACCGAGGGCCGCATCCTCATCAAGCCCGGCTGGCTCGAAGTCTATGGCCGCCGCCCCGGCGTCGCCGCCGGCAAGGACGAACTCTGCCCCATCACCGGTAGTGAAAACGCCACCGTCGAGACCATCGAGGTCCTTGCCGAGGAAACCAAGCCGCCCGCGCGGATGACCGAATCCACCCTCCTCTCCGCCATGGAAGGTGCTGGCAAACTCATTGACGATGAAGCCCTCCGCGAAGCCATGGCCGAGCGGGGCCTCGGCACACCGGCCACCCGCGCCGCCACCATCGAGGGCCTCATCTCCCAGAAATATCTCGCCCGTGAGGGCCGCGAACTCTTCGTTTCCGGTAGCGGCATGAGACTCATTTCCCTCGTCCGCGAAATGGAAATCGAGGGCCTCTACTCGCCCAAACTCACCGGCGATTGGGAATTCAAACTCCGCCAAATGGAGCACGGCAACCTCCAACGCGGCGATTTCATGAAGGAAATCATCGCCTACACCAACGAGATCTGCACCAAGGCCCGCAAAGCCGCCGATCTCGCGAAAAGCGAAGTCTTCCCCGACCTCAAAGTCCTCTGCCCAAGCTGCGGCGCACCCAGCCTCATGCAAACCGAGGCCACCTACGAATGCCGCGAGCCAGAGTGCAAATTCAAAGCGAAAAAGCACATCGCTGGCCGCCTCCTCACCACCGCAGAGGCCACCCAGCTCTTCACCACCAAACTCGTCGGCCCGCTCACCGGCTTCAAATCCAAGTTCAACAAACCCTTCGACGCCGCCCTCGAACTCGATGCGAAATTCAAAGTCAATTTCGTCTTCGAGAACGATGACCGCGACGCCGCGCCCGAGCTCACCGAAGAGCAACTCATCGGCGAGGCCAAGTCCGACGAAGGCAAATCCTACAAGGTTTACGCCACCGAGAAAGCTTACCACGTCCCCGAGATCGTCACTAAGAAGGATCCCAACGGCATCCGCATCGGCAAGACCATCCTCCAGTGCGAAATACCGCCCGCTCAGATCCTCAAACTCATCGGCGCTGGCAAGACCGATGTCCTCAAAGGCTTCGTCTCTAACCGCACCAAGCGCAAGTTCGACGCCCACCTTACCTTCGACCTGAAAGACGGCAAAATCGGCTTCGATTTCCCGCCGCGCCCGGTGAAAAAAGCCGCCGCCAAAAAAACGGCAAAATCTGCTGAGTGAGTTCAACGTCGCTGGCGCATCCGCGCCAGTAGTGCAGACCGACTGCCGATACGTCGCTCATCGACCGACGCTACATGCCGCCGATACCTTGCACTTGCGCTCACCCCGCCCAGCCCTTAAATATTCGCCCGATGAAACGCCAACTTGCTCTCATTTCCCTCGTCCTGTTTCCCGTGCTCGCCCAGTGCGAACCCACCAAGGAAGCTGAAAAACCCGCCGTTGCCAAGGTCTCCAAGGTCCGTTTGAAAACGAGCAAGGGCGACATCCTCATCGAGCTGAACGCGGAAAAAGCGCCGATCACGGTGGAGAATTTCCTAAGCTACGTGAAAAAGAAGCACTACGACGGCACGGTGTTTCACCGGGTAATGGCGGACTTCATGGTCCAGGGCGGTGGCTTCGCGGTGGATGGTCAGAAACTCGTCGAAAAAGAAGCGGGCAAGGGCATCAAGAACGAGGGCCAGAACGGGCTGGGTAATGATCGCGGCACCATCGCCATGGCTCGCACCAATGATCCTAACAGCGCGACGACCCAGTTTTTCATCAACGTGAAGGACAACAATGCGATACTCAATTACCCGAGCAATGGCGGCTATGCGGTCTTCGGCAAAGTGATCGAAGGCATGGACGTGGTGGATAAAATCAAGGCCGTGGAAACTGGCTCATCTTCGCTCACGATGCGCCACCCAGCGACCGGTGAAAAAATCGAGATGCCTTCCGGTGACGTGCCAAAAGAGAATGTGGTGATCACCTCTGCGACTGTCGAGTGAAGCGCCCCTAACAGCTATTTCATGCAACTCTGGCTTTGTCCGCTTTTCGCGTTTCTGCTAGGCTCGATTCCCTTCGGCCTGATCATCGCGCGGGCAAAGGGTATCAACATCCGCGAGCATGGTTCCGGCAACATCGGCGCGACCAATGTGCTGCGGGTGATTGGGAAAAAATACGGAATCTCCTGCCTGTTTCTCGATGCACTCAAGGGCTTCATTCCGGTCGTGATCGCGCTTTCAATGATCCATTTTCAGGGGCTGAAAAATCCGCTGATCATAACCAGCCTCGCTCCGTACGCGCAGGATTTCCCGATGCTGACGGCGCAGATTTTTCAAGTGCTCACCGGCCTCTGCGCGGTCCTGGGCCACAACTATTCGCCATGGGTCGGCTTCAAGGGCGGCAAGGGCATAGCGACCTCCGCCGGCGTGCTGATCGCGCTGATGCCCGCCGCCATCGTGGTTCTCATCGTGGTCTGGCTGGTGGTTTTTCTGCTTACGAAATACGTCTCGCTGGCGAGCATTGCCACCGCCGTGGTGCTGCCACTGGTGACGATTTGGGGTTCATGGTTTCATGGGAAAATCCAGAACGGCACATGGAACAAGCCATTGTTCGTCTTCACCCTCATCATCGCCATTTTAGCAGTTTGGAAACACCGCAGCAATCTCGAGCGCCTGCGGAATGGCACCGAGCATCGATTCACCCGCCAGCCGAAAATCGCCGATGTCTGACGCCTCCTTTAAATCTGCGGCGATCATCGGCTCCGGCTCGTTCGGCATGGCGATGGCGAAATTACTGTCATCGCGGCTGCAAACCATCGTGCTGATCGGTCGCGATCCGGCCACCGCAGAGGCGATCAACCGCGAGCGGAAAAACCCGCATTATCTCAGCGGCATCACGCTGGATGAAAATGTCAGTGCGTCCTCCATTCTAACCGACGCGCTTCCCCACCCGCTCATCCTCTTCGCTGTGCCGACCTCCGCGACGCGGGAAACGGCGCTCACCCTCGCCGCCGCCAAGCTTGCCCCTGAAGCGACATTGGTGTCCTGCGCCAAGGGCATCGAGAAACACACCGGCGACCGCATGAGCCAGATCTTGCGTGAAATTTTCCCGCACAACCCGATCGCCGCTCTATCAGGCCCTAACCACGCCGAGGAAATCGCCGCCGGGATGGCCACCTGCGCCGTGATCGGGTCCGATGACCTCCAGGTCGCCGTCCGCCTGCAGGAGCTATTCACTTTTCCGCATTTCCGCTCCTACACCAGCGACGACCTCGCCGGCATCGAGTTCGGCGGGGCGGTGAAAAACGTCTATGCCATCGCCGCCGGCATGGCGCATGGCTTGGGACTGGGCGACAATGCAGTGGCCGCGCTCGTCACCCGCGCGCTGGCAGAGATGACCCGGTTAGGCATTGCACTGGGAGGGCGGATGGAGACCTTCGCCGGGCTGTCCGGCGTGGGTGATTTGATCGTGACATGTTTTTCGCCACACTCGCGAAACCACCGCGTCGGTCTCGCGCTAGGTGGCGGCAAGACCTTAGAGGAAGCGGTCGCCGCGCTCGGCATGGTCGCAGAGGGCGTACCTAACACTCTATCCATTCATGAAACCGCCCATCGCGTGGGCGTCCGCACGCCGATCATCGATGCCGTTTACAGCATCCTCTATCAAGGCAAGTCCGCGCCACTCGCGATGAAGGAACTGCTCGCCCGTGATCCACGGCCAGAGCACAGTTGAGTCACAAACGCCGCCTCCTTGCCCCAGCGGGGTGAATTTGCTTTGCGCAAAGACGCGTGCGATTTTCGCAAACTAGCGTTTTGAAGTAGTTGCCGGTCGCGGCTTTTTTGTTGTATTGTGCGAGGGTGACGTGGAGGCAGTAGGCGCGGAAGCTGATGAAGATGTGGGCTTCGATGCGGCGGTTTTCGACGACGCTCCAGTAGCGGTGCTCCTTGCCGTCCTTGAATCGTTTGTTGGCGCGCAAGAACATTCACTGGCACTGGGAATAATCCTGTTAGATTCAGTCTGTCTATGGGGAGGGTCTCCACCACAGCCCTTTTCGGATGCCCGATGTCGTAAAATCAAGGGTTCCAGCGCCTCAGCGGGGCGA
>JAYVNM010000006.1:0-22023 GCA_043758445.1 Akkermansiaceae bacterium | reverse complement strand
TTGGTAGGAAGTTCGCCGTTTTAGAGGGAAGAGGTGTCGGAGCGAGACGCTCCTTGGACGGGCTGGGACAGGTTGTCCCAGCCACAGCGGAGCGGGTGAAGGTGGAGATTGTCGAGCTTGTGGGAGATGTGCCCTATGAAACGAGAGGATTTCGGGTTTTCAGCGGCGGGAAGCGGCTGAAATCTCGATCCACCGTCCAGAGTTCCCCGACCCCGCCCACAAGGCAGCAGGCAGCGATTCTGGCATCGTGGATCAAGGCACCGCGCACCATGCCATTTACCGCGAGCTCAGCCAGTTTATCCAAGACTCCGGGGGTGTCGCACAGGACTCGCAGGCTGGGAGATTCCCGCCATGCACGGATCTGGTCAATGGCCTGTTCCGGAGTGGATGGATTTTTCCAAATTTTCGGATGCGTGGCGACTCCGTAAAATTCAACGAAACTGTGCAGACACACCGACCAAGGAACGGGAGATTCTGCAAGATTACGGATCACATCTTTCGCTTTAACGTGCAGGGAAGCTTCGCGCTGGTGAGCATGGACCAGCAGGTTCGTATCCACCGCGATCATTATCCTGCAAATGAAGTTTCCCGCGCGTCATCAATCGCACGGTTGATCACATCGTTGGAAACCGCCGTATCATCCGCAGGGTGTCCGGCGGATGCGTCTCGCAGCCGGAAAGCCGCCGTAGGTGCCTCAATGGCGCGCTCGACGGCATCGATCACCAGTGCGCGGAATGTCATTTTTCTTATTGCGAGCAAGGGTTTCACCCGTTTGAACAAATCATCAGGCATATCTATGGTTGTTCTCATGTGTTTTTCCATAAACTATGAAACGCTGACGTGCAAGAAATTTAAACCCTGCCGAGTAAGTCATTTGTCAGACGTTGAATGGGTTCAATGAATGGGTCTGAATTATCAATCCGTCGCAAGCTTGCGCGAGAATACCCGTGAGTCACGACCTCTTGCTTCGAATTGCGCTCGGCGGGTTGTTGGCAGATCGTCCACGGTCGCAGGCTCATAGTCCAACTTGGTGGTGAAAAAATCCGCCGCGCGGTTGCTCAAGGCGAATACTCGCCCGATCCCGCGCTCGCGTGCGAGACCTTCCGCGTGGTGTACCAGCTCGATGCCGTAGCCCCGGCCCTCGTGCGCCAGTTTCACATACAGGCAGGCCACTTCCGCGCAGTCTTCTTGTGGATATTCATGCAAAGCGACGCAGCCCACGACGTTGTCATCGATGGCCATCACCCGGTAATCCTCGATCCGCGACTGGATGTCCTCATAGGTCCGCGCCACCAGTTTCGTCCGTCTCACCGAGCGCCCAATCATGCCTAACAATTCAGGAATATCCTCCTCGCGCAGCTCGCGGATCACCCGGTAGCTGTCCGCGTGGACCATCGTGCCGACGCCTTCGTTTGAGAAAAGCTCATCGACCAAGACCCCCTGCTGGCGACCATTCAGCACATGCACGCGCGGCACACCACGGTGGCAGGCTGCCGCCGCCGCCAGCAACAGGGCCGACCCCGCCGCATCGCTTTGACTGGCGAGGTCCACCGCATCCGCCGCCCGGATGGCATGGGCAGGTGCGCCGTCGATGAGGATCGCCTCTTCTAATAGCGTAATAATTTTCGCCACGCCAAGCCGCAGTGCAAAGTCCACGACCGGGCTGTCCAGCGGGCCGGTGGCTGACGCGTCGATGACGACGGACTGGCCCCGGCCTAGGATTTCCATGGCCTCGGGGACGGCCAGCGGATCCGAAATCGGGCGAGAAACCCGGGCGGCCATGATCTCGCATTCCAGTGTCCAGTCGTAGAGATCCTTCAAATCGCCGCCGAGGACGCCGAGCACCAGTTTCACGCCAAGGTCTTCCAACACCGCCAAGTCTAGCAGAGTTTCCGCCACCGCCGGCTCCGGCAACAATCCGGCCTCGATGAGCACGAGGAAAATTTTCCCACGAAACTGCGGTATATATTGGAGGACTTCCCGGACATCACTTTGCTGCGCCACGGCCTTTTTCTAGCGATGCAACGCCTCCCGGCAAGTCTTGCAGCAATTGGAACGCGGAATTTATTCCACACGAGGCTTCTCCGCTGGCTTTTTGACGACCTGTTTGAGAACGAAATCAACGTGGGTTATGGCTTGCTCTTCAGCAGTTCCGTCATCGCTTGGCCCATGGCTTCGCCGACGTTCATATAGACCTCGGCGTTGCCGCCGTAGTGGCTGTTGCCGCTGCCGCCTCGTGCCATCGGGTTGGTATAGACGGTGGCGACGTTGCCTTTGAACTCGGGATATTTTCCGCTGCTGCCGTCCACTGCGAGTTGTCCTTCAAGCACCTTGTCGCCGCTGCCCTTGACGGCTTCGCCCATGGTGCCGAGTACAAACTTCGCGTTCGGGGCATTGAAGTCTTTACGCAAGGCCTTGATGAACGCGGCGAGATTTTTCTCGTAGCGCGCTGAATGCACAGGGCTGCCGCCGTCCTTTTCACCCTGCCAGAGAAAGAAGCCAGCGACCTCGTATTTCGTCGCGTCGGGATAGTGCTTGGGAATGTCCGCGAGCACCTTTTTCGCATCGCCCGTGTCGAGGTCATATTGTAGCCCTGCATACCAATTGATCGGGTTGCCCTTGCTGTCGAGCCACTGCGCGGGCGGCTCTGTCGCCGCGCCTTTGGCCGGATCGACGGCCCAAGAATCCGGCTTGTCCTTATAGCCGGCATACACCTTGTCGCCTTCGACGAAACGCTCACTGCCGGGAGACAGCAGGTCCCAGCCGAGGCTGCGGTTGCCGATGCAGGCTTTGAGAAGCATTATCGGCGCGTCGATGGCATTGCCAACCACATGGCCGATGCCGTATTCCGGCCCGATGGTGCCGCCCCTGATGCCTAACCATTCGTTGTTCAGCGGCCCGCTTCCCGACATCATGCGGACAAAACGGACATCCTTGCGCTCCGACCAAGCGCCCGTGTCATCGACGAGATAGGGAAATTTCCCTTGCTGGTGGACGGATGTGGTAAGGACGCCCGGCAAATCCATGCGGGACATCCAGCCCAAGCCAGTGGCTTGTTCATTCAGATAGGTGATCTTGAAAGGAGTTTTTTCCCCTGCGGTCAGTTTCACGGATTTTTTCACCGCTTTTCCGCCCGGCTCCTGGCGATGCACCTCCACGCCATTGACCACCATGATGTTCTGTTCGGAAGCCCCGTAGCCGGGATTGAATTCATACAGTCCGGTTTCCGTGGACTGGAGAAAGCCGCGGACGACTTGGGTGCCGCCGCCCGGAAACGGAGTGGGCTCTCCGCCGCCGAAACTTGCGAGCGTGAGGGTTTTCTCCGGTTTCATCGCGTCATAATCGGCTTTCGGGTCGTAGGCTCCTGGGTAAACCGAGACCACAGCCTCAATGAACTCCTTGCCCCAGCGGACACTGGCACCGGAGAGCCGACCCATGCCGACCATGTTCGACTGGCCCATGAGGATGAAGACCTGAACGGGCTTGCTCATATCGGCAGGCTTGCCATCCGGCTTCGGGATGGCGGGAACGTCAGCTGCCTGAGAGTTCAGGGTGAATACCGCGATGGCGGCAAGCGTGAGGGTGGACTTGATCATGGTGGTTTGTTTCGTGTGATTGTTTGTCCAATTTCTCGGGAAGCGCTAGGCGCAGCTTGATTGAACTATGGGTTGGATTCCCAGAGGAGGGTGAGCACGGCACGCGGCGGAAGGGTGTCAGAGAGGAGTCCAGAAGCGGGTGTGAGCGGAGTGAGCGAGACGGCGTTTTCGCTGGCGGAAGTCCTGGTTCGCTTGGGGGAAAGGGCGGCGAGGTCTTTGCCGGGGGAAACTTGGATGAGGGCGGGCTGATCGGTGACGTTGGCGAGGTGCAGGACGACACGTTGTGATTTGCGGTCGATGAAGGCGGCTGCTTTGACTCCGGGTTTGGAGATTTCCGTGGCGAGGGGGCCGGTCACGGTGGTGGAGAGGGTTTCCATGCCGGGAAGCAAGGGATCGCACCATTGGCGGAAGCCGTGATAGATTTTGGTGTGGGTGTAGGAGTTTCCCCAATCGACGTGGGTGAGTGCCTCGCCGCCGGGGCGTGGAGGGTAGACCCAGTCGTATGCCATCCAGACGTTGATGCCTTGGTTGAAGGCTTCGGTCATGGCGAGCCAGAACTCGGTGTTGGAGCGGATGAGTTCGGGTGATTCATCGCGGGCGTTGACGCACCATTCGGTGCACCAGACGGGGCGTCCTTTGGCCACCTTGACGAGATCTGACCAGCGTTGGCCTCGGCGATCATAGTCGTGTGAGCCTACGATGGCGAGATCGGCGGCCGATTGTTTGAGGAGCGGCGGGAGGTATTGGCGGGCGGCTCCGACGGCGGAAAGGGTGTTGGGCGCGACGAGTTTGACGAGCGGCGTTTCCGGGCGAGTGAGGGCCATTTTACGGAGGTATCCAGCGACGATGGCGAAGAGGTCGGCGTGTTGTTGCGGGGTGAAGCAGCAGCCAGGTTGGGTGTGGGGCCAATCGGGTTCGTTGGCGATGCTGAGGTATTCGATGGGTTGGCCGTTGCGACGCATGTGATCGAGGAAGGCCCAGCAGAATTCGGCGAATTCGAGTTCCATGCCGTCTTTCAAAGTGGCGCGGGATTCGCCCCCTGCGGAGGGATCGCCATTGGTTTTCATCCACGCGGGTGGCGTGTAGAGGGTGGCGTAGAGTTTCATGTCAGGCCGGCGTTCGCGGGCGGCGCGGCAGATGGCGAGCGTGTGGCGGCAGTAGTCGAACCATTGATCCTTGAACTCGGGCTTCCATGGGTCTGCGTTGTCGTTCTCGGGTTCATGATCGTGGCGGATCATGAGGTGCAAATAGTTGGTGCGGACTTTGGAGAAGAGGTCGTCGTAGAGGTTTTTCTGGAGGTCGGTTTTCCCGCGCTCGGCGAGACTTGTCAGATGCCCTTCGTAGAAGATGGCTCCGCAGCCCATGCCATCGAAGCGACCAAGGGTTTTGGAGGCATCAATGCTGATGGTTGTCGGTTCTGTTGCGCGGACGGAGAGCGCGAGAAAGAGCGGCAGGGCGCTGAGAGCCGTGCGAAGGAGGAAGTTCATAAAGGCGGCTAAATGCCCATCCCAAAACGGGCGGGTGAGCCGGAACTTTTCACGAAAGCAAGGGTTTCACTCGATCATGATGACACGACTGACTCTCATTGGCGTTTTGCTTTGCGGAATGTCTTTCGGCCAAACATCGGCCAAACATCGGCCGACAATCCGCGCTTGAAAACCGCCTTGGAGCGCTATCCTGAGGCGGATGCCGACAAGAACGGCATTCTCACTCTGGAGGAAGCCCACGCATACAGAGAAAAGCACACCAAAGAACCGGGCAAGAACGAGACAACGGCTCCCCAAGGGGGCGAGTGGCAGGTGTATAAGAAAATCGGCTCCACGGAATTGCCGCTGTATGTTTATGCGCCCGCGAATCACACGGCGGACGCCTTGTTAGAAGGAACGGAGCTTTACAAGAAGGACTCGGAGAAGGCTGGAAATTCCTGCAAGCTGGTCACCTATGAGGGCCAGGGGCACGGATTTTTCAACTACGGCAAAAGCGGCGGAAAATACTACGATCTTAAATGCTTGAACTGAGGTATAGGCCGAGAGCTGGTCAATTCCCGCCCGAGGCAGGCAAGCCGACGTGACGCAGAAGAAATTCAACCACCGCGCCTTCGCTCATGGCCGGACGTTTTTGATCGCTGGCATAGACTGCGGTGACGGGGATGCTTAGCTCCTTGCACCGCCGCTCAATGACCTGAGCGTGGCGCGGGTGATGGAGCAGTTGCTCCCTGTTGCTTGGATCACCGTCAGGCATCGAGCAAGCAAGGTAGATGGGTGGGTCATCGGCGGTGAGGAGGCCGAGCATGTTGCAATCGGCGAGGATTCGCTTGCCTTGCTCGCTGTCGAAGTCGGCTTCGCTCTTGAAGTGGTAAAAACTCGGGGCCTCGTCTGGGCTGGTCAGCCATTCAGGCCTGAAAGGGAAAATCACGCGTTTCCACTCGCGCAAGTCGTAGGTCGCTTGGCCGTTGAGGCTGCCGGCGGCGGCGATGCGGCTGGACTGGCGCCGCACGGGGTCCGCCGACTTCGGGTCTGCTAGGTCATCATGCGCGGCGAGCCACAACGATGTGCCCGCGCCCGCCGAACTGCCAAAGGAGGCGATACGCTTGGGATCAATGTGAAACCGGGCCGCATCGGCGCGCACGAACTGGATCGCGCGGGCGCAGTCGCGGAGAATGTCCTGGATGGGTGCTTGCTCACGGAAGCGGTAATTGATGCTCATGAATGCTGCGCCGCCGTCGAGTGCCTCGTGGAGCGCGGCGGGGCTGGCCATGGATTTATCACCGCCCACGAATCCGCCGCCGTGGATGAACACGATCAAGGGCGCTGCCGCATCGATCTTCTTCGCGAGCCAAAAATCGAAGACGTTGCGTGCGTCCGGGCCGTATTTTACGTCGCGCAGATCTGCCGCGGGCAGATCGCTGTTCGCGGGCGAGCCCTTGGGCTTGCCGCGGAGCTTGGCCGCGTATTGGCGCGCCTCTTCCTCGGAAAGCTTGCCGTCCTTGTTCGCATCGGCCTCGGGGTAGCGGCGCAACCAGCTTTCCAGCTTCTCATCTCGCTCGGTCGCCTGCGCGTGCGACGACGCAGTGAGCCCGGTAAAAAATATCCCTGCAACGACGAACGGCATCGGTAGCCACTGAGAGACACGGACAGGAGATTGCTTTTCAGGCGGCTTGGCTATGGGTTTACTGAAAGCAAACGGAGAACTCACCTTGCCTGTGGCTATAACTTTTGGATTCATATATATTTGATTAGTAAATTAATTCGCCTCGCGATTTTTGCTAAATAGCCAGTCCCATACGTCGGCAGTCTTGTCACATTTGTCGGATGCAAGCTTCGTCACGCCGCCCTCCACGGGGCTGTCACCGGTATATCGAAACGCCACGCCACTCACGTCAAGCCCCCGATTCGCCACTTCAGTGAATTTCACATTGGCCCCGATCTCCTTCATACAGCTTGAGCAGCGATTCGAGCACGTTAGGACTGATGGACTCTTCCCCCGACTCTTTCGTTGGTTTGCCATGCGAGTCGTCTTTTTTCTTAAATGCCCTGGCTTCGGCCATGGTAAGAATGCCGTCCTTATCGGCATCCGCCTCAGGAAACCGCTCCAAGGCCTTCTTGAGTCGCGGATTGTCCGCCGAAGTTTGCGAGAAAAGTGGCTGGGCGGCGAACGCCAGGAAAAAGGCCGCGAATCGGATGCTTTTGTTCATCGCGGGTAAAACACCGCTGCGCGGAAAAGTTGCAAGAGGCAGCACTGAGGAGTGGATTGTTACTGATTAAAGGCCTGTGCCGAATGGCACGAAGAGGACGATTCTAGGTCCGAGGTCGGGGAGCGTAAGCGCCCTCGCTTGCGATTTCCGGCGCCCTCGCCGGAAATGGGCTGACGCAGCATTAGGAACTTGGTTTTTTGGGTAACTCCGACTGCGTCCGGTTGCTGGCCGGTCCTCGGCGAGGGCACCGAGGACGACACGCGAGGGCGCGTGTGCTCCCCTTTCGCCGTTACCGGCGTGATGAAGAATCCACAAAGCTTAAAGCGCCGGTTTCATGGCTTAATCTATCGCTGTTTTAACAGCTAAGTGGTCAGCGTGGGGTAAAATGTTCGTAAAATTTTCCTCTGCCCGGGGCTGCTGTGGGAGAGTGCCACTGGGGGGTAAGACGCCACGGATGAAGGTTTCTTAGAAAGTGCCATGACGGGTAGAAGAGAGGTGAAATTGTCGCCCGCTCGAAATAAACTTCGCGCTCCCATTAGGGAAATGTAATTCATTTCGCGTGGTTGCCATGAATTCCGAATTGATCGCCCTGCTCCGCCGCCGTGTCACCCTCATCGCCGACCACGCGTGGCGGGACCGTGATGCGGCGGAACATCTGGAGGCGCTGAAAACCGTATCCGAGGAAATTTCCACCTGGACGGCAGAGCATCGGTCGGAAGTGGATGCCCGGCTGCGGCACTACCTCGGAAACGCGAGTTTCGCCAAGGCGCTGGACCACCTAGAAGGCCGCGATGGCGACTGAATGAGATTTTGAAATTTCTTTCCAAGGAATCGCCTGACGGCTACGTATCCAGACAGCACATGAAATTATTCTTCAATCTCCTCTGCATCTCGGCGGCTGGTGTTTTAGGCTACGTGGTGGAACCCCACCTGCGATTCCTACTCACTGGGGTCCGCCCGAGCGCGACGGAAATCGCCCGCAGTGGGCATGTGGTCCTCCAAATGGAAGGCAATGGGAAGGTGATCGACCTCGCGAGCCTGAAACCCGAACAACTACCCGCCACTATCCTTCTAAAAGCGGATGTAAAAGTCACCGACGCGGCCTCAAGCGTGACCCTGATCCTGATTGCGGGAAATCGGGCAAAGCTGATGCGCGTGGAAGGCGGAACCATCGTGGTGAGTCCGCCCGGTGATGTGCCGTATTTCGGCAGCGTGTTAGCCTCTGAGACCGATCTTTTTCAACAAATCGCAGCCTTGCAATCGAACGAGGTCGCGCCACCTCCGGCTGTCGTTCCGCCCGTCACACCACCCGTTGAACCCGCCCCAGTCATCCCCCCACCCGTCGCCCCGGTTACGCCGCCGACTGGAGACTCGGTGGAGCCGACGAAGACCATCGAGCCACCGCCAGTGCCGGAACCGGCTCCGTTGCCGATACCTGCCCCAGCCGCTCCCCCCGAACCCGCCCCGGCTCCCGCCGCGCCCGTTACTGCGGCAAGCACCCCAGAGGATGTCGTGAAAGTCATGCAGCAGAGCATCAAGGCCGCCCAGATCAAGGAGTTCAAATTCGAACAAGTGCTGGAATGGAAAGCGGATGCAGACGAAACCGTGGACGGGGAAACCTACCAAACCGGCGTCGCATCCTACAAGGCGGAGACGATTTTTGGCGTGAAAACCATCCAAGCCAAGGCACTGCTCAAAGGCGACAAAGTCCTCCGCTGGATATGGCCGAAGAGCGGCATGGAAATCAAGTAACACGCGCCGCGCGATTTTTTCCAGCGCAAACCCCTTGCCAGCCAGCGGGCGCTGAGTTAATCCCCCGCCCCTATGGCAAGCAGTTATCGTGTGTTGGTTTCCGACCCCATTTCGGAAAAAGGAGTGGACGCCCTGCGTGCCGCCCCAGAGATATCCGTGGACGTGAAAACCGGCCTAAAACCGGAGGATCTGTTAGCGATCATCGGTGATTACCACGGGCTGATCGTCCGCTCCGAAACGAAGGTGACAGCGGCTGTCTTCGCCGCTGCCAAGAACCTCAAGGCCATCGGCCGCGCTGGCGTCGGCGTGGATAATATCGACCGCGCCGCCGCCACCGATCACGGGGTAGTGGTGATGAATACGCCAAGCGGCAACACGATTTCCACTGCTGAACACGCTTTCGCCTTGATGCTATCGCTAGCCCGCAACATCGGCCAAGCGCATTGCTCGATGATCGCCGGTCGATGGGATCGGAAATCACTGCAAGGCATGGAAATGTGCGGCAAGCGCCTCGCCATCATCGGCATGGGCCGCATCGGCACTGAGTTCGCCAAGCGCGCCCAAGCCTTCGGTATGGTCGTCGTCGCCTTCGATCCATTCCTCACCGCCGCCCGCGCCCAGTCGTTGAAAGTGGAACTCGCGGAAACCGCCGAGCTCACGCTCACCGGGGCCGACGTGGTGACTCTGCACATTCCTCTAACACCGGAAACCAATCATCTCCTCAACGCCACTCGCATCGCCCTGCTCAATCCCGGTGCCCTCATCGTCAACTGCGCCCGCGGCGGACTGGTGGACGAGGCCGCCGCCATGGCCGCCATGGATGCCGGCCACCTCGGCGGAATCGCGCTGGATGTTTACGAAGTGGAGCCGCCACCTGTCGATTCCCCCTTGTTTTCCGCGAAAAAATGCGTCTTCACCCCACACCTCGGAGCCTCGACCGCAGAGGCTCAGGAAAACGTCGGCATCGAGGTCGCCCATCAGGTGAAAAACTTTCTAACCACCGGAGAAATCGTCAACGCGGTGAACATGCCGAACCTTGACAGCCGCACCTTAGAAAGCGTCGGTCCCTACCTCGATCTCGCGAATTCCCTCGGCAAGCTGTTGTCGAAAATCGCCCCCGCCCAGTGCGATGGCATTCGCGTTTCCTACCTCGGCCCGGTCTCGGAACTCGATACCGAACTTATCACCCGCAAGGTGTTGACAGGCTATCTATCCGCTGCGCACAACGAGGCGCAGGTGAATCTGATCAATGCCCCGGGCATCGCCAAAGCCCACGGCATCAGCGTCACCGAATCCACCTCCGCGCTGGCGTCTAACTGCACCGAACTGGTCGAAGTTTCCGCGATCAAGGGTGAGGAAGTCTGCACCGTGGCAGGCACCATCTTCGGCAAATCCGCACGCATCGTCCACATCGCCGGGCATTATGTGGAAACGAACCCCACCGGTCGCTTCCTGTTCGTGGAGAATGACGACCGCCCCGGCATCGTTGGCACTCTCGGCACGTCCCTCGGTGGAGCGTCCGTGAACATTGCGAATATGGCCTTGAGCCGCACCAGCGACCGCCAACGGGCCGTCACCGTGATCGAGGTGGACACCGAGCCGCCGTTGCAACTGCTTGAACAACTGAGGGCCACACCGGGAATCATTCGCGTTCTGAGTTTCGAACTTTAAAAAATCACCGAATCCCGAAAAATCCGTTGCTATCCCCTGTCTGAATCACTTAACCTCCTCGCAGCATGAAAAAACTCTTCGTCATCGCTAGCACTATCGCAGCCCTCAGCAGCATCGTGGTCGCCGACATCCAAGCACCTCCTAGTTCCACTTACACGTCCGCGCGCAAGCTGGGACGCGCAATTGACAACATCCTCTACGGCTTCTTGGAAATCCCCGAGCAATTGGTCCGCAAAAACGAACAATACGGTGCCAATTCCATTTGGTATGGTGCCGCCGATGGTACCAGCCGCGCCCTGCGCCGTTTAGGCTATGGTTTCTATGAACTCTTTACGTTCAACTGCCCGACCTATCGCGGTACTTTCAAACCACCTTACGAGCGCTGCGGTGAAGACAACCGCATCGAAATGAACGTCCATGACGGCCTCTCCGAGTTTCCACCAGAACTTGGCTTCGACGGTGGTTGGACTCACACCCGTGCGCAGAAATTCTAAGCAGTCACCTGACTGGTCTGACCTATTTTCCCCGTCAGTGGCACTGCTGCTGGCGGGATTTTTATGGCTACAATCATGCTCCCGAAATGGCCGCAGCGGCGCGGCTAACCGTGATAGCATTTTGGCCCGGCTGCCGTATGGTGCGGTCAATCCGATGGTCCGCCCGTTCTGCCTATTTCTATCCGTCACATCCGCTGCCATCGCGCTGAGTGACGAGCGCGTGGAGTTCAATCGCGACATCCGCCCGATCCTCACAAAACACTGCACCACCTGCCACGGCGGGGTAAAGGAGGCGGGAAAAATTTCCTTCATCTATCGGGAAAAAGCGCTCGCCCCTGGCAAGTCCGGAAAGATCCCCATCGTCCCCGGCAAACCTGCGGCATCAGAAATGTTGCGCCGCCTCCGCAGTGACGACCCCGATGAAGTGATGCCGAAGCCGAAGCAAGAACCGCCCCTACCGGCGGCTGACATCGCGCTGATCGAGCGCTGGATCGCCCAAGGCGCGGAGTGGCAAAACCATTGGTCATTCGTCCCACCGAAGGAGCCGAAGATGGCGACAATTTCCGATGAAAAATGGCCGACTGCACCGCTCGACCGCTTTATTTTACAACGCCTCGACTGCGAAAAACTCAAGCCCTCGCCCGAGGCCGCGCCCGCCGAGTGGTTACGCCGCGTGTCCTTCGATCTCACCGGCCTGCCACCTTCGCCTGAAGAACTAACAGCCTATCAGGACGCGGTGGCGAAGGATCCCGCCACTGCCCGCGCCGGGGTGGCGGATCGCTTGTTAGCCTCACCGCATTTCGGCGAGCGCTGGGCCGCAGTCTGGCTGGATCTCGCCCGCTACTCAGACACCTATGGCTTCGAAAAAGACCCCGAGCGCGACATCTGGCCCTACCGCGATTGGGTGATCCGCGCCTTCAATGCGGACATGCCTTATGACGAATTCACCATCGAGCAACTCGCCGGGGATCTGCTGCCAAACGCCACAGCCGACCAACGCCTTGCCACAGCCTTTCACCGCAACACGCAAACGAACACCGAGGGCGGCACCGACGACGAGGAATACCGCCTGGCCGCTGTGATCGACCGCACGAACACCACCTGGACCACTTGGCAGGCCACCACTTTCGGCTGCGTGCAGTGCCATTCGCATCCTTACGATCCCATCGAGCACGACGAGTTCTATCAGTTTCTTGCCTTCTTCAACAGCAGCGAGGATTGCGATCTGGACGAAGATTTCCCCCACATGAAAGTGCCGGACGATCCCGCCAAAGCTGCCGAAGCCTCGCGCTTGGAAATTCAAATGAGCGTCCTGCGCGAGCAACTCAACGCCGATGGCCACGTGCTGGCGGAAACCACTACGGATTGGCAGCCATTCACCCCAGATGCCTTCACCCCTAGCCACGGCACGCTGGCGCTTTCCGCCGATGGCACCATTCGCAGCCAAGGCACCCTGCCGAGCCGCTGCATCCATAAGGTGACCGGCCCGGCCACGGCCTTCACCGCACTCCGATTGAAAATCCTCCCGGAAAATGACGACCAAAAAAAATGGCCGGAGCGTGGTTCGCTGGTCTCGAAATTCCAAGTAAACCTCATCGACCCGGCGGGAGCCTCAACGCCGATTCCGATGAAAGAAGTCTTCGTTGATCACCTCGGCGATTCATTCGAACCCGGACCTAACGGCAATGTCGGCGGCTATCCGAAACTCGAAGGCCCACGCTGGTCGGTCTTTGTGCCAGCAAACAAGATCGAACCCGCGGCCGGCTCGCGCTTGGAAATTTCCTTGGCCCATAGCGCCGAGACTACTGGTAGCCAAGCGGTGCCAGTGCGACGCTTCGCCATCGACGTATCCACCCGTCCCGAATGGACCACTCTCAGCACCGACCCGCAACGTGCGGCCACTTGGAAATCGCGTGGGGAAATGGCCGGACAATACGGCGCAATCAAGGGCACGATGGTGCCGGTGATGATCCAGCGTGCCGCCCGTGAGACCCGGGTTTTCGCCAGGGGAAACCGCCTCGCCAAGGAAAACATCGTTACTCCCGGCGTGCCGAAATTGTTAGCGGGCGATGCACCCAATACCGGCATGACCCGGCTAGACATGGCCCGCTGGATCGCCAGTCCGGCCAATCCACTTACGGCCCGCGTGATGGTGAACCGTTTGTGGGGCGAGTTGTTTGGCATTGGCATCGTGCAGACGGCCGAGGATTTCGGCACGTCGGGCACACCGCCGAGCCACCCGGAACTGCTGGACCACCTCGCCCTCCGCTTCGAGAACCAATACCACTGGTCGATTAAGTCGATGGTGCGGGAAATCGTCCTGTCCTCGACCTACCGGCAGTCCCACCGCGCGACCAGGGAGCTGGTGGAACGTGACCCTAACAATCGTCTGTTAGCCCGCGGTCCTCGCAACAGGCTATCCGCCGAAATGGTCCGCGACCAAGCACTCTCCGTCGCCGGATTACTCTCGTCGAAAATGCACGGGCCGCCGGTCTATCCGCCGCAACCCGATGGCGTCTGGAATTCGGTTTACAGCGGCGCGAAATGGAATACGTCGCAGGGCGAGGACCGCTACCGCCGGGGCATTTACACCTATAGCAAACGGACCAGCGGCTTTCCCGGCTTCCTCATGTTCGATTCGCCGAGCCGCGATCTTTGCAGCGCCCGCCGCATCGTCAGCAACACCCCGCTGCAGGCGCTCGTCACACTCAACGACCCTGCACACATCGAGGCTGCGCAGGGTTTTGCGAAACGCATGACCGCCGCCGGTGCCGAGCTTCCCGCCCAACTCGCATTCGGCATCACGTTGGCGACCCAGCAAGCCCCCTCCCCCGCCATGCTCGCGGAACTCGCCGCCCTGCACGCCGCCGCCACTGCCGACTACCAACAAACCCCAGCCGACTCCGCGAAGCTTGGGGAAACTCCAGCTGCCGCCGCGCTGGTGCTCGTCGCCAACACCATCCTCAATCTGGATTCCGCCCTCAACCGTTAGACACCATGCACCCCGACCATTTCGCCCAGCTCCAGCATTCCCATCTGGAACATCTGACGCGCCGCCATTTCCTCTCGAAATGCAGCACCGGCCTCGGCGCGATGTGGCTGGCGGGGGCCACCGGGCGGGCTTGGGGAACTTCCACGGCCACGAAAAAAGACCCTGCGAATCCACTTGCCTCCGCCTCGCCCCACTTCGCTGCCAAAGCGAAACGCGTGATCTATCTGCACATGGCCGGCGCGCCCTCGCAGCATGAGTTGTTCGATTACAAACCGGAACTACAAAAGCTCAATGGCCAAGACTGCCCCCAAGAATTTCTCGCTGGCAAACAGTTCGCCTTTATCCAAGGTATCCCTAAAATGCTCGGACCGCAGTTCGACTTTAAACAATACGGCCAGTCCGGTGCTTGGCTCTCCGACCGCCTGCCGCACTTTTCCTCGGTAGTCGATGACGTGTGTTTCATCAAGTCGATGTACACCGACCAGTTCAACCACGGCCCCGCCCAACTCCTCGTCCACACCGGCACCCAAAATCTCGGAGCACCCTCCATCGGCGCTTGGGCCACTTATGGACTCGGCACGGACAACCAAAATCTCCCGGGTTTCATCGTTCTAACATCTGGCGGAAAAAATCCCGATGCCGGGAAATCCGTGTGGGGCTCCGGTTATCTGCCGTCCGTCTATCAGGGCGTGCAGTGCCGCTCCCAAGGCGAGCCAGTCCTCTATCTGGACAACCCGCCCGGTATTTCCCGCAACCTCCGCCGCCGCTCGCTCGATAGCTTGGACCGCCTGAACCAACAGATCGCCGAGGACACCGGTGACGCGGAAACCGTCACCCGCATCGCCCAATACGAGATGGCCTACCGCATGCAGATGAGCGCCACCGACGCCTTCGATCTGAAACAAGAATCGCCCGCCACCCACGAACTCTACGGCACCCAGCCCGGCAAAGAATCCTTCGCTAACAACTGCCTGCTCGCCCGCCGCCTCGCCGAGCGCGGCGTCCGCTACATCCAGCTCTTCCACTGGGGCTGGGACTCTCACGGGGCAAGTGGTAGCGAGGCGCTAAACGGGGGCTTCAAGGATCGCTGTAAGGAAGTGGACCAGCCCATGACCGCCCTCTTGAAAGATCTGAAACAACGCGGGTTGCTCGATGACACACTCGTCGTCTGGGGCGGCGAGTTCGGGCGCACTCCGATGCTTGAAAACCGGGGCGGCAACGTCAACGCCTTCATCGGCCGCGATCACAATCCGGGCGGCTTCACCATCTGGATGGCCGGCGGCGGCGCAAAACCCGGCATTTCCTATGGCGAGACCGACCCCATCGGCTACGCGGCCATGATCGACAAAGTTTCCCTCCACGACCTCCACGGCACCATGATGCACCTCATGGGCTTCGATCACGAGAAACTTACCTTCCTCTCGAACGGCGCACCGCAGCGACTCACCAACATCACCAAACCCGGTACCAAAGTCATCACCGGCGTCTTGGCCTAGACTGTGCCACTGACGTAAAACCTCGATACCCGTCGTCAAACACCATGTTAGACTTCTAGCCATGCGCCACACTTCATTAGCTCTTATTTTCTTATTCGCGCTCTTGCTGAGCCCCGCCTCTCGCGCCGATGCCCCGGCGACTGAATTCTTTGCGGTCGAGACAGCAAACAAGGGAAGCAATTCATAACCGACGCTTGGCGAAAGCAACCGATTACGGTAATTCTCCGATATCTAAATCTCAAACAATGAACCAATCGGAGGCGAACACGACCTCGCACCAGTCCCGCGATGTCCTTGTTTAACGGGCTCGTTGGCCTAGTCTTCATCGGCATCGACATCCTCAAGAGCATTTCGCCGCTTATTTTGGATCGACGGCTTGCTCGACTTTTTTCTTAGCCTCCTCGGCGGTTGCTTTCATTTTCGCCTCGGCGTCCTCCGTGATGGCTTTGAGTTTTTCCTTGGTGTCGGAGAACCCCGCTTTGGCTTCCTCGCCAGCCTTATCGATGGCAGCCTTGGCCTTGTTTGCAGCCACTTCGGTTTTCTCGCTGGCAGCCTGGCCCATTTCCTTCAAGCCTTGGGCGACCTTGTCAGCCCCGGCGTCCATCTTTGAACTAACGGTTTTCTCTTCGTTGCAGGCGGCGAAAAACAAGGGGGCGACGAGGATGGTAGTCAGTAGTTTGCGTTTCATGAGGGATCGGTGTGGTGGGGCGGCGGCTGCCGAGTTAAACTATGGTGGCGCGATGGCGATGTGTCAAAGCATGCGAGTATTAATGAGGATTTCAAGGTTTACGCCTCGCGCTTGCCTGCCATGCTGCGGTCATGCATCCATTTGGAAAACGCCTGGCTGGCATCATGATCCCCGCATTTTCGCCGCGCCGGGAGGGCGATCTCGGCATCGGCGACACGCTGGCGCTGCGGGAGTGGATCGACTGGGCGGCGGAGCATCAGGTGGGGTTCATCCAGTTATTGCCGATCAATGAGAACGGCACCGAGGAAAGCCCATACAGCGGGATTTCCTCGACGGCGCTGGACCCTATCTATCTGGCTTGCGAGGTAGGGGAAATCCCGGGTTTGCGACTGGTGGACATTGCCAACGCCCGCGACCAGATCAAGGCGGCGCGTTGCTCACCGCTGGTGAACTACCATGCGGTGCGGGCGGTGAAACGGAATTTGTTGGAGCTGGCGTGGTCGAAATTCGAGGACGCTCCGCAGGCGCAGGTCGAGGATTTCGCAGGCTTCCGGCAGGCGGAGGAGGAATGGCTAGGCGACTATGGCTTGTTCCGGTTTCTGATGGAAATCCATGGCGAGGAGCTGACTTGGGACCAATGGCCGGCAAGCTGCCAGACGCCGGAATCCGCCCGCGAGTTCGTGGCGGGACTGCGGCGGCAGGATGCGGAGCAGGTGGACTACCGGATCGGTTTTTTCGCGTTCGTCCAATGGCTGTGTTTCCGCCAATGGCTGGCGCTGCGGGCGCATGCGGAAGCGCGTGGGGTGAAGCTGATGGGCGATGTGCCGATCGGCATCAGTTGGCATTCGTGCGATGTGTTTTTCGCCCGCGAAGAATTCCACCTCGGCTGGTGCGGTGGCTCGCCCCCGGAGGGCATGGGGCAGGACGATTTGTTTTTCCAGCAATGGGGGCAGAACTGGGGCATCCCGCTCTACCGCTGGGACCACATGCAGGCGAACGGCTTCACTTGGTGGCAGAAGCGGATCGCTCGATTGACCCGGATTTTTCAAATTTACCGGCTGGATCACATCCTCGGGTTCTATCGGATTTACGCCTTCCCTTGGCGGCCTGAGCGTAACGACGAATTCATCGGCCTCAGCCACGAGCAAGCCGCCGAGATCAATGGCGGACTGCTGCCCCGCTGGTTCCTGCGGCCCGACGACACGGTGGAAAACAAGGCCGCCAACCGCGATGATGGCGACATTCGCCTGCAGGCCATTCTCGCCGCCTCGACCGGGGCGGAAGTCATCGCCGAAGACCTCGGCTGGGTGCCGGAATACGTGCGCCCGCACCTCTCGGATCTCGGGATCACCGGGTTCCGAATTCCCCATTGGGATTGCAACGACCACGGCCATCCGACGCCGGGCAACGCGTTTCCTGAAAACAGCTTCGCCACCTACTCCACCCACGATCACGATCCGGTCAACGGTATCTGGAACGGCTGCCTGCGGATGATCCAACAGCATCACGAATGCCCAACCGAACAAACCGCCTGGGCCGTCGGTGGCGCCCACCGCACCCTGCGGATTCTATCCGAATTTGCCACCATCCCCATCTCCCATCACGGGCCATGGCCGCCATTCACCGAGGGTATCCGACTGCGCCTCATCAAGGCGCTGCTCGCGTCCAACTCGCGCTACGCCTGTCTGATGATTACGGAGTTGTTCGGCCTCAATGATCGCATCAACCAGCCCGGCAGCTCCGGCGGCGAAAATTGGCGCTTCCGGCTGCCATGGACTCTGGCAGAAATCCGCGACGACCCGGGCTTGGAATTGAACTGCCAGAAACTCGCCACCATCATCAGCATCACCCGCCGTGCGTAAACTCGGTGGGCATGGTGAGGGCACCGCCGCCAATGGGAATCGACGAGTCCAAGCTTAAAGCCCGTCGATCATTTCCTCGATCCGCTTTTCGGAAACTTTGCCCAACAGGGTTATGTCCGGGGCAAACAGGGAAATTCGATATTCCTCTAACATCCATCCGATGGGCCAGCAGTTAGGATCCTCTGGATTCGCGGCCCAGGCCCGGAACCACGGCTCCCATAAGCGCCGCAACCGGTCCATTTTTTCCAGATCCTTGACGAGAGGCAGCGACGACAAGCGACCCAGACGGGAGCGGATCGCCCGTAGGCGGCGGGGGTAGTCCCGCAGTCCATCGAAGCAGGCCCGCCAGGCGAAATCCTTGCGAAACAGCCAGGCGAGTTGTTCATCAAGGTCGCTCGCGATTTCGCCGAGATTGCGGTCTTGGCGGTTAGCGGCGGTCCATTTTTGAATCTCAGGTAGGATGACCATGATCTCGTCCAATGCCTGTCCGATGACCGCTGCGGCTGCGTACCAGCGCCCCCGCGCCGGTTCCATCAGTTTGCGGAATTCGTCGGGCGAGCGTGGGAGAATTTCTCCCGCAGCACCTTCCGCCGCCAGCAGAATCAAGCGCTCCAACGTGGTGCCACCAGCGCCGAGACGAGGCAGTTCAACCTTAGCCATTAGACCTAACGGAAATTTTTTCGTGAGAAAGGCGACTTGCTCGGCATGGGCGAGACAAAGCAGTCGGGCCCCACCCGCGCGGTGGGATTCTGCGGCCTCGGCAGCGCTCGTGAAGGCCCGGACACCGACGGATTTCCCTTCATCCACCAGCGCCGGAAACGCCGCGCCGCCGGGAGTTTGCACGCATTCCGGCAGGCTTTCGCCGTCCCAAACGGTCATGCCTTTGCGCTCGATGTTCGCATTCGCCACCGCCTCGAAGCGCAGTCGCATCCGATCGGCGAGCTGGAGTTTCAAATCGGCGACGTCGATGCCCATCGCGAGTTCCGCGCCCTCGTCATCGCAGACCCAGATCTTCGTGATGAGCTCGGGGGGAAGTTTACTAACATCATACTCACCCACCGGCACATAGGCTCCGGTGCGCTCCTTGGCGTATGCGGATAGAGCTTGGAAAATCGACCGGTCTTTGGGCGCGAAGCTCCACAGCTCGGCGAAACCCGCAGCCACAGCACTGATAGGCTGGCAGGCGCGGCGGTAGTCTTTCGGCAGTGAGCGCAGTAAAATTTCCGCCCGCTCGCCGAGGTTGCCATCAACTCCCCAGCCGGGCAGCCAATCGGGAAATTTAGGCAATTGATCGACGTGGACGCCTAGGGTCACACCATCGTCGCGCGCACCTGCTAGAGCATGATAGTAGAGTGAATATTCCTCGCCGCCGTGGTTCAAACTATCAGGAAATCCGGCGAGCCCTAGATCCGTTAGCTCCTCGTCCACCACATCCGCCAGCTCCAACATCAGCGTCGCCTCATGCCGCTCCAGCCATTTATAAAAGGCCGCCGCCGTATTGATGGCCTCCGGGATGCGCTCCTCGTAAAACCGCAGCACGGCTTCATCGCTCCACAAGCCGCCAGGGCGGCGCAGCTTGTGCTCGATGGCTTCGATGTCACTGCGCATCTCAATGATGTGTTCAAGAAATTCACAGCGTTGCCGCAGGCCGTCGCCGATGATCCCCTCGCGCAAAAAAATATTTCTAGCAGCCATGGGATCGACTCGCCCGTAATGAACGCGCCGCCCGACGACGACTGGCAGGCCGCCGCAAATCACGGTTTCCTTGCCATAGACCGCGCCTTGGACTTCGTCCCAATGCGCCTCGCCGAACTTGCTCTTGCACAGATGCGGCGCGACTTGCTCGACCCACAGCGGATCAATTCTAGCCACCCGCCGCGCCCACAGCCGGGACGTTTCAACCAGTTCCATACCCATCACCCACTCAAAGCGTTTTGGTAGGGCAAACAGGCCAGAACCGGGAAACACCACGAAAAAACCGTCGTTCGCGCTGCGGTAGGATTTCGTCTCGCGGTCCCACACTCCGAACTGCCGGGGCACACCTGATAGAAGCGCCTTGTGGAGAGTGGCGTAGGCCGCCTCGCCTGATAGATCGCTGCCGATTTCACCGAGCTTGAGCTGCCATTCGCGCTCTAGCAGATCCGCCAGTTCATCACGGACGTTCGCCCATTCCATCACGCGGCGGGCATTGAGGAACGCGCCGCCGCAGTATTTCCTGAGGGCGTTGCGCTGCCACCGACCCCGCTTGTCACGGAACCGGGCAAGGTCTTGCCAGAGCCGCAGGAGCGCGATGAAATCGCTGTCGCCATCCTTCCAACGGGCGTGCGCGGCATCTGCCTCGCGGGTTTTTTCCGCCGGACGTTCGCGTGGATCGTTGGATTCCAAAGCCGCGACGATGGGCAGCACTTCCGCGAGACAATGTTCCTTCCGCGCTTCTATCAGCATCCGCCCGAGCCGTGGATCGACCGGCAGGCGGGCGATCTGGCGACCGTAATCGGTGAGGCGTTTTTCCCGATCCAAGGCCCCGACCTCACGCAGTGTGCGGTAGCCTTCCGCGATGGCTTTCGGCGAGGGTGGATCGAGGAAGGGAAACTCGCCGATCTCCGGCAGGGCAAGGGCCTTCATCCGCAGGATCACGCCTGCTAGAGAACTGCGGCGGATTTCCGGGTCGGTGAATTCCGGGCGCTCGGTGAGCTCGGTTTCCTCGTAGAGACGGACGCACACGCCGTCCCGGACCCGCCCGCAACGGCCCTTGCGCTGGCGGGCGCTGGCCTGGCTAACAGGCTCCACTTGCAGACGCTGCACGCCCTTGCCCGGACTCCAGCGGCTGACTCGCGCGACGCCGGAGTCGATCACGCAGGCGATCCGCGGGATGGTTAGAGAGGTTTCCGCGACGTTGGTGGCGAGGATCAGGCGGCGCTGCGAGCCGGGATTGAAAACGCGCTGCTGGTCGCCAAGGCTGAGTCGCGCGAAGAGCGGGAGGACTTCCGTGTCACGGTATTGGCGGCCTACTAGGGCATCGGCACAGTCACGGATTTCGCGCTCGCCGGGGAGGAAGATCAGGACATCGCCCTGTGGCTCGATCCCGCCGAGATAGTCCACCGCGCGGGCGACGTGCTGCGCCAGATCCTCGTCGTCAAAAGGTGGTAGAAAAAATTCCGCGACCGGAAACATGCGGCCCGGAGCCTCGATCACGGGTGCAGGGCTACCATGGTTAGAGAAAAATTCAGCGAAGGCCCCAGCGTCGAGAGTGGCCGAGGAAATCACCAATTTCAAATCCTTGCGGCGCTCCAACAGCCGCTTCACATAGCCTAGCAGAAAGTCGATGTTGAGCGAGCGTTCGTGGGCCTCGTCGAGAATCAGCGCCTCGTATTGCCGGAGATCGCGATCACCCTGGGTCTCGGCTAACAGGATGCCGTCGGTCATGAATTTGATCCGAGTTGCCCGTGAAGTCTGGTCCTCGAAGCGGACCTGATAGCCCACGAAACCGCCGAGCGGCACTTGAAGTTCCTCAGCAACCCGCTTCGAGACACTGGCTGCCGCGAGCCGCCGGGGCTGGGTGCAGCCAATCCGCCCGCCATCGACGCCGAGTGCCTCGGCCACCATTTTCGGGAGCTGCGTCGTTTTCCCCGATCCGGTTTCGCTGACCACCACCACCACCGGATGCGCCCGGATCGCGGCTAGGATTTCCGCCCGATGTTCGACCACCGGAAGTTCCTTTGGATAGTTCCACTCCATTTCACTGCCCGCCTGTCGCTCTGAATCGGTCATCCGCCGG
>JAYVNM010000005.1:0-22291 GCA_043758445.1 Akkermansiaceae bacterium | reverse complement strand
TCTCGAAAAGGAATTCATCACACTGACTTTTGCCGAGCGCAAAATCGACACCCGGAGCAGCACCGTCGCGCGCTTGGAACGCTTCGCGAAATACAGCGTACTCGCCTTGAGGCGGAGCAACATCGCCCGCCACCACCTTCGGTCTAACAAGTCCCTTTGATCTAACAAACTCTATCCGGTTTGATGACTCTGCATGTTACCAAACGGAAAAAGCCCTCCCGCGCGTAAATGCGGGAGCGTGGGTTTTGGTTGGAAGAGTGGAGGATATGATGATTCCTAAGGTGCGGGCGGGGCAGGTTGTGGAGTGGTGTCGATCTCGCTGCCTGGGTTGGCAAACGTTTCCGGTTTCAAGGCATCGTGAGCCACCGAAGAATGCTGCCCATGTTATTGGATGGATGAGGCGGCGGCCCCCGGCGCGGAAGAGTTTCTAAAGGAAAATTGCCGCGGCGGCTTGTGGGCACGGATTCTATCAGATGGCATCCTGCGGGTGGATGCCTGATAGCGGCTCGGACTGCTTTCGTTTTGAAACTTCCGTTAGGGTTTCGGACTTGGTTCAACGGGCTTTTTCGCGGCAGGCTTCGGTTCGGCAAACGGCTGATTGGTCATCGCGTTCGGGGCAGCGGTTTTGAGATTCGGTGGGATTTCCGCATCCACATCGCGGGTCGTCCAACGGATCGCGCCAGTGAGGATGTTTTGGAACACCGGGTTGGTCCAGATGTCATCGCGGTGGCCCATCGCTGTGTAAAACACCCGGCCCTTGCCCTCGGCCCGCGCCCACGTCGTCGGATAGGCTGGGCGTTGATAGGGATCGCCTTTCATGGCCGGCGCGTCGATGACCGTCAGCACATGGATGTCCGAGGAGAAATCCTTGAGTGCATACCATTCTTCGTTGAAAGCGAAACTCTCGCCGACGTCTGCAAAGCCCGGAAACGCCTTGTCGATAACCTTGTTAGTCGCCACTTGCTGGGCTCCGTGGATGATAAACTCGCCGCCTAGGAAGCGGACGTAGGCATCGGCACCCTGGCCGTGATTCGTGTAGCGATCCGGCCCTTTTTTCGCCTCGTTCGCAGTGTGGAATGTATCGCTGGCCGAATGCAGCCCGATGAAGCCCTTGCCACTTTTCACGTAGTCAAACAAGGCCTGCTTGCCCTCGGGTGACATCGGCGGTTGGTCATCCGTGCCTGCGGTGGTGAGGTCGCCGGTGGTGTAGAAAATCACCGCATCAAAGCCCGCGAGGTAGTCTTTGGAAAATTTGGAACCATCTTTGGAAAACTCGAATTCCCATGGGTGCTTGGTGCCTAGTTCGAGGAAAATCTTTTCCGCGAAACTCGGTTTTCCGGACTTCCAAGAAATCACGCTGTGCTCGAAGCCGCTGGACTTGGTGAAGAACAACAGTTTGTGCGAAGGTTCTGCAATAACGGGGCTGATTAGCGCGAGGCCAAAGGACAACAATGTGGAGGTTTTAAGCATGTCGGCAGCCTAGACTCCAACAGACCGGGGGCCAAGCAATAATTCGGTATCGCTCAGTTTATCGTAGAAAGAAAAATTGAACCGCGGATTAACGCAGATAGACGCAGATAATAAATGAGTTAAAAGATTTGAAGCGCTCACCCCATAGCCTCTTTAAGTTTATGGCTGGAGCCGGATTTCATTCTAACTCAATCCACAAGCGCCCCGCCCGGCGGCGGAATTTACCCCCGCCCGGCAGGTTGATCACCGCCGCATGAGACAGATCCAAGAGGCCGGTGCAGCGCTCAATCAAGTCCCGCCCCAAGCCAGCGATGCCGTGATCGGTCAAAAACTTCCGTATCACGAGCCGCTGCATGATTGGCGGCAGCAACTTGAGTGCTCCGAGATGCAAACGCCCTTGTGGATCATGTGCCTTTGCTCGCTCCAAGGCCCAATTTTCCAAGAGGCCGAGCGCTTCCGCGTCTTCTGCCCCACGCGTGAAGGCTGACACTGCGTCGCGTCCGGAAATTTCTCCTAACAATGGCAGTGCCTCATGGCGCAAACGATTCCGAATGGTGATCGGTTCCGCATTGCTCGCGTCCTCGCGCCAGCGCTTCTTGTTAGCCAGCAGCCAGTCGCGCAATTCCTGCCTTCGCACAGCTAACAAGGGGCGGTAAATTTCCATTTTTACACCGGATTCCGTGATGATCTGATGTTCTTGACGCATCCCCTTCATGCCATGTGAGCCGCGCAGCAGATTCCATAAAACCGTCTCTGCCTGGTCATCCGCATGGTGGGCTAACAAAAGGCGGGAACACTTGGTTTTTCTAACGCAATCGGCGAAAAACTCATGCCGAGCATTGCGAGCCGCGGTCTCCATCGACTCGCGGCGCACAGCCATCTGCTTCGCCACATCCGCCCGGCCTATTTCATATTCCAGCCCGAGTCGCAGCGCCAGCCGTTCGACAAATCTCGCGTCCGCTGCGGATTCCCGCTCGCGCAAGCCGTGATCCAAGTGGCAGATGACTAGATTTGAAAACCCTGCCGCCACCAGCAAGTGCAACAACGCCACCGAATCCGCACCACCGGAAACGCCGACCAGCCAGTGCTTGCGGCGAGACGCGGTGGCGAACCAAGGGGCATTTTGTAAAATCGTCACACGGCCAATCTGATCGGGAATCCGGCCCGTTTGCGAGTTCTATTCCAGCGCTTGATCCGCCAAGCGAGTCTGTCTGCTAGAATTCGCTTCTTTCGGATATCCCGGAAACAGCTGCTGGGCCGGAGCGGGAACTGGTTAGAGAAGATGGCGGGCGGTCCGTTTATTGACCTTCAGGGCTTGGCTTGCCCGGTTGTCCGGGGAAATTCCCCAGATCCTTGAGGCCGCCCATGCCTTCCATCATTTGTTTGAGACCGCTGGTCATTTTCTTGGCGGCGACGATGGTGTCATCGAGTTTTTCGAGTTCCATGGCCGGGAGGTTGGAGAGGTCGCCGGCGTTCGCCAGTTCCACAGGAGCACTGGGATCGACTGCTCTAGCTGCCTGATAGATTTCGATTTGGGAGGGCTCGAGCAGGGCTTGGAAGTCCCGGCTGAAGGTGGGCTCATTGAGTGGTTTTCCACCACCCCAGTTTTTACGATCGAGTGGATTCTTGATGCCCTTGAGGTCGGCGGCGGCGGCGGCCTGGGTTTCCTTGTATTCGGCTTCAGTGATTTTCCCCCGTGAGAAGGCATCGCTGGCGAGCAGAGTCTGCATCAAGGCCGTGGGATCTTTTTTCAGGGCCTCCACGGCAGCCTTGGATTTTTCGAGCTCGCGCTTCTGGAAGTCGGCAAAAAGCGCAGCGGCCTTGTCCTGTTGGTCGTCGTTGAGTTTGAGGTCACCGCCGAGCTTTCCGAGTCCCATCTGGAGGCCGCCCCGCCGACCACCGAAGGCTTTGGCAAAGTCGCCGTTGATGGCCATTTCGCCCATGCCGATGGCGTCATCCAGCAGGCCGACGACGTTGGTGGCGACGTGCTTGGAGAGGTTGGTACGGGATTCGCCGTATTTGGAAACGAGCTCCGGATTTTCCGCCGGATCGCGGGGTTTGGAGCGGGTGGCATGGGTGTTCGCGTTAGGGCTGGCGGAGCTTGGGGGGCTAGCGGATTTCCCGGCGGAGGCTGAATTGTCCGAAGCCGTGGGTTTGTCCGTCGCGTCATTGCGATTGGCGAAGACGGCAACGCCCACTCCAACAAGCAGGAGAATGGCGGCGATGATAGTATTTTTTTTGGTCATAAAAAGTGCCCCGGCATGGATTCGAACCATGAACCAATTGATTAAGAGTTACTCAGCTTTTAAATTCATGTAATTTATTTTCTGCAGGTTACAAGCATATTAAATTTGAATGTTTGGCAGTTGCCACAGAAGTTGAAGGCATCCGCGCTGGCTACCGCAAGGTGCCGATGTCGCTCGCAGATGCTTGCCTCGTGAGAATAGCGGAGATTCATGAATGATCGTAGGTCATGACCTTGGATTCGGACTTCGTCGTTTACCGAAAATCCCGTCGGAAGGTGATTCCCCTGCTCAGTCCCGAGCCATAAAGGGGGCCGAGCCAAGCCTTGGGCACCGCGTTATGGCCTGACGACGTATGTGTAATGCCACGATAATCACGCCCAGCGGAAAGGTATTGGCGGATCTTCCTTTGCATTGCAAACTTGCCCGCATCCAAATGCCATCAAACTCTTCCCAACCGAAGATGGACCGCGTTGGCGAGTGCTTCTATGCCGCCTTGGAGGAAATGGTGGCGAGGCGTTTCAACTTCCACAAACCGTTGACCATAACCTACGAGTACTCAGTCGCAAGCAGCCAAGCCGATTGGAACGTCTTCCTTGTCCGCTACGAATCCCGCTTCCCCGGCATCGCAGGAACGTTGCGTCCCCTCTGGGCCAGCCTGCTGTTCGGCTTGTCGTAAATTCTCCAAGCCGCCCCCGTGGAGGGTCGCCTGCGGTTTTCCGCAACGCAGGTGGACGCCTTCGCGCGTCTGCTGGCCCTGCGAATGGTCAACGCCCGCGCCCTAATTTTGGAGGAAGAGCGCCGCCAACATCTGGAATCTCTAGCCACCAGTTTTCTCCTCAAGCTCGCGGAAGTGCCTCATTCCATCCGCATCTTTGACCTATCAGATCCTGGCACACCCGAGCATCCAAGCAATGAGCTTCACGCGCCTGAATACTAACAGCCGCCACCTCGCAGACCTTGTTGAGACGATTCTCAGAACACAACTGGCGAGACGCCCACGCTCCCTTACTCACCCGCCTCGTCGCCCTCAACCACGAGCGCGCCGCCGAGGAAAAGCGCGGCCTCATTCGCTGGCTCCGCCCAGACTATCAGAACCCAACCAAAACCACCGACGGTCATCCGTCTTCGCAAAGCTTCGCCGGGACAAGCAGACCGCCGCTACAAGAAAACCTGCCCGAGCAAGTCGCCATCATCCGCAAGCTCATCGGCACCGGTGACAAGAGTGTCGTGGCTTCCTTAGCTCGCAACCTTCGTCCTCTCCTTCGCCCACTTGCGCGCCTTGAGAATCAACGAGACACAATTGTTTTTTTCATGTTGGGCTAAGCGAAAATTTCCTTCACCACGCGTGAGTGCTCGACGCCGGTGAGGCGCTGGTCGAGACCTTGGAATTTGAATGAGAGGCGTTCGTGGTCGAGGCCGAGGCTGTGGAGGATGGTGGCGTGCAGGTCGCGGATGTGGACTGGATCCTTGACGATGTTGTAGGAAACTTCGTCGGTTTCACCATAGACTTGGCCGCCTTTGATGCCGCCGCCGGCGAGCCAGAGGGAGAAACAGCGTGGATGATGGTCGCGACCATAGTCCTTTTCGCTGAGTGCGCCTTGAGAATAGATGGTGCGGCCGAATTCTCCGCCAAAGACAACGAGGGTGTCCTCTAACATGCCACGTTGCTTGAGGTCCTGGATGAGGCCGTAGATGCCTTGATCGACGTCCTTGCATTGTGATGCGAGGTCGCGCGGCAGACTGGCGTGTTGGTCCCAGCCGCGATGGAAGATCTGGACGAAGCGGACGCCGCGCTCAAGGAGGCGGCGAGCCATGAGAGTGGAGTTGGCGAAGGTGCCGCGCGTTTTACTATCAGCACCGTAGAGATCGTGGATGTGCTGGGGCTCAGCGGAGAGTTCGGTGAGTTCGGGGACGGAAGCTTGCATGCGAAAGGCCATCTCATACTGCTGCATGCGGTTTTGGATTTCCGGGTCGCCGACCGCTTCATAGGAGCTTTGATTTAGCTCACCCAAGCCATCTAACATCTTGCGGCGCATTTCGCGGGAGACGCCGGGGGCGTCTTTGAGGAAGAGCACGGCATCGCCGAGCGAGCGGAGTGCGACGCCAGCGTGTTTCCCTTCCAAGAAGCCGGAGCCCCAGAGGCGGGAGGAAATGGCTTGGACGTTAGAATAAGGCGAGGAGTGGGTGGCGTGGAGGACGACGAAGGATGGCAGGTCCTGATTCATCGAGCCGAGGCCGTAGGAAAGCCATGAGCCCATGGAGGGTTTTCCAGACTGCATGGAACCAGTGCAGATGAGTTGGTTCGCGGGTTCGTGATTGATCGCGTCGGTGTGCATCGACTTGATGAGGCAGATGTCATCGGCCATTTTTCCGGTCCATGGTAAGAGTTCGCTGATCCAGGTGCCGGATTTCCCGTGCTGGTTGAATTTGAAAATACTGGGTGCGAGCGGGAAGGTAGCTTGGCCGGAGGTCATGCCGGTGAGGCGCTGGCCTTGAGCCTTCAGATAGCCGTTGAGGTCTTCCTTGAAGCGCTTGCCGAGGTCCGGCTTGTAGTCGAACAAATCGAGCTGGGAGGGTGCGCCGATGAGGGAAATGTAGATGACGCGTTTCGCCTTGGGGGCGAACTGGGGAATGCTGGACGTCAATTTTGAGAGGTCAGGGGTCCCCGCGAAGACGGGCTGATCGAGGAGAGACGCGAGTGCTGCGGCACCGAGTCCGGTGCCGGTTTTCCGGAAGAACTGCCGCCGAGTGAGTGCGCTGTTGTAGGTCTGTAAGGGGTTCATAACAGATTAGTGGGTGAGGGTTTCGTCGAGGTTGAGGATTTGGCTCGCAACCATCGTCCAAGCGGCGAGTTCCGGGGCGGGAACAGCGGGCGGCGGGGTTTCGCCAACGGTTAGTAATTTCGCGGCTTCTGCGGGATTGGCATTGTAGTCGGTTAGGAGTCCCTCGAGGGATGCGCGGATGATTTTGCGCTCGTTGGGCTTTGCCAAGCGGTCTAGCAGGCGATTCGTTAGATAGTCGATGCGTTGATCGACATCTGAGGACGAGGCGATGGCGTGAGCGGCGAGTTGGCGGGAGGCCTCGACATACTGCGGGTCATTCAGCACGACGAGGGCTTGGAGCGGGGTGTCGGTGCGGTCACGGCGGACACAGAAAACTTCGCGGGTGGGAGCATTCATGATTTCCATCGAAGGCGGCGCGGCGGTGCGTTTCCAGAAGGTATAGATTGAGCGACGGTAGAGCGACTCGCCTTTGTCCTGAACATAGTTCTTGGTGTTCGACTGGTCCATGGCGACGGCACTCCAAATGCCTTCTGGCTGATAGGGGCGGACGGAGGGGCCGCCGAGTTTTTCGACTAACAGACCGGAGCTGGCGAGGGCCATATCACGGAGTTGTTCGGCATCGAGGCGGTTTCTGGGAGCTCTTGCTAGCAGGCGGTTGAGCGGGTCTTTTTCCAACTTTTCGAGGGTGACGGTGGCGCTCTGCCGGTAGGTCTTTGAGGTCACGATCAACTCGATCATGTGGCGGTAGTCCCACTTTGAGCTGACGAATTCCGAGGCGAGCCAGTCTAGCAGTTTTGGATGGCTGGGACGTGCGCCCATGACGCCAAAGTCCTCGGTGGTTTCCACGATTCCGGTGCCAAAGAAGTAATACCAGGTGCGGTTCATCGTCACGCGGGCGGGCAGGGGGTTAGCGGGATCGACGAGCCATTTGGCGAGGCCTAGACGATTCTTTGGCGCGTCTGTGGGCATGGCGGGGAGGACGGCGGGGGTGGCGACCCCGACCTTGTCGCCCTTTGCGGAATAGACACCGCGAATGAGGATATTTGCGAAGGGTTCGCTGGGCTTTTCCTCCATCACGAGGGTGACAGCACCGGTTGCGCGGATCGTCGCTTCTTCGGCCTTGAGTTGGTCGAGCTTGTCGTCTAACTGGCGGGAAGGTTCATCGACCTGGGCGAGAAAGTAGGGGAAGAGCTTGTTCTTTTGTGCCTGCGTGCGCTGGGCTTCGGGGATGGCGACGAGTTCGCGGATGAGGGCATTGTTGGCGATGGCTCCGATTTCCGCCATGCTGAGGATGCTGCGATAAAAGCGGAAGTCCTGAAGGGCGACGGGGGTGTTGAGCTTCGAGTCGCCCGCATCGCGAGTGCCGAGTTGGAACGGGACCTTGGTTTCAATGTTCGGCCCGATAGTGCTAGCCGTGTAGGTGACCTTCTGGGCGACGCCATCGACGTAGAGCGTCATGGATTTTTTGGCGGGCTTGGTGCCATCGAAAGTGACCATGACGTGAGTCCATTTACCGGACTCCAGAACATTCGGTGCTACGACCTTGTTGGCATTCGCAGGGTAGGCGTCGATGACGTGGGAGGCGGGCTTTCCTCCCTCCAGATAGAGGTCCCAGCCCTTGTATGTTTCGGCCGGATTCATGCGGGCAAAGACGGCTCCGGTGGGCTGGCCTTCGATGCGGATGAAGCCGCCGTAGGTGACGCGTTCGGTGCGCTTGAAGGAGGCGATATCGCCGAGATTGATGGGCGTGTCACTCACGACAACGGCTTTTCCAAGTGGGCCGTCGATGCGGTTCGGAGTGACGGGCCATTCCTGCGGCTGGCCTTTCACGGTGCCGTGGATGGTGCCCTGGACTTCGTTGAGTGGGATGGCGATTTCAAGGGTGGGCTCATTGTCCGCTTTGAACTCGACAGTGGCGGTGGGCAGCCATTTTTCGAAGTCAATGCGCGCGGTGGCTTTGCGCTCGGCGAGTTGTTTCTCGGTGCTGGAGATTTCTCCAGCGAGTTGGTCCCAGCGGGGGCGATCCTTGATGGGCGGCACGAACACATTCGGCGGATGCTCGGCGTTGTTGCCATCGAGTGAACTCATCGGCGTATTGCGGAAAAAGGCAGTCAGCGAGTAGAAATCTTTTTGGGTGATCGGGTCGAATTTGTGATCGTGGCAGGCGGCGCACCCGGTGGTTAGACCGAGCCAGATGGCGGAGGTGGTATCGACCCGGTCTTTGGCATAAATGGCGTCGTATTCCTCGCCGATGGCTCCGCCCTCGCCGGTTGTGGTCAGGCAGCGGCTGAAGCCAGTGGCAATTTTCTGATCGAGAGTGCTGTTGGGTAAAAGGTCGCCCGCGATTTGTTCGACGGTGAACTGGTCCCAAGGCATGTTCGTTTTGAAGGCATTGATCACCCAGTCGCGGTAGGGCCAGATCGAGCGGTAGTTGTCGATGTGGATGCCGTGGGTGTCAGCGTAGCGGGCGGCATCAAGCCAATGTCTCGTCAGGTGCTCGGCATGTTCCGGGGTGGCCATCATCGCCTTTGCTTCTTCGGAAACGGCCTTTTCGGCATCTGCTGTGTAGCGTGTCACGAAGGCATCGGTGGACTCTGGCGAGGGGGGGAGCCCGGTGAGATCGAATGACAGCCGACGATGAAAGCGGCGGGCATCTTCCGGCGGATTCGGGGTGAGTCCAGAACCATCAAGTTTTTCGGCGATAAAATTATCGATCGGATTGACGGCCCAATCCTTGCCTGCGGATGGCACTTCTGGAGTCTTCACTGGCACGAATGACCAATGCGGTTCGTATTCACCGCCTTGCTGGATCCAGCGTTCGAGCATCGCGATTTCTTCTGGCTTCAAGGTCTTGTGACTCTTCGGCGGCGGCATGATGGCCTCGGGGTCCGTTTCATGAATCAATTTTACCAGCAGGGACGCTTTTGCATCGCCCTTGATGATGACGGGTTTGCCATTTTCCCGTGGGGTGAATGCGTCAGCCACGCGATCCAGCCGCAACGGTTCGTCCTTCGGTTCGCGGGTGCCGGAATCCGGGCCGTGGCAGTGGTAGCAATTTTCCGAGAGGATCGGCTGGATATGCTCGTTGAATGAAATTTTTTCCGGCAGGGTGAATTTCACCACTTTTGTTTTCGCCAACGCTGGCACGGATGCCGCAGGTATGGCGTTTGCCACAACAGTAGCGGTTGCAATTCCAGACTTTGGTCGGTCGCAACCCGCGATCAGCCCTGCGGCGACCAGACCTAATGCGAAGTGGCTGATATATCGGTAAATCATGACTGTGGGGAAATAGAAATTTCTATACGTATAAGATCCCCGGGATTTTTCATGGGCGACGCAGCATTTCGGCCCACATTCCACTGCGAGTGCATCCCCGTGTCCTCCGCCCAATCTTCCGCCATCCACAGGTCGATTCAAGCGGGAAATTCTGGAACTAGGGCCACACGCTGGGGCGGCCACTGGAATGCTCACGCTTTTTTGCATTTGGGCATCTGGCAAGCGGACATTGATCTGGAGATGATAGGGTTATTTCCATCATTCGTCATTTTCCCCTGATAAACTGGATGGATCGCAACGTATTGAGTCGCTCAATACCCATGAAATCCCAAATTCTCAGTCTTACCGCGCTTCTAACCATGCACGCGCTCGCCATCGAGCCGATGGCACCCATCAAACCCGCCGACTACAAGGCTCCAGTCCGCGTTGCCTGCATTGGCGACAGCATTACCCAAGGGGCCGGTGCGGCTGCTGGCAAATCCTATCCCTCGCAACTCCAGGAGCTGTTAGGCGACTCGTGGAAGGTGGAAAATTTCGGCGTTAGCGGGCGCACGCTTTTGAAAAAAGGCGATCATCCGTATTGGGTTGAGAAAGCCTATCAGGAGGCACTCAAGTCGGAGCCGGATGTCGTCATCATCATGCTCGGCACCAATGATACCAAGCCGCAAAACTGGAAATTCGAGTCTGAGTTCGTCGCGGATTACACCGAACTCGTGAAATCCTTCCAAGCCCTCGCGACCCATCCGCGGGTGTATGTCTGCCGCCCATGCCCGGTGCCGGAGCCGGGAAACTACGGCATCAACGAGTCCAACGTGAAGGCGGAGATCAAGCGCGTGGATCAGCTTGCCAGTGACATGAGGCTCGGTGGCATCGACATGCACGATGCGCTGGTGGACCGGCCGCAACTGTTGCCGGACCGCGTGCATCCTAACACCGAAGGCGCAGGGGAAATGGCCAAGGCCGCATTCAAGTCGCTGACCGGCAGCCCCGCTCCCGTACCTGCCGCGAAATGAGCAGTGGCGTGCTCAACCCGCAACTGATGGACCGGAGATCCACCCGCTTACCCTCAAATTTATGCAACGAATCATTACCGCGTTTTTTTTGTTAGCTTGTGCCATGGCGCGGGCCGAGGGTCTGCCAGATCCGCTGTTGGCGCTGGATGGCACCAAGATCACCAGCCCGGAGCAATGGCGGGAAAAACGCCGTCCAGAGCTGTTGGAAGTGTTCACTCGGGAAATGTATGGACGTTCTGCCGGCCGACCGGAGAAGCTGGTATCTGAAGTTTTTGATCGTGACGACAAGGCCCTCGATGGCAAGGCGACGCGCATCCAGATCGCGATCTATCCGGGTGGCAAGCCCGGCCCGCGGATGGACTTACTGCTCTATGTGCCGAACCAAGCGAAGGGTCCGGTGCCGACGATCCTTGGGCTGAATTTCGGGGGCAACCACACGATCCATGCCGATCCCGGGATCCGCCTAACTGATAGTTGGGTGGACGAACACGCGGGCCAGGCTGAATCGTCAGGGGCCAAGGATCACCATGCCACGGACGCGAGCCGGGGCACCAACGCGGAGATGTGGCCGCTGGCGGAAATTCTATCAAGAGGCTATGCCTTGGCCACCATGTATCGGGAGGATGTGTGCGCGGATCATCTACCCTATTTCGCCAGCGGTGCACAGTCAGCTTTTCCAGAACTCCAGACGGGCGATGATAATTTCGGCTGCATTGCCGCTTGGGCGTGGAGCCTCAGCCGGGCCTTGGATGTGTTGGAAAAAGAGCCGACCATCGATGCGAAACGGGTGGCGGTTTTCGGATTTTCCCGCCTCGGCAAGGCGGCTTTGTGGGCTGGGGCCAGCGACGAGCGGTTCGCTATGGTTATTAGCAACGAGTCCGGCGCAGGCGGTGCGAAACTTTTCCGGCGCGGGGTGGGGGAGGGCATCACCCGGCTGAACACAGTATTTCCCCATTGGTTTGCGCGGAGTTTTCGGAAATACAATGACAAGGATACCGAACTGCCCTTTGACCAGCATCTCGTAATCTCGCTGGTCGCCCCCAGGCCGATCTATGTGGCCAGCGCGGCGGGTGATAAAAACTCGGATCCCGAGGGCGAGTTTGTCGCAGCCAAGGCCGCTGAGCCGGTGTTCAAGCTGCTAGGTGCTGAGGGCTTGCCCGCCGCCACTTGGCCGGCGGTGGGGATCTCCGTGCAAGGTGGCATCGCCTATCACGTCCGCCCCGGAAAGCATGACGTGACCGACTTCGACTGGCAGCAATATCTCGATTTCTGCGATAAGCATCTACAGACCCGTTGACGTTGCATGGGCGGTGGCAGTTAGAATATAACATTCCGCAACTGGACCTCGCCCTTCACGCAAACGATACGCAGGACATTGAGGCCGAAGCGCGTGGTGACCGCACCCGCGCTGCGGAACACGAAGGCGGGCGCGACATCCGGCGGCGGGATGATCATGCGTTTGAGTTTCACGCCGTTGAAGAAGACGTCGATGGTGCCGCCGGTTGCGCTGCCGAGTGTTTCGAGGCGAACAGTTAGATTGACAGGATGGGAGCCGGAGGTGTGGACCGGGAGGAAAAACTGGCCCCGGCCCGCGAAGCTTTGAGCGCGGAGGACGGCGGTATTTTCCGGAAGGTTCAGGAAATTGCCCTCATTGATGAGGTGTGGATTACTAATGGCAAGGAAGGTCGATGGAACGAGTCTCCCGGTCGTGGTGGAAGCCGTCGCCCGTGTCCGTAGGGCATCGACCGCTTGCAACTTCGGCGTGTCCCTTTGCTGCTCGCTGGGGGTGAATTCAAAGGCGGAATCGCCGGTTGTGGCGTAATAGACAAAGATGTCGCCACCAGCCCGCGACCACTGGTTGTGGGTGTCGATGAGCGCGGATTTCATGCGGGGGTCGGCATTGAAATCGCGGGCGGTCACGGCGTCCAGCGAGGCTTGACCGTTCACCGGATCGGCGATGGATGGGCCACCCTCGTAAGCTAAGTAATTGATGCCGTAGCCATGGGCCAGAGTCGCGTCGATGCGGGCGGACGGGACGAATGCGGCCTGGGGCAGTGTGTTGAAAAAGTCATCCTTGGAGGTGATGCTGCCGACCGAGTAAGGGGCGCCCCCGCCGCCGAAGAGGATTTGGTTAACCTGCAAGGGCGTCGGATTGTTAGGATGCAAAACCCCGAAAAACTCGCTCAGGAACCGCAGTTCCGTGGAGAACGTCGCCTGGCCGTCGCCGAACTGGGAGGCCAGCACCGGGCGCACGCGGGTCATCATGTTCGTGTCGCCAAAGACCTCGCGGCAGAGATCGCTGATGGTTTTTGCGCGGAAGGCGATGAAGCGGAAAAAGGCGATGAAGGGGCTGGTGTTGCCATCGAAGTTGATCGGATGGGCAGGATCGATCAAGGCCGCGTCCGACTGGGCCTTGATGCGGGAAAAGCTCAGGAAACCGGCTGAGGAGTTCCAGATTTCATTGGCGAATTCGACGTAGAGTTTGCGGTTGGGATTGAGTCCGCTGAAGCCGAGCGCCGGGTTGCCATCACGGATCAGTAGCAGCATTTTGCGGACGAAGTCGTCGTTGGCGCGCGCCGGGACGTTGATCCACATGTCGGTTCCCGTCGCATTGCAGAGTTGGACCATGTGCTCGAAGGCCACGCCCGATGTGGTGTCGGGGAAATCGAGATCCGGACGGTCGGTTAGCGGCACGTGCCGGGCCTGGGTGGCGTGGGTCGGCAGGGTGCGCTCGGCAAAGGCTTGGATCGGGTTTAGATTGATGCCCATCCAGTCCATGAAGCGAATGATCTGAAATTTTTCCACCAGCGCGAGGAAGTCCGGGGTGAACACGACCGAGCCGTCATCCGGGAAGCCGGGGAGGAAAATCCGTAGGTCGGTGAGGCCGGTGTTCAGCGACGAGCTGTTAGTTCTGCGGGTGTCGGTGAAACTGATAGAGACATTATCGAAGGCGGGTAACGCGATTTTCCAGTTCGCCCGGGTGGTATTGGTGATGGGGTCGAAGATCTTGTTAGAGATGACGCCGACGGATGGAGCGATGGCGTTGGCGCGGCCTTTGAAAATAATTTTATAAGTGCCGGCGGGTAGGGGAGCGGGACCGTTGACGGTATTTCCCAGGGTATCTTGCTGTTGGCTGACATGCAGGAATAAGCCGGCATCTTGCTTGGGCCAGCCCAGTTTATCGACATTGTTAATTGGCACGAACGATTGCTCGACCGAACCCCATGGCCGGGAACGCTTCACCAAATCCGTGAAGGCGAAGGTGTTATTGAAGTCATTGAACAGCCAGAGATTGATGCCGACTTGGTTGTTAGGACCTGTCCCATGGGCTGGGGTGACGAAGACTCCGGTGAGGCAGAGTAGCTCGGTTAGAAACCGGAGGGAGATACCGGCAACGAAGGTTCTCATGGGTAAATGGGGTGTCACGGGTAGTTTGGTAAGGGTATAGATGCCGGTTTCTTGAATAGACGGCAAGGGGATTTTTTCCGATTTTCACGGTGATGGGAAACCCAAGGACTGGGACCATTTAGGCAAAATGTTACCGTGCGAGGACCCCTTCGACACCCGCGGCTCTAATTCTTCGAATCGAAGCGCGGAAAGTTCCACCGTCCGCATGTCGTGATCTTTCATCCACGAGACGGTATAGCGGAAATTGTCGCGTATGAGCAATCGGCCCCTCGTCCTACACACTTTCTCCCGCCCTCCGGTCCTAGTTCTGGCATTTTGGTAGCGTGGCGACCGTAATTTTCCCGAGGAGGAAAAAGAATTCGCTATTGGGTACGTCCGGCGGCAAGTAGTGGGATATCACTAAATAGACCCCGGCGATTTCTTATACACTCTCACCAATGCGCGCGATGCCGTGCGGACCTAGCGCGCAGGCGAATGAAAGGCTAGGGAGGAACCGGTTCGTGTGATCATCGCGGACGGCACCTACTTTGTCACACAAGCTGCGCATATGATGCACAGGATGGTGGCACTGCAAATCATCCTGTTAGTTATGAAGCTGCGCCAGGTGCGCATCCGGTAGTCAGCGGAGGTAGGCGCATCGGCGGTTGAAAGAAGGGTGGCGATGGTTTGTGGAGCACTGTTCTGCCAGAGGTCAAAGATGGGCGGTGGTATTTTGAGGGATTTGGGTCAACGATCGCCGTGCGCAACGGGCCCGGTCACCTAACGACTCGCCACCACCATGAAAACATTATTGCTCTGACCCACGTCTCTTTGTCACATCGGCTAGCTCGTACCGCAATCACCGCCAGAGGACACCATTGCTAAATTTTCCACCACAGCCGTATATACTCTGTCATCGTCTTATTTACCCAGCTAGAATGCTCCCCAGCCCATTCCAGTGGATAATAAAACCTTTCGACAGTCTTTGACCATTTGCTTCCATAATAAATCCGCGCCACCGGCCCAGCACTCAGCACATAAAGCACCGGCAGCATCCCCAGCAGGGTTACCACGGTCCCGGTGTTTCTTTTCTTCTCAGGCTCCGCGATCACGGGAAATCCCTATCGCCTCCCGCCGCCGTCCGCTACCACTATTCAACACCACTATTCAACTCCACGCAGCCAAGCGAAAAACCAGAGGAGATAACCGCGACAGGAAAAAGCCCGCCCGGCCGCCCCCCCGCCCAGAGCGCAAAAAACCACGCCCCGGACAGGAAAAACTCCGCACAGAGAGGAAAATGCACCGCACGGACGTTAAAAAAAACGCACACCGAGCGGGAAATGTACAGCACGGACGGTTACCGTCCCAAACCATAAAAATCGCGCCCACACTTAAAAAAAATCGCCCCGCAGGTCCCGCCACCCCCGGCATCCCAGACCTGCTCGTCCCCATGGCAGACATAAGTTTTGCGGCGATAGCCTTGACACCTCGGCTGACATGGCGTCATTCATCGGGAAACCGGTGGTTTTTCAGGCAGTGACTAAATATGAGTAAGCTAATCTATATAATCGGGCGTCAGCGCAGCGGCACGACGGTGTTGCGGGAGTTGTTGATGAAATACGGGGCATTCAATGCGGATGAGATCTTCCATGGAGATTTGTCCGGCCAGCATCGGTTTTACTCGTTTGTGGCGCGTGAGGTGGAGAAAGAGCCGCGATTCGTCAATCCGGTCACCCATAGCCAACTCTATCAGCGCTATCTCGAAAGCCTGTTAGTAATGGCGAAGGGCCAACCCGTGGTCATCGACATGAAATATTTCGCCTTCAACCTGATCCCGACCGATGGTGACATCACCCAGCGGACGCCATTTTTGATCAGGCATTTGGAAAGAACGCATCCGCCGGTGTTTCACGTCATCCGTAAAAACAAGTTGCGGGTGTATGTGTCGGAACTCATGGCCAAAAAGACCGGCAAGTGGTCAGCCCGGACGGGCAACGATCTCCCTACCGACAAGGGACAGGTGAGGCTCGATCCGCTCAAAACCATTCTCGCCATCAAAGCGATGGAGCAGGATGACCGCTCCGCCCGCGAAATGCTGGCCAATATCGCGGACAAGCGTGAAGTCATCTATGAAACGATGTTCCGGAGGGATGGTAGCTTCTCACCCTACGTCATGTCCGCATGTGAGAAGGTTCTGGGTATGACCGGACTTGATCCGACACCTAACAATACCCGAATGAATCCCGAGCCCTTATCCGCACTGGTGGAAAATTTCAATGAAATCTCCGTTGCCATGAATGACACCGAGTATGCTTGGATGTTCAAGGCGGAATCCTGATGGGATTTTAGAAACCGGAAAGGCGGGAAATTTTCCGCAAGGTGGAAAGAAGGAGGCAGATGACGCTTGATCCAATCGCCACGGTGCGTTCGTGTTTCGGCGGGAAATTCGCAGTACCGCGGCAGCCTGGGCTGTGTCCGAGCGCGTGGGGGAGGCTGGTGTTTCATCCGCAATACCGCAGCCCCGAGGCGGTCCGTGGGATCGAAGGGTTTTCGCATTTGTGGCTGATTTTCGGCTTTCACGAAACCGTCGCCCAAGGCTGGAACCCCACGGTCCGCCCGCCTCGGTTGGGCGGGAACCAGCGCATCGGGGTCTTCGCCAGTCGTGCAACCTTCCGCCCTAACGGACTCGGGCTATCGTTGGTTAGGCTGGAGGGAATCGACACGGGCACGCCGGATTCGCCGGTGTTGTTGCTAGGCGGGTTGGATTTGCTGGATGGCACGCCGGTGTATGATGTGAAGCCGTATTTACCCTACACCGAGGCCTTGCCAGAAGCGGCGGCTGGCTACGCGGCAGACGTCATCGAGCGCCTGCCGGTGGTGGTGGAGCCAGGCGTTGCCGATGATTTCGCCCGCTTGCCGGCACGGGCGCGGGCGGTGATTTTGGAGGCACTCTCGCTTGATCCACGCCCGGCGACCCGCAGGAATGAGGCGTCGCGGATTTTCGGAGCCTCGCTCTGCGGGTGCAATGTGCGCTTCACGATCCGTGAGGGAATTTGCCGGATTGGTGGAATCGAGCCCAATGAAGGTTCGGGATTGAATGCTTAGGAAAACTAAAGTATTCATCTCTTCATGAATTGGATTTCGAGGTGCTTGATGATGATGGCGATTTCGTTCGCGGTGCTGCCTTCTTGCAAGAAGCGGACTGCCGAGACCGTCAAATCCGATCTGGGAGAGGCTGGTTACAAGCTCACGCCGGAGGATTGGTTCCGCGCCAGCCGTGAGAATGATGTGCCGGCACTGAAGAAGTTCGTTTCAGGCGGATTTCACGCGGACACTCTGAACACGGAAGGGGACTCCGCCCTTCACGCGGCGGCGGCGGCCGGGGCGCAGGGATCTGCTGACTATTTACTCAAACGCGGCCTGGGTGTTGATTTGCGCAGCACCACTGGACGCACGCCCTTGATGGCGGCGGTGTTGGCGGACCAGACAGAAATGGTGCACTGGCTCCTGCGTCAGGGCGCGGACCCACGGCTGAAGGACAGCGAAGGGTTTAAGCCGCTGATGCTCGCCGTGCGGGAGGGTAAACCCGGTGCGGTGGGAGAACTGGCGGCTTATGTTCGTGAGGATCTTGACCCCGCATTGCTTTTGGCCGCACTGGTCGGCCGAGCGGATGTGATCGACTCGCTGACCAACTACGGCGCATCTGTTTATGCCCGCATGGAAGATGGTCGGACGCCGTTGATGATCGCCGCACAAAACGGGAATACGGAGGCGGTGAAATTGCTGCTCGACATCGGAGCGAGCCGTTTCACCACGGATCCAGACGGGCGGACGGCGGCAGATATCGCAACTGCGGCAGGCCATCCCGAGATCGCGGCCTTGATTTCCCGCGAGCCACAGCCCTCAGATTTGGCGCTGGATTCTCCGGCGGAAATTGCCAGGTCGATGGATCTGGTAGTCGATACCGCCGTGGCCAAAGCTGCGGTGGCAGTGCCGAAACGTGAGGCCTCCCTCCCGCTCGATGGGGAAACTCTCAGCAACCCAGTCGTGAGTCAGGTGGCTGTGGTGGGTAAGAACGAGGTGACCAAGAACGAGGTGGCCAAGAACGAGACCGGAAATCGCTCGGAGTCCGGCAACGCCACGCCATTTGCCATGCCACCCTTGGTGATGCGGGACTATCGGGAAAAGGAAGTGCCGGTCCATGTCACCACGGTCCAGGGCGACACAGCGACTGTCAGCATCGCGGGACCATCGCCGCGTGAGGTGAAAGTCCGGGCGGGAGATGCCATTCCCGGCTCGAAACTAACCGTTGTCCGGGTGCGCCGACGGATGGAGGACAGCAAGGTCAGCCTTGGCAAGCTGATGGAAATTTCCGTGGTCGAGGTGCGCGATGAGGGCTCGGGCAAGTCGCGGGAATGGATTGCCGGCGTTCCTTCGAGCGCGCATGATCCGGTCGCATTGGTGGAGGATGCCGCAACCGGTAAGCGTTACGTCGCCGCGCCCGGCCAGCATTTCAAGGCGGCGGACGGCACGGAATATCTAATTTCCGAGGTCCGCCCGAATCAATTGGTGATCCAGGATGTGGCTAGTGGCACGGTCCAGACGATCCCCTTGCGCGGACCACGCGGTTAGGATAGCTTCGCCGCCATGGAGTCAGATACCCTCATCGACCACGCCGAGCCGGTCCGTCAATTTTCCGTCATGCTGCCTAACCGCGTGGGCGCGTTAGCGGCGATGGTGAAGCTGCTACGGTCGTTGGGCATCGAGGTCATTGGCCTAAGCGTCCAAGATTCGCGGGATGCCACGGTGGCCCGGCTGGTGGTTTCAGATCCTGATAGCACCGAGCATTTGTTCATGGAAAAAGGGATTCCCTACACCACTTGCGAGCTAGTGGTGATCGCGATGCGGGAGTCGGGCCCGGGGCTGCTCCAGTGTCTCGACTCGCTGATGATCGCGGAGACGAACATCGACTTCGCCTATGCCCTCATGCCGAGTCCCGAGGGGCAGTCGATGCTGGCGATGCACGTCGAGGACTACGAATTCGCGGTTTCGATTCTCCATCAGAGTGGGTTCAAGTTGATGTATCAGGAAGATCTCAGCCGCTGAACTGAACTCTCGTGGAAATTTTTATACGGAAAGCGTGACTGCATGTGATCCTAAATCATGCGAATCAATTAGGATGTTAGTCAGATATTGAAAGGGCTGGAGCGCGGATCATTAGGAAATCCGTATCTTTTTGTGGCTGATAGATTTTTAAAATTCCGTTATTTTCCGGTGTGTGATCGTTGATTTTTTTGAACGAATAGCATCTCGAAGGGTCCGATAGTAAGGAACCCTATGAAACTTTTAACCACTGATTATCCATCTTCGGCAACGGTAGGTCACTACCAGATCGACTCGGATCGACGGCTGCGGATCGAGGAGTATCAAGGGCAAACCGGCTTGGCTGATTTGAAGTCAATTATTGCGGCGATGACCTCCGATCCGTGCTGGTCGGCAGATTTCCATGGGCTGATCGACTTCAGCCATGCGGAACTGGAGCTAACAGCCAACGAGGTTCTGCGCTTCGCCTTGGTGCTTCGTCATGAGAGCCATCGCACCCGGGGTTGGCTGGCCTTTGTGACCGATAGCACAACGACTTATGGCATCATTCGGATGCTGGGATATTGGTCACGCACCACTGAGCGGACTCGAATTTTCCAAAGCCGCGAGGCTGCGGAGGCTTGGCTGGAACTCAACATCGACCAAGTCCCCCCCGGCTTCATTGAGGCGGGCGGCATGGCGGAAAGCGGGATTTTGCGAACAGCGGTGTGAGATATTCAACCAAGTCAGCAGTTGCGCCTGCTTCACGGGCCGGGTAGTTCTGCTCTCTTCAACCGTGTATTTTGGATTCCCCGCCACTTGATGTCCCGCCGCCAGCCAAGTGGCTAATTCGTATTTCCGTGATCTTCGCGGAATACTCCGAGGATATTGTTAAATGTCTCGGTGGCGAAATTTTTAAAAAATTAGGCAGCGAGTATTACCTGATCCAAACCCATGACTCGGCGGCAATCCACCGCTCCGAGGCGTCCATGTTTCTCCGCTGGAATCTACCCGTGGAACACGCGTGGCCTTGCAATCCCGAGAAGATGGACGGCTTCATTGAGAAGGCGGCTCAGGCGATGTTCCGCAAGTTCGCCCACCGCGCCCCACAGGCGATCTTCATCGGCCAGCTCGAACCCAGTGCGCCGAACCGCTACTACAAGGCCCTTGCCTCCAATCTCCGGGGCCGGACACTCCAGCTTTTCCCCCCGGAAACCGCCGCGTTCAAGGACGTGGAAGCTCAGGACTGCACCCGGCCCACGTTGTTTTGTCTGGTCGGAAAAGAAGGCGTTTTCTGTGGTATGCAAAGCCCACGCTGCTCTAACGGTTGGTATCCTGGCGGCACAAAATTCATCGGCCAGAACTCACCTGACACCATCAGCCGCGCGGGCGCGAAAATCGCCGAGGCCCTTCATTACCTGCCGCTCCACCGCCCGCCGTTGCGATCCGGTAGCCACTGGTTGGAGCTCGGAGCCAGCCCCGGCGGCATGACTTCCGAGCTGTTAGCAAAGGGCTACAAAGTCACCGCCATCGACCGCGCGCAGCTCGACCCGCAGCTCGATAATCGCCGCGATCTCGCCTTCGCCCAGATGGACGTGGCGGACTTCAAGCCAAACTCGAAAATGACCTATGACGCGATTCTCTCCGACATGAATGGCGACCCGCGCGAATCACTCCGACAGATCATCCGGTTGGCGAAAAATCTTAAACCCGGCGGCCTCGTCATTTTCACTCTGAAAACCACTGGAGCAACGACTTTCCCAGAAATGCAGCAACTCTATCAGAACGCTGTCACGACCGCTGCTGTGGCGGGACTTGGGCTGTTAGCGAGCACCCATCTCACTTACAATCGCCAGGAACTCACCTTGTTTTTTGAATCCCGCCGCCCGGCCTGAATCCGGCGGCTTGACTCCGCCTCGCCGGTAGGCATGATTTCACGCGATGAAACGACTGATCCGCTTGGGCGTGCTTGCCGCCATCGCCTGCTCCCTCAACTCCTGCGGCGTGGCCGATCTGCTAGGCCGAACCGTGGGCAACACGGTGCAATCCCTCGGTGGTTTGGCAGGTGCGGCTTCCGCTCTCTAACAACAAGTCAGAGTTGGCCCTCGCGCACGCTCCGGCTGCCGTCGGACTCCACGGTGAAATTGAGCCACAGCGTTTCCGGCGGCAACAACTCGGGAAATCGATCCGCCCACTCGGCGATGATGATGCCGTCTTGGTCCAGATATTCATCCCAACCAAGTGCGATCAATTCCGCCGCCGTCTCCAGTCGATAAAAATCGAAATGGAACACCGGGCAACGGCCTCCGGAATATTCATGCACGAGTCCGAAAGTCGGGCTGGTGACGATCTCAGACGAGTCGATACCCGCGACGAAGCCCTTGGTCCAATGGGTTTTCCCCGCGCCCAAGCCACCGACAAGGGCGATCACGCAGCCACTTCGGGCTTTCGCGGCCGCCGTCCGCCCCAGTTCTTCCATCGCTTCCGGAGTTTCCGCGTGTCCTTGCATCCGCCCTTCCGAAAGCGGAAACGGAGAGCGAAGTCGATGGGAAAATCTGCCCAACCTTTAAAAGCGGATTTTAGGCGCTTGTATGATACGGATGTGAAGTAGCCGCGACTCAGGGCTTGAGGTCCCGGCAGCACTCCGCCGCGTCCCGTCCCATCCGTAAGTGGACTACCTGCTCATGCTTGCCTTTTGTAACGGATCGGTTCGCCAATTCTGCGGACCGGTCCGTTTTTTCGTTCAACGGTCTTTTCGACTCGCGAACCGTTCCGCCAGCTCAACCTACCGTTTCGTTTTGCGAAGCCTCCGATCCGTCAGCCAAACGAACCGCTCCACCCCCAAAAAAACCGATCCGTTTGCCTGAGAAACCGTTCCCTCCGCCATAAGGACCAATCCTTTTGCCTCAAATACCGATCCATCTGCGAAAAGGACCGTAACTCTACTTTGTTATTTCGGGGAATTGTGCTTGCATTTGACGCGCAAGTTGCTGGAATCCCAGACATGACCCTGCCGCAGTTCACATAATCATTC
>JAYVNM010000004.1:0-7781 GCA_043758445.1 Akkermansiaceae bacterium | reverse complement strand
TGCGAGAGCGAAAATCGAAGCTGATGAGGATTCAACTTGAGGGTAAATCAAACCGGATTGATGGCTAGAGAAATATTTGTTAGGCGACAGGGTTCCAGACCGTGACCGGGACCGTGTAACTCATTCATTATCTGTTTATCTGTGTCCATCTGTGGTTCTATTTTCTTTTCTAGCACCAGAACACCGCGCTGCGCTGAGTCTGGAACTGGGAGTAACTTATTTGTATGGAAAGGCTCCGGGCAGAATGCCCGGGCCACCGTGGCGCGGGCATTCTGCCCGGCGTCTGTAACTGCCAAGTTGGTCGAGAGGTTTATTTTTGGCCGAGTCCCTCAGCGCGTTTTGAAATGCACGCTGGATCTCATTACTGCGCCTTCGCGGCGGCTATGGATGGTGAGTTTATCGAGGTTGCCGAGGACGGCGATCGCATCCCTCATGAGCTTTTGCTGATCCTGCGCGAGCGGCTTGCCCATGATCGCCTCCGCGTTTTCAGCAAGGAGTTTCGCAGTTTCCTCAGAGTATTTTTCGAGCGCCCGGAAGTTCATGTTGAACCAGAACCCGGTGCGGGTCTCGCCACCGGCGTCAGCCTTGGCAATGAGATCGAGAGCCTGATTTTTCGAGGATGAGGCGACGAACCATTTGTCACCCACAGTGACCGAGGGCAGGAAATCATCGGTGAAAAATGGCATTGGGAAAAACCAAGTGGTGTTGCCGTTTTTCTCGGAACTGATCGGCTTCTGCATCGGAATTTTGCTACCGTTCATCTCACTGATTTTACCAAGGGTGCCGGTGAGAGTGGTATTGAGCTTGTCCCATGAGCCGGAGAGTTTGGCGCGATCCACGACCGGGCAGATCATGGAAACTCGCGGCACCTTCGCCTTGTCCACGACCGTTTGGGGCAGTCCGGGGACGGCGGGAGCACCGCCCTTAAGATCGATGACGAGGGCGCTTTCCTTGCCTAGGCTGTCGCTGTAATCATGGCTGAAAATGTCCCACAGCGCGAGCATGTCCGGGCGGAACTTGGTATCAAACGTCTTGGCCATTTTCTGAAACTTGGCCATTTCCTCGCTTTTCAACGGGGTTTCGGCGACTTTCAGGGTCATCGCGTAGGCAGTTTCCATCAACGCCTCGGCGTAAGCGCGGGCCTTCTCATCATAGACCGCGTCAGCCGTTAGATTGGCGAACAGCACCACGTCCTCCGAGTCGCCGAGACGAGCGAGTCTGTTAGGAGATTTCCAATCGACCATGCCGTTGTCGGTGCCGCCGAAGGACTCGATCTTGAGGCCGTCCTCATAGTAAGCGACGGTGCCGAGCGCATCGTTGCCAGAGAGCTGGCGCAAGGCGGCCTCGCGCTCGCCGACGATTTTGAACAAGGCTTCCAGATCCCGGGTATCGCCGAGTCCGCCGCTGCCGGAGAGTCCGTCACGCAGACCGTTGGTGATGTCCGCAAGACCTCCCGTGGCGGCGATGAGGGTGTCGATCGCGGCCTTTTGCCCATAGACGAGGGCGGCGAGATTCTTGCTAGAATAGGCATCGCTAAAGGCAAGGGCATCGGTGGCAACCAAGGAATTACCTACATCGGCAGCCAGCTTGAAATCCTCCGTCGCGCCGCCGATGAAGACGACCACGTAGTCCCCGACCGTGCCGCTCATGACGACTAGATCCTTTTTGGCGAGAGCAGCGAGTAAGTGATCGACCGTCGCGGGATCCAGTTCCTTATCCATGTCCTCGCGCCCCTCGGCGAGATTGGCGGAAATTTTCGCGCCAAGGATTTTGGAGCCGGCGAATGAGTGACCGTTAATTTCCAGACTCACGGGTTCCACATTGTCTTCATCTTCACCGAGATTGGCGACCATGGCCGCGACCTCATGGGCAGCTCCTGCGCGATCCGCTTCGAGCGATTTGAAAGCTAGGTAAATGGGCGGCATCTTGGCCTTGTCAAACAGCGCCAACCCCGACTGAGGATCCTTGATGAGATCCTTCATCAGCTCCGGACCGAGCCGGTCGGCCATGGATTTCGCGAGATTGTCCAAGTCCCCGGTTTTCACGGCGTTAGCGAAGGCACTGGCGAGCATCCGCATTTGAAAATAAGTCATGCGGCGGTTGAGCGTGAGGAGGTTGCTGGTTTGGTCTGCGGTGGACTTGCCGAGGGCTAGCGTGAACTCGCGTCCGAATAGCGCGGCGGGTCCGCTTGGCTCGCTGGCCGGCGCTGCGTCCGGGGCTGCCTTATCGGCGTCGTCACCTGGAAACGGTCCGATGTCGCCACCCATCTGCGCTTGGATGAGTTTCCAGAGTTTGGAATTTTTTACCCGATCCGCAGCCTTTGCACCATTTTGGAAGGACAGCACCATTTCCGTGTCCTGGGGCAGAAATTTCACGAAGCCTAACTTGGCGGCCCGCTCCTCTGGGTTGATCTTGGGCGCGATGATTTCGGGGACCGGTGGCGGCGTGGGCAACGGCGCTGGCAAGGCTGCGGTCTTGGTCGGCACCTCCGCCACGGCGGGCACCATGGCAGGCGGCGCGGCTACGGCTTCCTCTTTTTTCTCACAGGCACCGAGACCGATGGCCAAGGCGGGAATCAACAACCAACTCGCTCGCATTTTCATAGATGCCGCCAGCTAGAACCCTCGGCTGGGTTCTAGCAAGCATGATTGCACAGTGGCCTGGGAAATCCACCTTACTCGGCTTTGGGCGCTTGAGTGGGGGCAGCTTGGTCGCGCTTGCCAAGCGGGCGAATCCACATGTTCCGGTATTCCATCGGATCGCCATGGAATTGCAGTCTCAGCGGCGCGGTTTCCGGGTGTGTCGCAGGATAAGACGCGAGTTTCTGGTGCTGGGTCGGTCCGAGATAGGATTCGCCATTTTGCACGACGATGCCGTTGTGAATCACCGTCACCTTCGCCGGGCGAGTCACTTTTCCATCCGTATATACGGGTGGCTCAAAGGCGATGTCATAGCTCTGCCACTCACCCTGGGGCAATGTCGCATTCACCAGCGGCGGGAGCTGACCATACAGCGCCCCAGCCTGACCATCCGGGTAAGTCGGGTTGTTATGGCTTTGTAAAACTTGAACTTCATAAAGGCCCATGATGTAGGCACCGCTGTTGCCACCGGCCTGCCCGTCCACCTTGCGGCCTGCGGGCAAGCGCCACTCGAAATGCAGTTGAACCGCACCAAACGATTCCTTCGTTTGCACGTCCTTGCCGTTCGCGATCATCACCCCGTCCTTGACGAGCCATTGGGCTGGTCCCCCACCCGCTGAATTCCATGCGTCGAGCGTGGTTCCGTCGAATAACACCTTTGCGTCCGACGGCGGCTTCACACACACCGCTGCCGCAGGCACGATCACCGGCGGCTGTGGGCGGGCTGGATCATGCACCGAGTAGGGCAGGCCGGGAAGTTTCGGGCCGTCCGGGTAGCCGTGAATTTCCGCATTTGCTATACCACCGGCCACCGAAACGACCGCTATCATCACTGAGTTGACTTTCATCGTGCTCCAAAACGTCATTTCTCCTGCGTTCTTTCAAGCGCTTATCACATCCGGGGTTGCGGGACGCCCCAGTTTGTGGATGTTCATTCCAGCCCGACCACCATGGCAAGCACCTCCACTCAGACTCCCCGCAGCGATCATTTCCCCTTCGAACTCGTCCGTCCAGAACTCGAGCGGGTGGAAATTGCCATCCGCCACCAAGTCCGCCAATTCGACCCCGCAGTCGAACCCTACGTCTCCTACATCTGCAACACCTCGGGCAAACGCATCCGCCCCGCCCTCGCCATCCTCGTCGGCGGCGCGGCTGGCGGCGTCACTGAAGAGCACCTGAAAATCGGCGTCATCCTCGAACTCATCCACATGGCCACCCTCGTCCATGACGACATTATGGATGGCGCAAACACCCGCCGCATGGTCCCCACCGCCAACGCGAAATGGGGCAACGCCCTCTCCGTCCTACTCGGCGACGTGCTCTTCTCCCACTCGCTCACCATCGCCACCGACTTCAACAGCATCGACATCTGCCGCAAGGTCGGCAACGCCGCTCGCGAGGTCTGCCAAGGGGAAATTATCCAGACCCAGCGCCGCTTCGACCTCACCTTCACCAAGGCCGATTACTTCCGCGTCATCGAGATGAAAACCGGCGCACTCTTCGCCGCCGCCACCGGCCTCGCCGCGAATCTCTCTGGCCTAGATGCGGAAACCGAGGCCCGCCTCCACAGCTACGGCATGAAACTCGGCACCGCCTATCAGATTTACGACGACTGCCTCGATCTCGTCGGCTCCGAGGAGATCGTCGGTAAAACGCTCCGCACCGATCTCATCAAGGGCAAGCTCACCCTGCCCATCCTCAACCTGCTGGAAACCGCCTCCGAGGCCCAGCGCATGAAACTCAACAAACGCATCCTCGACCAAGAACCACTCGATCTCCCGGTCCTGTTAGGCATCGCGGAATACGAGGGTGCCATCGAGAGCGCCGTCGATACCGCACTCAACCTATTAGCGGACAGCCGCGAGGATCTCGCCCCGTTAGGGAAATCTATTCACTCAGACGCACTGGTCCAGATCACTTGGTTTCTTGCCGGTTTGTTAGAAAAATGCAGGCGCTGATCTGGGATACGAGTTGCCGCGTGCCAGAGTAAGAGATAGGTCATATAAGTCATGTAGGTCATAGGGAGAAGATCTGCATCCCCCCTTCCAATCAATTTTCCAATTTCTTTCTCACGCCAACCACTCCCGGTGCCTCTCGATCACCTCCAGCGCCAGCGTGAGGTCCGCCTCACTCAGCGCCGCGGTGATGCTGCATCTGATGCGCGGTGCATTCTGCGGCACGGCGGGGAAGACGATGGGCGTGACATAGAGGCCATCGGCCAGGCAGCGTTTGGCAAAGGTGAAGGTGCTCAAAGACTCCCTTCCCTATTCGATCAAACCGACTTCCCTGCCTGCGAGCGCGAACACCTCCAGCGCACGGTAAATAGCATCGTCACTCAGCCCAAGAGTGACGAACGTCCGCACCCTTGGCGCGTTCTCGGCGACTGCGGGAAACACGACTGGCATTGCCACCACACCGTTACTCCAACAACGGGAAGTAAACTCAAACGCCGTGGATTGATCCGGCATGCGAATCGGCACGACAGGTGTCTTGCTCGCAAACGTGTCGAAACCGAGAGACTTCACTCCCTCGCGCCAACGCCTCGCCTTATCTTGCAGGCTGCGCACGCGCCAAGGCTCGTTCTCCAGCACCTTCAAGCCAGCGAGACTCACCGCTGCATTCGGCGCGGGTAGTGCGGCGGCAAACATATAGCCTCGTGAGTGATGCCGGAGGAAATCAATGACCTCTGCCTTGCCAGCGACAAATCCGCCTACGCCACCGAGCGCTTTCGAGAGCGTTCCCATTTTTAAGTCAATGGCATCGGATGGCAGGTCGAAGTATTCCTGCACGCCGCGCCCAGTCTCCCCAATTGCGCCAATGGAATGCGCTTCGTCCACCATCAGGTAGGCACCATACTTCCGGCACAGTCGTGAAATCTCCGGGATATTCGCGATGTCACCGTCCATGCTGAAAACTCCGTCCACGACTACGAGAGTATGAGGGCATGGATTCTCTGCGAGCGCACGTTCGAGCAATTCCAATTCGCCGTGCGTGAAACTGACGAACCTCGCGCCGCTCATGCGGCAGCCGTCAATGATGCTGGCGTGATTGAACGAGTCACCAATGACGACATCGCCCGGTCCGACAAAGGCGGCAACGGTCGAAAAGCTCGTCAGGAAACCAGATGTGTAAACCAGTGCATCCTCGGACTTCATCAGCACCGCGAGTTTCTGCTCCAGTTGGTCATGGTAAGCCGTCTTTCCGCCCATGATCGACGCTCCATGAGCACCCGTGCCGAAGTCTTCGATGGCTTTCACCATCGCTTCCTTCACATCAGGATGCGCTCCGATGTCCAAGTATTCATACCCGGCAAAGGTGATCATCCGCTCCCCGTTCAGCGTCGCGTGGCCGGGTTCGACGGCGGATGTCACGGGATGGAACAGATAGAGGTTTGCCGCCCGAAGCTGATTCACCCGCTCCATCGCTTTCGCCATGCGTTGCGGGAATGATGAGGATCGCGGGTGCGTTTCCTTCGCGGTGCCTGTCGAGTCAGCGGCCCCTGCCAGTCGGCTCTCGATGTAGCCCGCGAGACGTTGCAGCGTGGGGTAGTCGTAGAGCGTTTCGTCGGTGATCTTCACGCTGAAGGTCTGCTCGATCTCGATGGCCAGCGAGGCCGCGCCCAGCGAGTCAATGCCCAGGCTGGAGAACGTGGCGTCATGCGGCACCGCGTCCAGATTCCCCAGTTTCTCCCGCCGGAGGAATTCGAGCAAGCCGCGTTCGAGGTGGGCTATGAGGGCACCGGAGGTGGCGGTGGAGTCGGGCATAGGAAGGGATGAAGGAGCTAAGGTCGCTGGCGCGACTCCTGACAGGCTGTTCGTGTGAATCACCGGCAGCGTGCCGTTCATCACTCAGTCCCGACACGCACCGCGCTGCACCTTGCCGCTGGACGTGCGGGGGAAATCTCCTGGCGCGACGAAGGCGATCAAATCCGCCGTGACCTCAAAGGATTCCGCCACGGCCTCGCGGATGCGGCGGATGTGAGCGGTGATTTCGCCATCCTGTTTCCGCACGCTGGCGACCCAGACGCGTGGGGCCTCGATGAGGACGCCCAACGCCCCCGACCCGCTACCGTTCCCCGAGAACTCAAACGCGGCGATGCTGTTCGCCCCCGTGGCGGTGGCAACTGCGCGGCCACGCAGTTCTCTACATCGTGCGGATAAAGATTCCGCCCGCGAATGATGATGAGGTCTTTCACGCGGCCCGTGACGTAGAGTTCGCCCGCGTGGAGAAAGCCGAGATCGCCCGTGCGCAGCGTGCCTGGCTGCGGGAAAGCAGCGGCAGTGGCGGCATCGTTCCGCCAGTAGCCAAGCGCGACGGAGGGCGAGTGGACGTGGATTTCTCCCTCCTGCCCGTCATCACCATTCACGCCCGTTTCGCGGTCGTGAATGGTGATGCGCGTGTCCTGCGCGGGTGGGCCGCAGGAGACAGTAGGGTGCGTAGGCGTCCCGCCTGCTTTGGAGCTGGCTGCGGGCTGGAAGCCCGCGCTCCCTTTGCATCCACTCGCCAGCAGCGTCGTCTCCGCCAGTCCATAACACGGCAGCCACGCCGCTGCGCTAAAACCACACGCTGCAAACCTTTGCCCAAACCGCTCCAACGTTCCTGCCTGTACCGGCTCGGCACCGTTGAAGGCGATACGCCAGCGGCTCAGATCGAGCGTGGCGAGGTCCGCATCCGCGACGCGCTCCGCCAGCAGTTGATAGGCAAAATTCGGCGCACCGGAGGAAACGAGCGCCTGCCTTGAAGCGATGACCTGAGGCCAGCGCACCGGCTGCCGCAGAAACCCATCCGGCGTGATTAGCGTCACCGTCATGCCAAAGGAGAACGGCGCAAGCAGACAGCCGATAAGTCCCATGTCGTGATACGGTGGCAGCCAGATGACCATCTCATGTTCCGTTTCAGTTTCGAAGAGCGATTGAATGGCCGCGAGGTTCGCCAGCAGATTCGCATGAGTGATGATCGTGCCCTTCGGCGCACCCGTGGAGCCGGAGGTGTATTGGAGGAAGGCGATGGACTCGGGGTTGTGCGTTGGTGAATGATTGATTGTGGGTAACTATTCAGCACTCCAGCGGGGCATCGGTGAAGGCGGCTTTGATCGAGGCCATAAGATCCAGCCCTTTCTTGCGAACCGTCGAGATATAGCTG
>JAYVNM010000003.1:0-22625 GCA_043758445.1 Akkermansiaceae bacterium | reverse complement strand
GATAACCTGGGGACTACCTGCCAAGATGAACTCGAATCACTCCTGACTCTGAAATTCCAGAGCTTCGGAAATCACAAAATGTCATGACGCCCAGTATATTAGTCCCGATATTTATCATGGGACTGCCAAGTGGGATAAGGTTAACAAGTGAGCTTTCAATTTCTCGGGGGTTCGGTGGGATTCAACCAATGGCATTCAGCGATGCCGGGTTCTGCCTCCTCGCGCGTCACTTGTCTCATCTGTGGGTGTCCCATGATTACCTCTACGAATTGAGTCTGACCTGGCTTCATATTGATTATCACAAAGTCGTCCTTAGGCTTCTTAGCATTGGAGCCACCGATTGCTCCGCCAATCGCTCCGCCGACGGCGCCACCCGCAGCTCCCGCGATCGCGCCGATAGGACCGCCGACAGCCAAACCGTACACCGCACCACCCAGCGCGCCACTGGCGGCACCATTTCCAGCACCTTTAGAAGCAGTCATAGTGTTGTGTTCAGGACTCAGGCTCAATCCAATTCGCACCGGTCCGGAATTTGCCTGACATGTGACAAAGCTGGCCCTCTGGAATTTTTCTGTCACCACATTGTCGGAAATGTAGAGTGGCATTTTAGCAGCAGCTCCGACAAAGCCTCCTTGATAATAGATAATCGCAAGACCCTTTCCAGATTGTGGTTTGAGCGATGATTTCGTCTCACGATAAGTGGGGCCGCTTGCGCAAGCAGACATGATTATGGCGCAGATGCCGACTAAGAATAGTTGTAAGTTTTGTTTCATATTGATCATGACTTGAGCGTCGGAAACGGGTTATCAGCCGAAAATGAGAGAGGGGTTAGGGCGCCAAGCTGACAACCTAAATCAACGTGATTAAGAATATATTAAGAAAACAATCGGCAAATAGGTCAAGCCCGAAATTATTTATTTTTCTAGACCAAGCGATCCGCCGACCTGACTCTGGGAGCGATGTGCTCACAACCGACTTACCACGACGCGAGTAAACAGTATTAGAAATCCAATGAGCCGGAGACTGGAGATGCGCGTGAGAGCCTTCAATCCCTCTGTCATCGGCGTTTTGCAGTGGGAAATTCTCCACCTTTCTTCAGTCAAAATCTATGGTGCAGTGCCCATTAGCCACGCGACCGATTAGTGCTTCTTACCGCCCTCGGTCCCCTGCGCTGGCTCGGTGACAATCCGGGCGCGCGGTGGGTTGGCGAACATACCTTCCGTGGTGGCGAGATGGGTTTTAATCAGAAACCAGATCGCTATCGCCAGCAGGAGGGAGAGGACCTTTGCGATCCAGTTGTGGGTCAGTTTCACTTTCAGTTTCATGGGATGACTTGCCGGAGAAGAAGATTTCGGAGATTTTCTCGCGGAATTGTTTTTCAGTTAGATTGCGTTGCAGGACGCCGTTCTCGCAGATGGAAATGCCGCCGGTTTCCTCGCTGACGACTACCGCGATGGCGTCGGTTCGTTCGGTTAGGCCGATCGCCGCGCGGTGGCGCAGGCCGGTCGAGCGGTCTTGCATCTGCCGTTCCGTCACGGGAAACACGCAGGCCGCGCCGGCCACCCGGTCGTCGGCGATGATCATGCCGCCGTCATGCAGCGGGGCTTTAGGGTGGAAGACGGTCATCGCCAGCTCCGGCGAGAACTGGGCATCGAGCACGACACCACTGTCGAGATGTTCCTTGAGACTGATGCCACGCTGGATCGCGAACAACGCGCCGATCCGCTTTTTAGAGAGGTTGATCACCGCATCGGCGAAGCGCTCAAGGAAGGCGAGGCGGCGCTTGTTGGAAAACGAAAAAAGGCGGTTACTGCCAATCCGGGCGAGGCCGTTGCGGAGTTCCGGTTGGAAAATGACGATCAGGGCGAAGGCGAGAAAGGTGGCCGCGCCCTTGATGATCCAACTGATGACTTCGAATTTGAAGATGGTGGAGACCAGGGTGAGGAACACCAGAATGGTCCCCAGCCCCACCAAGATCTGCGCCCCACGGGTAGCGCGGAAGGCCCGGTAAATTTGGTAAATGCAAGTCGCGAGAAGCAGGATCTCAATGGCATCGCGCCAGTGCTCGTTGATGAAGGTCCACATGGGGAAAGTGTCGTTGCCACCATACACGGCACTTGCCGAGACTGGCAACCTCAGAAATTCCGGATCATGCCGCTGCGGCTTGTTCCGCTATTTCACTTGCAGGCGCATGAAACGGAGGGGGTGGAGCGGGTCGTGCATCGGGTAGATGTCGGAAACGGTGATGGTGCGGACATTGCCGCTGCCGCTATCGGTGATAGTGGTGCCGCCAACGAGGGCGGTGAAGGCTGCGCCATTGATGCTACTGGCGAGATCCGTCCACGACCCGGCGGGCGATGAAGCCGCTTGGACTGTTAGAGTGATGTCGTTGCGGTCGAGGTAGCGATGCAGCGCCAGTTTGAAGGTGTTGCCGGGGCCGGTAGCAGCGGTGGGAAGGATGGAGAGTCCGGTCGTGGCGTTGACCGGATTTCCACCGAGGGCGTATTCGACCAGGTTGACGATGCCGTTATTGTTAGGGTCGGCGTTATCGGCGGCGTTACCCGAGTTGTTGATCGTGCTGAAGTAGAGGTTGCGCCAGCTTTGAGTGGCGGTGAGCGCGGTCACGGTTACGGTGAAATTGGCGGTGCCGGAGTTGTTAGCGGCATCGGTGGCGGTGACGGTCACCGACGTGGTGCCGATGGGGAAACTGGTGCCGCTGTTTTGTGAATACGTCAGGCTGGTGACGCCCACCGCATCCGTCGCGGTGGCGGCGGGATAGGTCACTACCGCCCCGCTGGCACTGGTCGGCGCGGCGGTGACGTTGGCGGGCGCTGTCACCACAGGGGCGGTGGTGTCGATGCGGATGTTAGAGCTCGCGGCGGAGGCAGTGGGGTTGGATAACGTGTCTTGATAGCTGAGGTTAACCGTGTAGGTGCCATCAGGGATGCTGGTGCCGCCAGTGATGCTGGCGATTTGCGCGGCGGCGGTGGGGTTCGCCGGGGCGAAGGTGAAGCTGTGGGCGCCGCTCGTTTGCTGACTGGCGGCGAGAGTGAGCGTGCGGCTGGCGCTGCCGGTGAAGGCGAATTTCACCGATCCTGCCAGCGCGGTTTCCGGGAGGGAAAAGGCCAAGGTGACCGGGGTGTTAGTGATCGCGTTGGTCAGCGGCGTGGTGAGGGTGGGGGACTGGGTGAGTGAGTCGTAGTTGACTGAGGCTGCGTTAGAGACGGTGTTGTTATTCAGTGAAGGATCCTGCGCCGCGCCTGCTGATACCAAACAGGTAACCGCACCTTGGCCGGTGGGGGTAACGGGGATTGTGTAAACGGCCCCGCTGCCGGATAGCGCGCCCTTGCTGCCATTCGTCACCGTGATGCCTGCGGTTGTCAGGCCAGTGACCTGCTCGGAAAAGGTCAGGGTGAAGGTGATGGGGGAGGAGGCGGTGGTGGTTCCTGTCGGCGTGACCGCCACCGTCGGCGGCGTGGTGTCGGAGAACGGTGTGACAGTGTAGGCCTTGGGGGTGATGATGAGAGACCAGGAGTTGAGCGTGCCGGTGGTGCCGCTGCCTTGGTCAGAGACGAGGATCTTCCAATCTCCTTTGCTGCTCATGCCATTGTAGCGGCTCAATTCTCCGACTGGATCGGTGACGTAGCCAAAGTTTCCCCAGGTCACATTGTTATACATTGGCTTCCAGCTTCCGGTGTAGGGAGCGGCACTATCAGGTGCCATCAAGAGATCGCCCGTTGCCTGATCGTCGATCACGGTGTTGATGAAATTATCGCCCGAGAAGCCACTGACGCCCGCGCCGGTCACACTGATGAGATCGGTACCTAGGCCGTTTGAAGCCCGGAGCATTGCTGTCACATAGCCCGTGTATATGTGGGTCAGGCTGTTGAGTTTGAAATTTACGTCGGCGATTTCATAATCATCGGGTATCGTTAGGGTGTTAACAACACCGCGCGAGGAGCTTGCGGTGATGGCCAGACCGCCGGCGATGGTACTGGTGTAGGTGACTGGAGCGCCATTTCCTGCCGAAGTGCCGACACGCAGGGTGAAGTTCACCGCCTTGGTGCCAAGCGTGCTGGTGACGGTGATGGTGAAATTGAGTAACTGTCCAGCCGTGGCTCCAGTTGGGGCGAGGATCTGGAATTTCGTGCCATCGGCATTTCCCAAAGCGGCGATAGCCGGATAAGTCGAGCTATTGGTCACGATCGTTACGCCCGCCGTGCTGCTGGTGAGGGTGGCGGTGGCGGAGGCCACATTGAAGGCGGTGCTCTTCCATGGATTTTTGAGTTTCACGGTGAGCCGCACTGGCTCCTTCGGGTCAATCGCGCCGTTGTTGTTGCCGATGCTGTCGTCGATCGCAACGCTCTGCACATCCAGGTAGGGAACATCAAAGGACTCGCCGATGCCGACATGCCCAGCCGCATAGGCATACATCCGGGAATAGGGCGCGACCGCGTTGTAGCCGAGTCCGCGATCAGCGAAACCCTGCCAGATCCATTTTTCGTTAGCCCCGGCATTGGTTGCGGCGTCGGCGGCGATCAGGGCGTCCCGCGCATCAATGAAGCTCGGGTTAATCGGCGTCATCTTCAGCGCATCCGTGACGATCTGGAGCATCTTGTTGTTGCCAGTAGGCACGTTGCCATTGGCGAAGGCGGGATCGGCGATGACCCGGCTGCGGACTTCCCAGAGGCTGTTGCACCATATTTCACCGATGTTGTGGACTTCGCAGCCGCCGTTGCCGTTGAAGTTCAGCGGACTAGCGGTGATACCACCGGATAGACTATTCGTGACGTCATCCACATCGGCCCAGGTCAGTGGGTTGACGGCATTATCAGTGCAATAAGGGAAACGCCGGATGCCATAAAGGTAATTGTCAGTCACGATGGGACTGGCGAGTTTATAGGTGGCGTAGGCTCCGCAAGCATACTTGCCATTGGGGTTGTCGGCGTTGGTATTGTTCAGGAGCGAAAGGGCGTAGAAGTCGCTCCAGCCCTCGCCCATGCCGCCCCCGATGTCCCAGTTCAAACCACTGCCATTGCCGATGAGTCGGTTGCTAAGGCCGTGGGTGAGTTCGTGTAGGACGATTTCCGCGTCGAGGCTGCCGTCGCGATCCACGGTAGGGCCGTCGAAAATGTACATCTGCATCCTCCCGGCAGTTCCGTCTGCCGGGGTCGAGAAATTCGCGTTGTTTCTATTTGATCCGGTGGCTGTATCCCCGGCACCATCTTGGCATTCGGCGAGAACCGCATCGTTGCCTAGACCACTGCCGCCGAAGTTGTTGGTTTGAAAATTTCCCGCAGCCGGGGTGAACCCAAGGGCGTAGAGCTTGTCATGATACCAGTTCGTCAGATAAAACAACTGGGTGACAGCGCCGCGTTGTTGCTGCGTGTCGGTGGTGGCGGTGCCCACTTCTGGATTGCCCGCGCTCGGGGGCGGAGTGTAGTCGTAGTTGGTGCCAAGGAAATCCCTGTTACGGGAGTTGGCGTCGAGGTTGCCGATCGGGCGGCCATTATTGTCCAAGGTGCCCGGGTCAGGGACATTGCTCGTCGAGGCCAAACGGTCCAAATAGGCGTCCACATTATTGCCGGTGGTGGTATTGCCGCCGTCGGTGATCCAACCGTTCGGGCTGGCGGTGAGGTTTTGCGCCGCAAACATGCTGACGGTGGTGCGGGCGATTCCCGCTGGCTGCGTGTTCGATCCGGTGGTGGCGGTGGTGGGAGAGAGAGGGGCGGGGCTGTCGGCGGGGGTAGTGCCGTCCGCTTGGGTGTAAACGCTGAAGCGGGCATCCTGAGTGGAGGCGTGGGCGCGAATGTTTTTCCGCCAGAGCACGTCGCCGGTGGCGGCGTCCACCAGCGTGTACCAGTCGCCCTCCATGTCGCCACCAGTGAAGCTGACCTGCGACCAAGCGGGCACCAACACGCCGGGCGCGACAGGAAAATAAACCAGCTCGCTTTGCACGGCAGCGGTGATTTGTGGATCGTTGGCCGCGACGGCGAATTTATCACCGTTCGGGGTGCTCGCGGTCTCGGTGGTGGTGGTGGGATCGATCACGAGATCAACCGAGGCCATCGCGGAAATCAACGCGTCCTTGGCTGGGATCGCCACGACTGAGGCGTCCGCTGTGACGCTGGCGTTCGGCACCATGAGGCCCACCGCGCGGATCAATCGGCCATCGCGGTCCAGGGTGAAGCGGGTTTCACTTTGGAAGACCGGGTGGCCGTTCACCGTTTGCTCGACGCGGACCATGCGCAAGCCGCTCACCTCGCTGACACTCTCACCGATGAAGTGAAGATTGGCGAAGTCCACATCGGTCAGTCCGTAGAGTGCGGCGTTATCTCGCAGGAATTTTGTCACGATGTCGAAGCCACCGATTCCCGGAGCGGCCTCGGTCAAGGTACCCGCAGCGCTGACGACTTCCACGGCGCCGGTGACTGGTGAGAGGGTGGCACCCGCACCGCGTGCCGAAGCCTGCAGTCTCGCGATCCCGGTCGGGATATCCAATGACATCAGGTTGCTATTTTTTAATACCGCCGCCTTACGAGCGGCATTCAGGACTGGTGCGGATTCGGGAGGATTGACCCGGCGGTCCATGTTCATGTGGAGCCGGGGTTTTTCCTGGCAGTATGCCGCTTCAAAAATCAGCCCGCTGGCGAGCAGCAAGAACCAAACGGCGTAGCTCATGGCCGGGGCACGGCATGGGGATTTGGCTGCCCTGATTGGTTGTGACGCAGGGTTGCAGGTTGGGCTTGTTTCCATGTTTTAAAACTATGTGGCTGAGCGGATTCCGTCAAAGTAATTATCCTCAGCTTGCCAAGCGTTCGGGCGTTGCTGCGGTTGGCGGAGGAAACAGGGTTCGGTTGGATTATGCAGGATGCTGTGAGTCGGGAGTGGACGATTGATGATGCGCTATTATCGGTTGAAATACGCACAGGTGTTTGGCTGTATTTGGACTGCCGGTCGACAGCGAGGTTGACGGTAATTTTTCATCACCTGAGATTCAAATCCATATTACCCATGCACCCTACCCTCAGAACCGCGCTTGGTGGATTGATGCTCGTGATGACCGCATCACACCTCGTTGCGGCGGAGTTTTTTGTCTCACCCACGGGTCACGATGACGCCAACGGCAGCATGGAAAAACCCTTCGCCACCGTGCAGCGGGCGCAAAAAGTAGTCGCGCCGGGAGATACGGTTTTCATTCGCGGCGGGAAGTACCTGATGTCGGATGATCAGATCACCCTCCGCAAGGGGATTTATGCCAGCGTCACGGTGTTGGATAAAAGTGGCAGTGCGGGTAAGCCGATTACTTACTGCGCCTATCAGAGCGAGAAACCGGTGTTTGATTTCTCCGGGGTCAAGGCGGAGGGGATGCGGATCAACGCCTTTCTTGTTACTGGCTCGTGGCTGCATCTTAAAGGACTGGAAGTCATCGGCGTGCGGGTATCTATCAAAGGTCACACGCAGTCGGAATGCTTCGAGAACCAGGGGAGCCATAACATTTATGAAATGTTGTCGATGCACGACGGGCAGGCGATTGGTTTCTATCTGGTAGCTGGGTCTGACAATCTGGTGCTCAATTGCGATGCCTATCGCAACCACGATTTCACCTCCGAAGACGGGCGGGGTGGCAATACCGATGGCTTCGGTTGCCATCCACGGAAGGGCGGGACTGGCAATGTATTCAGAGGCTGCCGGGCTTGGTTGAATAGTGATGACGGCTATGACTGCATTTCCGCCCACGAGGCGGTGACCTTCGATCATTGCTGGGCCTTTTACAATGGGTTCTCGGACAGCTTTAAGAGCCTTGGCGACGGCAATGGCTTCAAGGCCGGAGGCTGGGCCAGCACCGCGATCAACCGCCTGCCGGAGCCGATGCCGCGGCATACCGTTCGATTTTGTCTGGCGGTGAAAAACAAAGCGAGCGGGTTTTATGCGAACCATCATTTGGATGGCGGTGACTGGTTCAATAATTCCGCCTATCGGAACGGCAATAACTATAACATGTTGGAGCGGGTGAATAATCCGGATGGTGTCCACTTCGACATGCAGGTTCCCGGAACACGGCACAACATGAAAAACAACTTGGCCTACAAAGGCGGTAAGGAGATTACGAACCTGGATGTGGCCCACAGCAATGTGACAAACAATACCTTCGATCCTGACATCCGACTATCGGATCATGATTTCATGGGGCTGGATGAAAGCGAGTTAATCAAGCCTAGGCAGAAGGATGGTGCTTTGCCGGTGACTTCATTTATGCACCCCGAGTCTGGCAGTGTTATCATTGATCGAGGAGTGGATGTCGGATTTGCATATCATGGCAAGGCCCCTGACCTTGGGGCTTTTGAATATTAATAGCCGCCGGTTTCGCTAACAGCTCAGCTAGTGATTGCTCGGGCGGCGGTGTAGCCGGGCTTGATCGAGTTAAAAATCAGATTGATGCGCTTTGCATAGGGGGCGAAGGCGCTTTTCATGGCGTTGAGGGCAAGCTTCTCCAGATCATCGAGGCTGAGATCAAACAGCTCGGCCGCTAGAGTTGTTTCCTGGGTCATCGAGGTATTGCTCATCAGGCGGTCGTCGGTGTTGAGGCAGACGCGGAAGCCATTGCGGAAAAACACACCGAAGGGATGATCTTCCAAACTCGAACTCGCGCCGGTGTGAAGATTGCTCAACAGGCACATTTCTAACGGCACGCGTCGGTCAAGTATGTATTGGGCCAGTCCGCCGAGTTTCAAGGAGCCGTCGGGAAGGATTTCAAGATCGTCACGCAGGCGGGTGGCGTGGCCCAAACGATGGGCGCCGCAGTATTGCAACGCCTGCCAGATCGACTCCGGGCCATAAGCCTCGCCGGCATGAATGGTGATGTAGAAATTCGCTCGCTCGATCGCTTGGAAGGCCGAGACGTGTTTTTTCGGCGGGTAGCCATCCTCGCCGCCCGCGAGATCAAAGCCGACCACGCCGAGATCGCGATTACGAATCGCCAGCTCGGCGGCTTCGAGTGAGTTTGGCATGTGGCGCATCGCGCAGATGATGAGGCCCCACTCGACGCCGTAGGTGTGCTCGCCGCGTTCCAGCCCCTTGATGACGGCGGCGACCACCTCGTCTTGGGTGAGACCGCACGTGGTGTGATAGACCGGGGCGAAGCGGACTTCTGCATAGACCACGCCGTCGTGATACATGTCCTCGAGGAACTCGAAGGCCACGCGCTCCAGCGCCTCCGGGGTTTGCATGACTGAGGTGGTGTGGAGAAATCCCTCCAAGTATTCCGGCAAATTTCCCCGTTGCGCGCCCCGGTGGAACCATGCCGCGAGGTCCGTCGCATCCGTGGTGGGCAGGCCGGTGTAGCCGAGTTCCGCCGCGAGTTCGATGACGGTGGCAGGCCGCAATCCGCCGTCCAAGTGTTCGTGGAGCAGGACTTTCGGCAGCCTGCGGATGTCCACGGCGTTGGTGAGCGCCTTGCCTGTGATGGGTCTCGGCTGGGTAAAGATGCTCATAACGACACCACGCTAGCAAATTTCGGACCCAATGGGAGCATGAAATTCACGAGTTTCAGGATCCCGCTTGATTTGTTAAGATCTGCGAAATAATATCCCTGTCCACATCCCCGCATGGTGAAGAAGGCCCGCCCCAAGTCCACAGCCAGCCGCCGCTTGAAAAATCAACGGCGGACGCGAATTTCGTTTGCGGAAGTACTGAGTTCAGCAAACCGGCGGGCGCACGAGCAAGCCAACCGCCGGGGTGGCAATCGGGGGAAAAAGTTCGTCTGGGCGGCAGTCGCGGCGGCGGAGGAAATGGAGGAGACTCATGACGCGGTGGAGTCGGGCGAGTGGCTGCGGCGGTTGTTGCGGTGGAGCTTGGCGTTGTTGCTGCTGCCGCTGTGCTGGGTGACGACGTGGACTTTTCTCTCGCGCTTCTCGCAGGCCACGGTGGAGCAGGATTTTTGGAAAACTGCGGAGTTTTGGTATTTCGCGACTGGGGCACTGGTGATGCTCGGCTGGTTCTGGTCTGGACTGTTGCAGACATTTTTCCTCTATCTCTATGTGCTGGGCCATGAACTAACCCATGCGATTTTCGTGGTGATTTTTCGGGGCAAGGTCATGGATTTTCACGTCAGCACGGAGGGCGGCTACATCACGACCAACAAGACCAATCTGGTCATCGCCCTGTCGCCGTATTTTGTGCCGTTCTGGGCGGTGGTCTGCGCGCTGCTCTATGCTACGCTGCGGTGTTTTGCCGGTCATTCCCTGCAATGGGACCGCGTGTTCTATGGCTTCATGGGCGTCACCTGGATTTTTCACATGGTCTGGACCATGTGGATGATCCCGCGCGACCAACCGGATTTGCAGGAAAATGGCACCTTCCTCTCGCTGGTGGTGATCTATCTGGCTAATCTGTTAGTTCTGGTCGCCTTACTCTGCGTCGCCGCCGATTCACCCCTGCAAAGCACCCAGGATTTCGCAATGGAATGGTTCCGCCACGCCGCGACTTGGAGCGATGTGTTCTTCCGCTGGGTCAACGGCATGATTGCCGATTTCCGTGCGGCTGGGCGGTTTTGAGCGGCGGGTTTTCCGGGTTGATCTTGAGTGCGAACGGAAGGAAGCTGGTGCCATGATTTATCTCGATGCCAATGCCACAACGCCGCTGCCGCCGGAGGTGCTGGAGGCGATTTTGCCATGGCTGCGGGACGGGTTTGCGAATCCATCCGGGGCGTATGGCGGGGCGAAATTGGCGCGCAAGGCCATCGATCAGGCCCGGGGCCAGGTGGCGGAGTTGATCGGCGCGGATGCCGGGGAAATCATCTTCACTGGCGGCGGCACGGAGAGCGTGAACACCGCACTTAACTCGCTGGATAACTTAACCGGGCCGGGCGCGGCGGTGGTTTCCGCCATCGAGCACAGTGCGGTGCTGCGCTGTGTGGAAAACCTGACAAGAGAGACACGGCAGGTGTCGGTGACGCGCGGCGGGCGAATAGATCTGGAGGAATTTACCCGGGCGTTAGAGGGAGCTGCCTACGTTTCGGTGATGGCGGCTAACAACGAAACCGGCGTCATCCAGCCGCTGCGTGAAGCGGGGGAACTGGCCCACGCACGGGGGCTGCCGGTGCATACGGACGCGATCCAAGTAGTGGGAAAAATTGCCTTGGACGTGCGGAATCTGGGGGTGGATCTGCTCTCGCTCTCGGCGCATAAATTTCACGGTCCCAAGGGCGTGGGCGCACTCTATCTGCGTTCCGGTCTGCGGTTTCAGCCGTTTTTGTTAGGTGGCGGCCAGGAGTCGGGACGCCGCAGCGGCACGGAAAATACGGCGGGCATTGTCGGCATGGGTGCGGCGGCGGCGTGGATTTCGCGGATTTCCAAGGATGAGGTCGGGAAGCTACGTGACACCTTCGAGGCCGTGGTATTGGAAAAAATTTCCGGCGTTACGATCAATGGCGACACCGCCCACCGCTTGCCTAACACCAGCCACCTGTCATTCACCGCCTGTGATGCGGCGGGCTTGCTGATTCTGTTGGATGAGGCCGGAGTCGCCTGTTCCGCCGGGTCCGCCTGCATGACCGGCAAGCAGCGGCCATCCCATGTGCAGTTGGCAATGGGCATCCCGGAGGTGCGTGCGAAAAGCAGCCTGCGGATCAGTTTTTCCCCCCTCAACACGCTGGCGGAAGCCTTCGCCGCAGCCGAGGCTCTGGCTAAAGCCGTGGAAAAACTGCGACGGGTGCAGGGAGCTGGCTTGGGACCGGTCGTGGTGTATTCGCCCTGATCCATTTTCAGTAGCGGCGGCTTATTTGCCACCACCGGCCACCTGCATCCTTTGCAACGACTGGCGAATCAGGGGGTCCTTGGCGCTGGTTAGGGCGGCGTTGACCTGGGGTAACAATCTCCCGCGGTTGGCGCTGCGCTGGAGGATGGCCACTGCGCAATCTTCCGCAGCTTGCCGGAGCTTGGCGTTCTGGCTGTATTGCGCGACGGATAGAAAAGCCTCAAATTCATCGTCCCCCACCACTTGCGTCATCGCTTGGAACGTAGCGATCGCCGAAGGGGTTTGGAGGGTAGAACGGGCGAACTCCATCAGGGAGGGAACCATTTCAGCGCTGATCCGTTTGGTGATGACCTCGCGAATGAAGGCCTCACGGAATTCGGGCAGCAGTTGCATGTTTTTCGCGGCGAAATCGGCCAGTCTCTTCTCGAAATTGCTGCCGTCGTTTGGCTTGGCCAGAGCCAGCGCTTTGATCATCGTCTTTTGTTTTTCGTCGGTAGTTGCGTTGGCGGCGTCATCCAGCATTCGCTCGAGCTCCGCCATGGAAATTGGCAGTTCGGTGGTGCTTTCCTGCTGCGCCAAAACCAGTAGATTGCCGTAACGCTTGCTGGCCCAGCTCTGTTGTATTTGCTTGTATAGTATGCCACCCACCACCGCGAAAATAACGAGGACAGCGACGGCGATTCCGATTTTCTTGCCAATCTTGGAATTCGCCTTTTTTGGGGGAAGGGTGTACTGACGCGAAGGTGCGGTTGGTTTGATTTGGACGGTCGCAGTCGATGTCATGCCATCCGCAGTTCCGTGGGGATTGGTATGGACGCTGGGTTTGGAACCTTCCGGCGGCAGCAGCGGTTGCGGGACGCTGGTGAGCCGGGTGGTGTCCATTACCGGTTCCGGCTCGGGCACTTTTTGCGGCACCGTTGCCGGCGCGGTGGCATGGGCTTTGGGGCCGGGCGGAATCACCCGCCGGGTTGGCGAGGGATTCTGGGTGCCTGTGGCTGGAGTCACCATCCGATGCCCGGGTACGCCGAGCTTGGGCGCCGCCTTCCCGAGGCTCATCGTGGGATTTGGATTCTTGTCGTTCTGGAGAAAAACTTGCAGCGCCTCCCGTGCGGATTCCGGCCGATCCGAGGCCTGCCGGTTGATGTGCCACATGATCCAGTCACAGGCCCACAGTGGGATGTCCGAGCGGACTTCTTGGATGGGTATGACCTGATGGAGGAGATGGGAGTCCATCACCTCATTGCCCGTTTCCCCTTTGAATGGGTAGGTACCCGTGAGCGCCTGATAATAAACGCAGCCCATCGCATACATGTCTGTCCGCACGTCGATGGGCACCCGCTCGAACTGCTCGGGGGCCATGAAAAAGATTGAGCCGAACACCGCCTCAAGCTCTTGCAGCTCTTCCAGCGATTGGGATTGTGTCAAGGTCGCCAGTCCGAAATCCACGATCTTCATCTGGAATTTTCCGGATGGCAGCCAGGTCAACATCAGGTTCGACGGCTTGATATCGCTGTGGATTAAGTCAAGTTCCTGCGCGGCAATCAGCGCTTCCTGCGTTTGCAATGCGAGTTCCCGGAAATCGTTCCAGGTCAGTGGCGCACGCTCGATCAATTCGTCGAGCGTTTTTCCGCTGATCAATTCCATCACCACATAAGGGCCGTCCTCGTCCGAGCCGACGTCGTAGATTGTGACAATGTGCGGATGTTGCAGTGAGGCGAGCGCACCCGCCTCCTTGATGAGTTGGCGCGTGGATTCCTCCTGGAGCTCTGGATCATCACTCGTCACGGAGATTCGCTTGATCGCCACCTCGCGGTTCATGCGCGTGTCATAGCCCCGATACACCGCACCCAGACCGCCTTGGCCGATTTTTCCGCGAATTTCGTAACGTTCTTCCATGATCTCGGGGGCCGGATAGTGGGCAAGAATCCCCCGTGCGGCAATCACGAAAACTATCCGGCTGCCGATCACTTGGCAAGCCACACCTCGTGACCATGAAAACCCTCTCCCGCCGCCCATTTTCCCCGCCTTCACATCATCGCTTGCCCGCCACGCAGCTTCATGCTTGCCTCCGCGCCTCATGAAAATCGTCGTCGCTTACTCCGGGGGGCTTGATACCTCCGTCCTCCTGCTCTGGCTCAAGGCCAAATACAATGCGGAAATCATCGCCTACTGCGCGGATGTCGGCCAAGGCGACGAACTCGACGGCCTGGAAGCCAAGGCCCTTTCCACCGGTGCTTCCAAGTGCTTCATCGGCGATCTCAAAGAAGACTTCGCGGCAAATTACATTTTCCCGATGATCCAAGCCGGGGCGATTTATGAAGGCCGCTATCTGTTAGGCACGTCCATCGCCCGCCCCTGCATCACCCATGACATGATCAAGGTCGCCCTCGCCGAAGGGGCCGATGCCATTGCCCACGGTGCTACAGGAAAAGGCAACGACCAGGTCCGTTTCGAACTTTCCGCCGCGGCCCTTGCGCCCGACGTCAAGTGCATCGCCCCATGGCGCGACGCCTCGTTCCGCCAGCAATTTCCAGGACGTGCGGAAATGATCGCCTACGCAGATGCGAACAACATCCCGATCAAGGCATCGATGAAAAAGCCCTACTCCATGGATCGCAATCTCCTGCACATTTCCTTCGAGGCTGGGGCGATGGAAGACCCATGGTATGACGCCACCACCCCGACCGATACCGACATGTATGTCCTCTCCGTGTCCCCTGAGGACGCCCCGGACCAAGCGGAATATATCGAAATCTTGTTTGAAAAAGGCAACGCCATCGGTCTCAGACACCACAACATCGACTCTCTGCTCACCGAGTTGTTAGACGTGAAAACCATCGGTCAACAAGATGGCTACGCACTTCTAACACCCTACGGCATTATGCGCGTCCTCAACCTGCTCGGCGGGAGAAACGGCATTGGCCGCATCGATATTGTGGAAAACCGCTTCGTCGGCATGAAATCCCGCGGCATCTACGAAACTCCCGGCGGCACGATTCTGTTAGCCGCCCATCGCGACCTCGAAACCCTCGTCGTCGATCGCGAGTCCATGCACATCCGCGACTCGCTCATCCCCAAATACGCCCAGCTCGTTTATAACGGTTTTTGGTTCGCCCCCGAGCGCCTCGCCATCCAAGCACTTGTCACCGAAACCCAAAAAACCGTCACTGGCGAGGTCCGTCTCAAGCTCTACAAAGGCAACGTCATGCAAGCCGGACGCCGCAGTCCGTTTAGCATGTATTCCGAAGCCGTCGCCACCATGGAGGGCGGTCAAGAGGAAGCCTACAATCAAGACGACGCGACCGGCTTCATCGCCCTCAACGCCCTCCGCCTCAAAGCCACCGCGAGGCAGGGGAAATAAGGAGCAGGGACACTCCTGTCCCTTCTACCTCTTCAATCAGCGTTTCAGCACTAACTCCCACAATCCTCCTTTCCTAGGGCTCAAATCCTTGGTAGTCTCCTAGCATGGTCAACATTGCAGAATTCAAAGAACAAGTCGCGGCGTTGCCTGTTGAGCAGAGAGCCTCGCTGGCGAGTTTCCTCCTCCACTCGTTGCCTGCCCCCGATTACGACGTTTCCGACGAGGAAGTGGCAGAGAGAGTCCGGCAGACGAAATCCGGCGAAGTCGTAACCCTCTCCATGGATGAATTGCGCGACGGTGTTTTATCCGACCGGGGACACTGATGCCGAGGTATCACCCACAGGTCCGACGCGTCGTGACCATTCCCGCTCCTCCCGCAAAAAATTTCCGAAACGAACGAGAGACAGGCCTTCTCCAATGATCCACCTTCACGTCATGAAACGCTCCGGATGGAAGCGCTCCCAATCCGCTGGACCTTCTCTAATCTTCCCCGACAACGCTTATTTAACGCTTGGCTCACCAGCATGACCCCGCTATCAAGTGCATCATGAACGAGATCCCAGAAATCCGCACTCTCGGGTCGCTTTTGTCCCTAATCACCGACCGGTTGGTTAACACCACCCAAACCCGACCGATCGTACAATAGTAATGTTCGGCAGAAACTTTCCAATATGAAAAACTACACACTTGCTTCGGAGCCGCCAGCCGATAACGCGCCCTCGACGGACCCTATCGACATCATTTCCCAGAATGCAAATGCCGACATCTTCCTTTTTAGCAGTGAGATTTCCTACGCCTCTTGCGAAGCGTTGATCGATACGATTTCCAAACACAAGAACAGGGAGAATGTGATTTTGATTCTCTCTACTTAGAGCGGTGATCCGCATTCGGCCTATCGTGTGGCCAGATTTCTTCAGCGGCAGTATAAGCGGTTCGATCTTCATGTTTATGGTTTCTGCAAGAGCGCTGGAACATTGTTGGCGTTAGGCGCACACGGCATCGTAATGGGGGACCGCGCTGAATTCGGTCCATTGGATGTGCAGATGCACAAGCCGGACGAGTTCATGCAGCGGATTTCTGGTCTTGATATTACCAAGGCATTGGCGGCGATCAGCGATTCGGCATGGGAGTCGTTTCAGGATTTCTTTATCCAAGTCAGAGCAGGCTCGGGCGGAGTCATCACGACCAAGACTGCCTCCGAGATCGCCGCCCATGTCGTGACAGGGCTGTATTCCCCAATCACTCAGAATATTGATCCTCTCAAGCTTGGTGAGATGCAGCGTTCGATGGACATCGCTGTTGACTACGGGATGCGTCTCGGCGCATCCCGGCAACTTGCAACGACTCTCGCCTCGACCTACCCCACCCACGGTTTCGTGATTGATTACGAGGAGAGTCACCGTATTTTTGACTGTGTCCGCGTACCTACGCCAGAAGAGATGCAGCTTGGGCTGCAACTTGCTGCCTTTTTCCAAGCCAATATCAGCGAAGATGTCGTTCGGCATCCATCGCCCGAAGGCGTGATTGCCTACCTCAACCCATCCAACTTACCAACACCCACAAATGAAAATAATTGCACTGGAACAGACGGAGACAATGCCACTCCAGCCTCTCAACACCCAAATGGCATTCCGAGCGATTCGGGTAATGACGATAAGCCAAAGAGATCTCGACGCGCCAAAGCAACAGAAATCCAAGAAGCCGACCAAGACGGTAGTGGACAACCGCCTACCCGTTCCTAGTTGAAGTTTCATGGTAGTTACTGACATTTTCGTGTATTCAACGTGGCGCTCCCGGTAGGCGGTGCCACACCTAGACGTTGGGCAGAAAAAACTCGCACAGCATCGCAATGTGAGCAAGAATCCCCACCCGAATGACCAAAGAAGAAAGAATACAGCGGCTAATCTGCACTATTCCTGAACTCTCCTCTTATCGCCTCCAGTTGGTTGACAAAGTTGTTGGGGTTTTTCAGACACCGAAGACATTCTACCGTGACCGGGACTCGAGCTTGATTACCAGTCAAGTTCTAGAAGATTTTGGGGATGTTTTACGCCTACATCACGCTTTTTCTCGGGAGCCATTTTCCAAAGACAAATTTGAATATGCCCTTGAGCGAGTTCTCATCGAATCGCGCTTTTTGGCCAGTCTTGCGCCGAGAGGATCAAGGGGTTATGACATTGAGATTGGTGAAGAACGGTTCTCACTGAAGACCGAAGCAGCCAAAGGAATTAAAGAGAACACAATTCACATCTCAAAGTTTATGGAGTTAGGAGGCGGTCAATGGGGGAGCGATCCTTCAGACCTAATTGGACTTCGTCAGCAGTTCTTAAACAATCTTGGAGGCATTCAAAGAATTCTGATTCTCAGAGCCTTGCAGAAGGGGACACCCTCGTATCGCTATGAGTTAGTTGAAATCCCAAAGCAACTACTTGCTAAGGCGGCCAATGGCCGCCTTGAAATGAAAATTGATAGTTCTCAGAACCCAAAACCAGGATATTGCTACGTCGAAGAGGGTGTAGAACTACTTTTCTCATTATACTTCGATGGAGGTGGCGAGAGAAAATTGCAGATAAAAGGACTAAAAAAGGCACTCTGCGTAGTTCATGGAATATGGGATTTCCCGGTCATTGCAGACAATCCATAAACAAAGATGGTGTTGCAGCGTTTATCCTGCTTTTCGCAATCTCTATGTATTCTGGCTTTGCCTCGACACCCACGCATTTTCTTCCTGTTTCGATTGATACCACGCCCACAGTCCCACTCCCGAAGAACGGATCAAGCACAAGCCCGTCTTTGGGAGAACCAGCAAGAATACATGGACGAACCAGAGCGCGGGGAAAGACAGCAAAATGAGCCTCTTTACATGGTTCGGTGTTAATAGACCAAATCGTTCGTTTATTTTTCTTCGCCCTTCCGTCTGCTGTTGTTTCTTTGATAGCGTCTTGGTCAAAGTAGTAGTTCTCGCTTTTCGAGAACATGAATAGATATTCATGAGATACAGTCACACGGTCTTTTACGGACTCGGGCTGGCAGTTGGGCTTATGCCAGATAATGTCTGAGCGAAGATACCAACCATCTAATTGCAAAGCCATCGCCACCATCCAAGCTACACCAATTAGGTCTTTCGGCTTCAACCCTTCCGGGGTATCCGGGCGATAAGACATAGCGCGCCCCTTGTTCTTTGCATCTTTGTCTCTCCAAGCTCTGCCCCCTGATGTATAGGTATTGCCGATGTTCAACCAGAAAGTTCCGTCTTCCCGCAATACTCGACGAACGTCTCGGAAGCACGATACCAAGTTGGTCACATACTCAGGCAGGGAATCTTCGGCTCCTATTTGATTTTCATGCCCGTAGTCACGCATTCCCCAATACGGAGGAGACGTTATGCAGGTTTGGAAGGTGTTGTCAGGAATGTTCCTGAGTTTGTCGCGGACATCACCAGAGATGATCTGCACAGGCTCGCGTTCACTGCATCGAATCGGCCATGGATTCGACCCGTTGACGTATTGGGTTTTCATGCCGTTTCTCCGTTTGTTTTACGAACACCGTAGGTCGCAGGCTCCTCTTGCACCCGAGCCGAAAGAGTGTCGATTATGAGAGAATGCAGGGTTTGGTCCTCCTCAATAGCTTTAATTCTGAGCCGTTTATGCAGATCATCCTCAATCTCAAGAGGGAAGGTCTTCGTATTCTTTTTTGATTTTTCCGCTCGCATTGGTAACTCAAGTAAAACTAGTTACCGAGGTAAGTCAATCCGAAAAAATAAGAAATCGCCCAACAAGAGGGACAGGCCAACGCCCAACAAGAGGCAACAAGAGGGACAGGCCAATAGTCATGGGCGACTCTGGAGGCGAGTAGGGTGCGCGGCGCGGGTGTTGCTGAAGGTGTCGCCGCCAGTCCCATCCCCAGCGTCAAGGCTCATGCGGTTCAGTTCTCTTTGTAGCACCAGAACCCGCGCTGCGCGGAGTGTGGGTGATGGACAAACTTGCAGGGTGGGGACAGGTTGTCCCCACCACGGACTGGGACTGCAAGTCCCAGCCACAAACAATTCAAGCTACTCGAGAGGTTAAAACCTCACGCTTCCCGCCCGCAGCACTGCTTGAACTTTTTCCCCGAGCCGCAAGGGCAGGGGGCGTTGCGGCCGGTGGTTTCGATCGCGAAGCTGGGTTTGCGCTTGGGCAGATTTAGCTTGAGCGTGGTGCCTTCCGGGGAGGGCAATGCCGCTGGATTGAGGTTCGAGGAACTGCCGGACATGGACATGTTGTCCTCGGTTAGAGCGGACTCGCCGCCGTGGAGTTGTTGGGGCGCGCTGTGGAGCTGTTGGAGGAAGGCTTCGAGATTTGCAGCAGAGCGGAAAAGGTTTTGCAGGGCCTCCTGTTTGATCGAATCCATCAGCGTAACGAAGAGATTGTAAGCCTCATTTTTATACTCGATGAGCGGATCTTTCTGGCCTTGGGCGCGGAGGCCGACGCCTTCGCGCAGGGCATCCATGTTATAGAGGTGGGCCTGCCATTGCTTATCGATGGCGACGAGGACCATGCGGCGCTCTTCTTGGTCGAGCACTTCCATCGGCAGATCACCGGTGCGGACTCCATAGACCGCTTTTACCTTGTCCACCAGCATCGCGGAAATGGCTTCCTCGTTCTGGTTTTCGTGGAAATCATCGGCCGTCACGCTCACCGGCAGGGTGGCGTTCACCCAATGCAGGAGCTCGTTGTAGTCCGGCTGCTTTTCATCGCGGTCGGCGAGGAATTCGTGGACTTTGGCGGGGATGGTTTTGTCGATGATCTCATTGACCAAATCGCGTGGGACTTCGGTGGTTAGAACCTCGTTGCGGTAGCCGTAAACTACCTCACGCTGCATGTTCATCACGTCGTCAAAGTCGAGCACCCGCTTGCGGCCGGTGTAGTCACGTTGCTCGACGCGCTTCTGAGCGGTCTCCACGGACTTGTTCAGCCACGCGTGTTCGAGCGCTTCACCTTCCTTCATACCGAAGCGTTCCATCATCGCAGTCATGCGGTCGGCGGCGGCGAAATTCCGCATTAGGTCGTCCTCGAAGGAGATGAAAAATTGCGAGCGGCCCGGATCTCCCTGGCGCGAGCAACGGCCACGAAGCTGGCGATCAATCCGCCGCGACTGGTGGCGCTCGGTGCCGATGACGAACAAGCCGCCCGCCTCGGGGACGCCTTTGGCGAGCTTGATGTCGGTGCCACGACCGGCCATGTTAGTAGAAACAGTGACAGCCCCGAGATGCCCGGCGCGGGAAATGATGTCTGCCTCCTGAGCGTGGAATTTCGCGTTGAGGACCGAGTGGGGGATCTTCGCCCGCTTGAGCATCCGGGCGAGAGTTTCCGAAGACTCGACAGACGCGGTGCCGACAAGAACCGGCTGCCCTTTAGCGTGGGCTTCCTCGATTTTTGCGATGACCGCATTGAATTTTTCGCGGCGGGTTTTGAAAACCTGGTCGTTTTCGTCGATGCGGATATTCGCGGTGTTGGTGGGAATGGGCAGCACGTCGAGCCGATAGATGTCATGAAACTCGGCGGCTTCTGTCTCGGCGGTGCCGGTCATGCCTGCGAGTTTTTCGTAGAGACGGAAATAGTTCTGGATCGTGATGGTCGCGAAGGTCTGAGTTTCCTTCTCGATGGAGACGCCTTCCTTGGCCTCGACCGCCTGGTGGAGACCATCGGACCAACGGCGGCCAGCCATCTCGCGGCCGGTGTTTTCGTCAACGATGATCACCTTGTCGTCCTTGACCACGTATTGGACATCCTTTTCAAAGACGCAGTAAGCTTTGAGGAGCTGGGAAATGTTATGGATTTTTTCGGCCTGTAAATCCATGCGGACTTGGAGCGCGTCCTTGGCGGCGGATTTCTGTTCGTCCGTTAGAGCGCGGTTGGTGTCGATGTCCGCATAGAGCGTGCCGAGGTCAGGCAGGGTGAAGGAATCCGGGTCACCAGGTGATAGATATTCGCGGCCAATTTCCATCAGGTCGGAGTCGTGGCCTTTTTCGTCGATGATGAAATAGAGTTCTTCTTTGAGTTCAAAGAGTTCCTTTTTCTGCGCGTCTTGGTGGAAAGACAGTTCGGATTTTTCCAAGAGCTTGCGCATTTCCGGGTCTTCCATGAACCGCATGAGTTGGCGGTTGCGCGGCATTCCGAGTTTCACCTTGAACAGCGCGCGACCGGCGTTGACGGAATCGCCAGCTTCTAGCAACTGTTTCGCCTCGGCTGCTAGATTGTTGCAGAGCTCAGTCTGTCTGCGCACGAGTTGATCGACGAGTGGCTTGTATTTGTCAAACTGATGGGACGACTGAGTGGATGGGCCGGAGATGATGAGTGGTGTGCGGGCCTCGTCGATGAGGATCGAGTCCACCTCGTCGATGATCGCGAGATAGTGTCCGCGCTGGACCTGCTCGTCCTTGGTGGAGGCCATGCCATTGTCGCGGAGGTAGTCGAAGCCGAACTCGGCGTTGGTGCCGTAGGTGATGTCGCAGGCGTATTCGTCGCGGCGTTCCCATGGCGGCATTTGATTCTGGATGGTGCCAACTGTTAGGCCGAGGAAGCGGAAGAGCGAACCCATCCACTCCGAGTCGCGTTTGGCGAGGTAGTCGTTCACCGTGACGACGTGGACGCCGAGGCCGGTTAGAGCATTCAGATAGACGGGTAAAGTGGCGACCAAGGTTTTTCCCTCACCAGTCTGCATTTCCGCGATCATCCCGCGGTGGAGGGCGATGCCGCCGACGAGCTGGACGTCGAAGTGGATCATCTCCCAAATGAGCGGGTGATCATTGACGACGATTTCTTGGCCATAGAGGCGGCGGGCACCATTTTTCACCACCGCGTAGGCTTCGGGCAGGATTTTTTCCAAATACTTGGCGCGGGATTTACCGAACTCGCTCTCGATTTCATGAAACGCGGATTTAGCGGCTTCGATCGACTCGGGGGTGGCGAGGATGGTCGATGGGAGTGAGGGAAATTCCTCCCGGAGTTCGGCCAAGCGGGCGTCGAGGGCGGTGGCGGTGGTGTGAAGTTCGGCCTCGGCCATGCGCTCGACGAGTGGTTTCGCCGGGGCATCGAGGGCGTGATAGCGAGCGAGATGGGACTTCCATTGCGCGGTGAATTCCAAGAGCTTTTCGACTGGCTCGCGCTGGAGCGCTTCTTCGATTTCATTGATACGAGCCACCGTTGGGCGGATGCGGCGCACCTCGCGTTGGTTCTTGCTGCCGACGATTTTTTGGAGAATCCACTTGATCATAAGAGATGGGGTAGGAACGGGATCACCCGCCGCGCCGCAGGCGATACACTAGCTTTTCGGTGGGTGCAAGCGCTAGGCTCAGACATCCTGACCTACCCATGAAAGCGGTGGATTCGCGGGCATAGGCGAGGAAATCCGATGACCCATACTGGCGTTTTTTGCGGGCGAGGTGCAGGCTAACGCCATGCCGCAGATTCAGCTTCCCATATTCCCGGCCAGCAGCACCGCCATCACCTCAGAACTCGCTTTCGAG
>JAYVNM010000002.1:0-2508 GCA_043758445.1 Akkermansiaceae bacterium | reverse complement strand
GAAAACCAAGCGCTCGGTCTGGCCGAAGCGCTGGCCCGCCGAGTGCCTTGCGTGGTCCACCGGATTTCCCTAGCAGGGAAATCTGGGCCGCTCGCCCGCATTAAGGCGGCGCTGAGGGCGAGTGAGGGACTCCCCAAACCAGACCTTGTCATTGGTGCCGGCCACGCGACCCATTGCTCCCTGCTGTGGTTGGCCCGCAAGCATCGCGCCTGGAGCATCGTTCTAATGAAACCGAGCGTGCCGACGAGTTGGTTTGACCTTTGCGTCGTACCAATCCATGATTTTTCTAGCAAAATAAATTGCTCAAATATCATTGTCACACAAGGTGCTCTTAACCGAGTGTTACCGCCCCCGGTCAGCGGTCGGAGTGGGAAAATCATCCTCATCGGCGGGCCATCATCCAGCCACGGATGGGATGGTGAAAACTTGCTAGCAGCAGTTGCTGATATTTCCACAGACGGAGAATGGCAACTGACAGATTCCCGCCGGACACCCACTGGATTCATCGGGGAAATTGCCACCTGTTTGCCAGAAATTCAGATTTTTCCCCATCAACAAACGACTCCCGAATGGCTTCCGGGTCAACTCGCCATAGCGGAGGAAGTCTGGGTGACGGAGGATTCCGTCTCGATGGTTTACGAGGCGCTCAGTTCGGGTGCCCGCACCGGTTTGCTCCCAGTGCCCCGGCTTGCGGAGTCGTCGCGAGTCCTGCGCGGCTTGGAGAAATTAGTTAGGGAAAATTTTATTACCCCGTATGCCGTTTGGGAAAAATCCAGGCAGCTCCGAGCGCCGCCATCCATCCTGCGCGAGGCGGATCGTTGCGCGGACTGGATAATCCGAGTTTTATCCTTGTAAATTGTATTCTGATAGAGCAATTTACAAGAATGATTTCAAGATTGAGGATCGAAGCTGAAATTCGGCATTCGCTTGCGAACGCTCCGGTGACCGCCTTATTGGGTCCCCGACAGTGCGGAAAAACGACTTTGGCCCGCCAAGTTGGCGACCAAATTGGCGCGACTTTTTTCGACATGCAGGATCCACAAGTGGCTGCGGCGTTTCAAAATCCTAAACTCGTTCTTGCCGCCTTGGCGGGTCTAATCATTCTTGATGAAGCGCAACTCGTCCCTGCGCTTTATCCCGTATTGCGCGTGTTGGTGGACGAGGACCGGCGAACTGGTAGAGACCGTCGTTTTCTCCTGTTAGGCAGTGCGGCCCCCGACCTGATCCAAGGAGTTTCCGAAACCTTAGCGGGAAGAATTCACCTGATTCCGATGCAAGGGTTTTGCATCGAAGAAGCGGGTTCCGAGGCGATTTCCCGGCTCTGGAATCGCGGCGGATTTCCCGACTCGTTCCTTGCCGTAGATGAGTCCTTGTCCCTGGCTTGGCGCAAGGATTTCGTGGAAACATTCCTGCTTCGCGACCTTCCGCAGTATGGCATCAGGGTGCCTGCCACGGAGTTGCGGCGACTTTGGATGATGTGTGCCCATCTTCATGGCCGGCTGCTCAATCTATCCGAACTCGGTCAGTCCCTCGGGCGAACCCGCTCGGCGGTAGGTAATCACCTCGACATCTTGGAAGACGCATTTGTGATCCGGCGATTGCAGCCATGGTTCGAGAATATCGGCAAACGGCAGCGCAAATCTCCCAAACTTTACATTCGCGACAGTGGCCTGCTGCATGCCCTACTCGGCATCCGCAACGAGGCTGACCTTCGCTTGCATCCGTCGAGCGGCGTATCCTGGGAAGGGTTCATTCTGGAGCAAATCCTCGCCCATCTTCGCCCGGATGAAGCTTGGTTCTGGCAAACCCAAGCGGGTGCGGAACTCGATCTGTTAGCGATGGTCGGTGGTAAGCGAATTGGCTTTGAAATGAAACTCTCCGAAGCGCCACGCACCACCAAGTCGATGCATATCGCAACGCAGGACCTCCAGCTCGACCACCTCTACGTCATCCATCCCGGTGATCTTCGATTTTCCTTGGACGAAAACATCACCGCCCTGCCTGCTCGGGAAATTCCCTCGCTGGCCACTGCTCTATTTTAGGCTGTTCGATTCACAACCGTCATTCCAATATCACTCTTCCCACAGCATCATGCCCACCAAAGGTTCCCAAGCCGAATGCCAGACAGTCCTTTGCCTCAAATGGGGAGACCGCTATGGCCCTGAGTATGTAAACCGGCTGGCATCCGCCGTCCGCCGTCACACCCGGACGCCTGTCACCATCGTCTGCTTCACGGATGACGCCACCGGCATCGACCCTGCGGTGGAAATTTATCCGATCCCGGAGATCGATCTGCCAGCCGCGGAGATGGTCACGGGTTGGCGGAAAATTTGCCTATTTCGTGCGGACTTGCCGATCCATGGACTCGGGCTGTTCGTCCGGGCGTTTGGGCGTGAGCATACGGCGCGTTGCTAACAAATAGGTAGATTAGCCAGCGTATCATGCCCTAGATTACGCCAGAGAAGCAGCGTTGCAATGAAGGATCGTTTCGTGTCATCCTGCCGCCGC
>JAYVNM010000001.1:0-7934 GCA_043758445.1 Akkermansiaceae bacterium | reverse complement strand
CAGCTATATCTCGACGGTTCGCAAGAAAGGGCTGGATCTTATGGCCTCGATCAAAGCCGCCTTCACCGATGCCCCGCTGGAGTGCTGAATAGTTACGACTCACTCACCTCTTCCTCCGCGTCCCTCCGCGTCCCTCCGCGGCCTTTGCGGCCTTTGCGGCAAACTCTTCCCACAAATAATGATTTCCACCGCTGCCCTGTCCGATGACACTCCGCAGCAATGATCGAGCGCGTATTTCTCGGCTGGGACCAGCCATTTCTAACACGGTCGGTGGCGTGGCTGCTAGAACGGCGCGATAAGCTGCCGGGCATGACGGTGGTGGTGCCCACGGCGCAAAGCGGTCGCCGCCTGCGCGAGGCGCTGGCCGAGGCGGCGGGTGCGCTGTTAGCCCCTAAAGTGGTGACGCCGGGATCGTTTCTGCAAACCCGCGATGCCGAGGCAGCGGCAGATTGGATCGAGCGGGTGGCTTGGGTTGAAGTGTTAGAGAATGTGGCGGATTGGACGGCCTACGCGGCGCTTTTTCCCGAGGCCCCGGACCCCGGCACCGACTGGGCCGGTGGGCTGGCGCAGGAAATGGTTAGGCTCCGGCAGACGTTGCAAGAAAACGGCCTGCTGCTGGACACCGCCGCGCGGAAACTGCGGCAAACGGTGGAGGCAGAGCGCTGGGAGGCACTCGGCAGATTGGAAGATCTGGTCGAACGAAAATTGTCAGAATGGAACCTGAAAAGCCGCAGCCGGATGCTGGCGGAGGGGGTGAAAATACCGCCCGGAGTCACTCGCATCGTGCTCGCGGGCGTGACAGACATGCCGCCGCTGGTCGAGCGGGCCTTGCTGGCATGGGATGTCCCCGTCGCGGTCCTGATTGGTGCCCCGGAATGCGAGGCGGACGGATTCTCGCCACTCGGTCGCCCGCTGGTAAACTGGGCAGAGCGCCCGCTGCCAAACCCGGCAGGTGCTTTGTCTGTCGTCGCCGATCCCCGGCAGCAGGCGGCGGAGGCCCTGCGGGTGATCGCTGAAATGGGGACCCATTCTAACGAAGTCGCACTGGGGTCGGCGGATACTGAAGTCGGCGACGAACTGGCGCGAGCCTTCACCCATGCGGGCTGGACCGCCTTTCACCCGGCGTCTGCACCGGTGACGGGCGGGCTATTCCGCTGGTTTGGAATCTGGCGGGAGTGGCTGTCCGAGCCGACGCTCGCCACTCTAGCAGACCTCCTCTCGCTCCCGGAAACGGGCGTGCTCGTCGCTGGCAAGCGGGCACAAAAAGCCAAGCGCTTGGCCGAACTCCGGGATGAATGGATGGTCGTGCGGACGGAGGATTTGCGACGCCGATGCGCCGGGGGAAATTTTCGCAACGATCATGACAAGGAATCCGCTGAGGAACTTTGCCAAGCCGCAGTGGCGCTCGAAGGCTGGCGCGGGAGTTTTCTAACCAGCGATTTCGGCGGCACGCTGGCGAGGATGTTAGAAATACTTGCCCGCACCGGACCGGCGACCGCAGAGAGCTCTAACATACTAATGGAATGGCTCACCGCAGCCGCACCGGTGATCAGCCGGGTGAAACGCGGGCCGGGATTCTGGCTCGAGTTGATGCTTGCCGCCGTGCCATCCCCCACCCCGCTGCCGCCCGCCGGGCGCGTGCTCGATGTGCAGGGTTGGCTGGAACTTTTCCACGAACCAGGCCACCACCTCGTGCTGTGCGGCATGAATGAGGGCAAGGTTCCCGCCCGCAGCGGCGGCGAGCCGTGGTTGAGCGAGGCGAGCCGGGCGATGCTGGGACTGATGCAAGACGCGGACCGCGCGGCGCGGGATGCCTTTTTATATCAGTCCATGTTGGAATGCCGTCGCGTGGGTGGCCGGGTGGATGTGATTTGCGGGAAATCCGGAGCCGGGGGCGAGCCGTTGTTGCCATCGCGCCTGCTGTTAGCCAGCACGCGTGAGGAATTGCCGGCCCGGGTGAAGGCGTTGTTTAGGGACATCGAGCCGCCCGATGCCGGTCTGCGCTGGCACGCGGATTGGCAATGGACGCCCGCAATCCTCGCGCCCCCGCAAAGTCTGGGTGTGACCTCACTGCGGGATTATCTCGCCTGCCCATTCCGCTACTATTTGAAAAATGTGATGAGAATGCAGGGCAAGGAACCCGGGCGGATGGAGTGGAATCGACGCGACTTCGGCACCGTGACGCATGAAGTGTTAGAACGCTGGGGCCGCGACACCGAGGCCCGCGAGTGCGATGACTCTGCGGCGATCCACGCCTGGCTCTGTGCGGAACTCAAGCGCGTGGTGGTCGAGTGGTTCGGCCAGCGCGTGCCGCTTGCCATCCGCATTCAAGCGGAGGCAATCCAACAGCGTTTGCTCTGGCTGGCGCGGGTGCAGGCGGGCATCCGGGCGGACGGCTGGCAGGTGGTCGATGTCGAACGCTCGGTCATGCTACCGATGGCTGACGGTCGGATTCTCAGCGGCAAGATCGACCGGATCGACCGCCATTGCGGCACCGGCCAACTGCGGGTGCTGGATTATAAAACCGGAAAAGTTGATAGTGCGGAGCGGGCGCACCGCAAGAAAATCACTGCGAACAGCACGCTGCCAACTCACCTTACCCATGACTGCCCGGCTGTTTATGGCGGTGAGGAAAAGGGCAAGACGGTGGATTTCCTCTGGCACAATCTGCAACTCCCGCTCTACGCCGCCGCCCTTGTCAGTCGGGGGGAAGACCTACCGACACCTTGTTATTTCAGCATCAGCACCACCGCCGCCGAAGTCAAACTCACCGAATGGGCGGATTTTGAAATGGCCGACCTCGAAGCAGCGCAACGCTGCGCCGAGTGGGTGGCCGCCCAAATCGCCGCCAAGGTATTCTGGCCACCGGCGGAAAAAGTGACTTACGACGACTATGCCGGATTAGCCTCGGGCCGGGCGTTCAAGGAGATATTCACCCCTGTTAGGGCCGGGTGAAAGCCTTATTTCCGCAGGAAAAATGCCAGCACCAGCAGGGAAATGGCGACGATCCACGAGCCGGCCACCCGGATGCCCGTCCTAGCCCACTTTTTGTCCGCCCCATGGGAAGCGCAGATCGCGATATAAATAAGCGCCACGTTCGCGCACAGCCAGGTGCCGATCAGCGTCTTCGCAACTTCGAAGGCAGTGCCGGATTCCACCACCGAGTCGAGCCCAACACCGATGGCGGCCACCGCACAAAGAGCCGCACGGACCACCTGCGGAAGGTTCCAAGCCAGCCCCACTAGGATCGCAATACATAAAGCAATACCGATCAGCACCGGTTGATAGACTCCGGCAACCCGGTCATCGGTGGTTAAAATCAGGGTGATGGCGGAGACCGGTGCGAACACTCGCAGCGGGGTCTTCAGATCTAACGGCACCTGCATTCCCAGCAGCAGCCCTAGTCCCAGAAGGATCAACACATGGGAGGTAGTCATCAACGGATGCAGCACGCCATTGACGATTTGACCAGCGCCTTCCACCGCCATGTGCGCGTTGGCAGTGCCAGTCAGGATCAGGAAAACCCCCGAAACTGATAGGAGTCCAGTCCGGCGCAGCGTGGGGCTTTTCATGTTAGATAAGTTTAAAGAGAAACGCGAAGCCTACCACTGCGATCACCACGCCGCCCGCGCGCACGGCGATCCGGCCCCATGGCCACTTGACTAACAAACCGAAGGCTATGCCGCTGAGATGGAGCAGGCCCGTGGAAATCACGAAGCCCACGGCGAAAGTGATCGGATTGGCCGCAACTGGCAACTCCGTGCCATGGGCGTGACCGTGGAAAATCGCGAAAACGGCGACGATTACCGTAGCCACCCAAAGCGGCGGCTTCGCAGCGAAGCTGACCATCAGTCCCAGAATGACACCGGAAAGGGCGATCCCGGTCTCCACCGCCGGAAGCGGAATTCCCAACACACCCATCGCCCCGCCGATGGCCATCAACACGGGGAATACCACTGGCAACGTCCACATCGCGCGTCCGCCGAGAAACGCCCCCCACAATCCCACGCCCACCATCGCCACGACATGGTCCAGTCCGGTTAGAGGGTGCTTGAATCCACTGAGGAAACCACCCACGCCACCCGACTCGGTGTGGGCGCTCGCCGTCGCGGGAAGAACTAACAGCAGCAACAACAGGCGAGGAAAAAGACCGGGGGCGCGTTGGGGTAGGGTCGTCATTGGAATAAGGTTCGTTAATACAATTTCTAGTTACGACAATAGATCCCATCCCGCCGCTGCCAAGAAATTTGTATTAACAAGGTGTCGCCAACCTCCGCGCCTGTTTCAAAACTAAGACCAAACCACTTGCTAGTAGGACATCGACAATCTCAGAAAAGCGGCGAACCCGGCAAGAACAGCCGCTGAGCCGCCCAACAAATGCCCACCAGAGCTATGAATGCGGAGCCGATGGTTTGCACTTGGAGCGTCCATTTTTTGAGCGGCAGTAGGATGATGAAGGCGAGGACGAGCACGGAAATCTGCGCCAATTCCACGCCGATGTTGAATCCCAGCAGCGGGCCAGTTAGCTGGTGACGCGGGGTGTTGCCGAGTTTATCTGCTAGCACACTGGCGAAGCCAAAGCCGTGCAGCAGCCCAAAGCAAAAGACGAGAATCATCCGTTGCCTGCCGAATTTGCGGACCAAAAGGTTTTCAATTCCTACCCACGCGATGCTGAACGCTATCAGGTTTTCTACGATCATCCCCTGTACATGCACCACGCCGAAGACCGCTAGCGCGAGCGTGATCGAGTGGGCGAGCGTGAACAAGAGCGACTGGCCCATCAGCGCCTTCCAGTTGGGAACTAATAAAAATAGCCCCAGGATGAACAAGATGTGATCCGCCCCCATCACATGGGAAAATCCGAACTGCACCCAGCCACCCGTCACCGGGGTCTCGACCGCCACCGATTTCCCCATACCCTCTTGTTTCAACAACATCAGATCCCCCCCTGGCAAAGTGCTGACTACCCGCGCATCATCGCCAACTTCCGTTAGAATGATGAGTTCCGTCTCCTTTTCCCCCGCCCAGTGAATCCGCAGTTCCCCGCCTCCCGGCACTGCGTCGATCAGGATTTGGATGGAGAGCAGCGCGATGTCGCCGGCCTCTTCCGGCAGCGCGAATGGCGTTTTTTGAAAATCCGGGAACTCGATCCGCCACCCCAGTTCTTGGTCCGCGAAGGTGAAGCGCAGGAGCTTCCGCAGCGTGGCTTCGGTTTCCTTGCGCATCCGCGCTAACTTTTCCGGATCAGCCTTCATCACCGCCGCACGGCTCATCGGCAGCCCGCCCGGAATGGTGCGGGTTTCCGGCAGCATGTAGGCGATGTCCATCTGCCCTAACAGCCGCCACTGGGTGTTGAGATCCTGAAATTCCAACTCCACGGATGATACCTGATGCGCCATGGCCGCAGGCGGAAAAGCGATGAGGAGTAGCAGAATGAGGAAAATCCGGGCAAAGTGCATAACGGGAGGATTTGCGGCAAGACTTCCAGTCGGCGGCGGGATCAGGGAACCCAGCCAAAAATTTGAAAGGTTTTCACCAGCAGATAGGAGACCCCGCCGGCGGCGGGTAGGGTAAGGACCCAGGCCCAGATGATGCGCTCGACGAGCGAGAGCTTGAGCGCGCTGAAACGCTTGGCACAGCCCACACCCATGATCGAGGTGGTGATGCTGTGCGTGGTGGAAACCGTCATGCCGAAACTGCCGGTGATGGCTAGGAGAGTGGCGGCGGTCGTCTCTGCGGCAAAGCCGTGGACGGGTTGGAGTTTGACCATCTTGTGGCCGAGCGTCTTGATGATGCGCCATCCGCCTGCCATCGTGCCGGCGGCCATGGTGAGTGAGCAGACGATCTTGATCCATGCGGGCACGTCAGGGGAGAGGTCATGCACCTTACTGGCGGCACTAACGAGGGCGGGCTTGCCCGCAGCTTCGGCAGTTTTCATCTCAGCACTGAGGGACTTTTCCCAGTCGGTGAATTTCCCTGCGACCATACTGCCGATGATTGGGATCTTCGTGATGATGCGTGCTTCCTCTGCGGCGAGGACGGCCTTGTGGGTGGCGGTGGCCAGGGCGGTGAGACGACTCGCGCCTGCGGCGTCGTGGGTAGCGGCGTAGGTTTTGGCAGCGAGTGTTTGGAAGGCTTCTTTAAATTCACCGGGTTGCAGGCGCATGCTTTCGCTTTCCAATGTCACGGCGGCGGCTTGGAGTTGCTCCGGCGTGGCCTTGGGGTCCTTGATGAGCTTGATGTTTTGCTCCGCGAGCATGGATTTTTCCATGCGCAGGAAGCCCAGCCACTCCGGCATGTTCTGGAAACTGCCAGCCACAGTCGCAGTGACCAGCGCGAGCGTGATGACACCCATGGTCTTCTGTGCGTCCGCCATGCCGTGCGCGAATCCCATGTAGCTGGCACTAAAAATCTGCGCCTTGCCGAAGAACCGGTTGACGAACCGCGGGCGGGCTTTTTGCAGTAGGAAATAGAGCAGTCCCATCAGCAAAAAGCCACCGAAGAACCCGATGAGTGGAGAGGTGATCATCGGGATGATCACTTTGTGCAACACGCCCTCCATCACGATCTTGCCATCCTTCACCTTTTGCACCGACCAGAGGATCGCATGCCAGTTATTGTGGGCGCTCGCGACGGCCGCACCACAGATGCCGCCGACGAGGGCGTGGGTGGAGCTGGAGGGCAGGCCGAACCACCAGGTGATTAGATTCCAGACGATGCCGCCGAGTAGAGCGCAAACGATCACCAGGGGTGAGATGAACTGCGCGTCCACGAGGCCAGAGGAGACGGTTTTTGCGACGGCATGGCCGGCGAGCGCACCGATTAGGTTGGTGCAGGCCGCCATGAAGATCGCTTGGCGGGGCGTCATCACCTTGGTGCCGACCACCGTGGCGATCGAGTTCGCGGTGTCGTGAAAGCCGTTAATGTATTCAAACAGCAGCGCGATGAAGATCACCAAAAAGATAATACCTAGACTCATAGTTGTCTGGCCTTAGGAATTTTTCAGAACGATCTGTGAAACCACGTTGCCAGCGTCGCGGCAGCGGTCGATGACTTTTTCTAGCAGGTCGTAGAGGTCTCGCATCGCCATGGCTTTGATCGGGTCCATCGAACCAGAGTAAATTTCCTTTAAATAGCTGAGCACCAGTTGATCGGCGCGGCCTTCCAGTTCCTGCATGATGTCGTTTTCCGCCTTGATGTCTTCGAGTTTGGGGGCGTTGCCGAGCATGTTCACCATCCTCACGACGACCAGTGCGGCGTCTTTAGCGATCACCATTTGTGGGGCGAAGTCTCGTGCATTCACGAGATGAGACATGATTTGATAGCGCTCGCCAAATTTTTCCACGGTCTTGGGAATTCGGTAGAGCGTGTTTGACAGCGCCTCGATGTCCTCGCGCTCCAGCGCGGTGATGAAGACTTTGACGAGTTCTTCGGCGATGATTTCCGCGTTCTTTTTCTCGTTGCGGCGGGCGACGGCCAGCTCGGCGAGTGACAAGCTGCCGTCCGACTCCTTGAGCAGTCGAGCTAGGGCTTCGATGCTTTGATGGGCGGAGTTCGCGCTCAAAGCGAGGAGTTCAAAAAACCGGTCGGACTTTCCAAATATTCTGGCTAAAGAGATCACGACCGGACGGTGACGATTTCATCTTCCTGCGACAAGCGGAGTTTTCTCGAAATTTGATTTGAAGCGAGTTTGAGTGGATTGAGTTAGGTCTAGCACAGACCCATTAGACCGCCGACATCGCAATCAGTTTCCTAGGTGGAGCAGGCGGTGGAGCCACTCGGGTTGTTTAAACCGACTTTCGCTGTTAGGTGAAAAAACCGTCTAATTTCGCCCCTCTGAGGCGCTGGAAGCCTTGATTTTGCAAGGGGACGCCTCCGAAAATGCCTGTGGTGGAGACCCAGCCCATAGACCCGCCCTGCCCATCGGCGTTAGG